>JAJYVT010000003.1 GCA_021791845.1 Actinomycetes bacterium | reverse complement strand
CTCGAAGCGGGGTTGGACATTCGAACGACCGAGCGCCATGGCCAATTCTCGCCCACCGGCCCGCAGATCGCGAATCGAGCGGCAACTACTTCGAATCGAGCGGCAACTACTTCAGTGGTCTCCTAGGGCTTCGCCACCTCGCACGACGGCGCCCCTTCCAGCCCCGCGCCCGCCAGGGGGGAACCCTCGGCACCGAACGCCCGCCACGACGGCTGGGAGAGGCCCACCAGCACGGCCGCCACCAGGAGCACCGAGGCGGCCGGGAAGAAGACCGCCGGTCCCCACGCCCGGACGATCGCGCCGCTGACGGCGACGGAGACGGGGAAGGCGCCGAAGCTCCCGAGCATGAGCAGGCCCATCAGCCGCCCCATCAGCGCCGGCGGCGCCCACCGTTGAAAGGCCGTGAGGGTGACGATGTTCCCAAAGCCGTTCAAGGCCCCGATCACGACCAGCGCGGCCGCCGCCGGCATGGCGCCGCCGAGGTACGGGATCACCCCCATCAGGGCTCCCTCGAGCAGGAAGGCGACTGACGCGCCGACCGCCGGTCGGGCCAGCCGCCGGCCCTGCCCGGCCAGCAGGGTGCCGGCCAGGGCGCCGACGCTGAAGGCGGCGATGAGCCCCCCGTACCCGCCGGCGCCGGCGTGGAACGGGCCGTGCGCCAGCGCCGGGAGCGCCACCTCGCTCAAGCCTCCCATGCCGAGGTTGGCGGCCAAGGTGACGAGCAGGATGAGCTGGAGGACGCGCTCGGAGGCGAGCAGCCGCCGGAGAGTGGGGACCTCGCCCTCGCCTCCGCCCTCGCCCTCGCCCTCCTCGGCCACGGCCACGGCCACGTCGGGCTGCCCGGGCGCCCCCGACGCTCCCCCCGGAGGCGGCGACCCTGCCCGCGCCGGGGCGACCGCAGGCGCCGGGACCGCAGGCGCCGGGGCTCGCTGCTGGGCGCGGATCGCCAGCAGCGTCAGCGCCGAGACCACGAACGTGGCGGCGTCGACGGCGAACGCCGGCCCCGGACCGGCCAGGGCGACCACCACCCCGCCGACGGCCGGGCCGGCCAAGCTTGCCAGCTGGGTCCCGCCGGACGTGAGGGCGTTGCCGGCCTGGAGGTCCTCGTCGGGCAGGAGGGACGGGACGATGGCGAACGAGCCCGGGAGGAAGAGTCCTTCCCCCGCGCCCAGCACCACCGCCACGGGGACGAGGAAGGTCGTGCTGGCGGGGCCGGCGACGGCCACCGCGGCCATGGCGGCCACCGCAACCGCCCGGACGGCGTCGGCCGCCATCATGACGGTCCAGGGCCGCCAGCGGTCCGAGGCGTGACCCCCTACGGCCATGAGCACGGTGCGGGGCACGCCGTAGGCGGCGAGGACCGTGCCGAGCAGCAGCGCCCCGCCGTGGTGCGCGAGGACGTACCACGGCAGCGCGACGGCGTAGAAGGCGTCGCCCACGTTGGAGGTCAGCTGGCCCCCGGCCAGCCATCGGAACCCCCGGTGCCGCAAGGGGGAGAGGCCGCGGGACACCGTCACGCCCCGTCCTCCGGCGACCCGGCTCGGGCCTCGCCCGGTGCCGGCTCGACGGGGTAGGACAGGACGAGCATCTCGACGGCGATGGCGCCGGGCGGCCGGGTCGAGGGATCGGTCAGCCGCTCCCGGAACCGTGGGGCGAGCAGGCGGTAGAGCTCCTCCGAGAGCGCATCCAGCTCCTCGGCGGTGAGATAGAAGACGTACTGGCTCTCTTCGGCTGCCTCGCGCCACGGGCGCGGGTACGAGCCCCGGCCCTCGAGCCAGGTGCGGTAACGGGTCAGCGCCCGCTCCCGGAAGAGGTGCGTCACCGCCGCCAGCGCCAGCTCGGACTCGCTGTCCTCCCCGGCCGAGAGCCGCATTCCGATGCCGGTCAACCGCCAGGGGCGTGCCCGGCCCTTCCCCCTGCCGGCCTCTTCCACGAACCCGTACTTCGCCAGCTGGCGCAGATGGAACGAGCAGGTCGTCGGCGACTCGCCGATGCGCTCCCCGGCTTCCGTCGCCGTCATGGGGCCCTGGAGCCCCAACGCCTCCATGAGGGCGAGGCGCACGGGGTGGGCGAGCGCCCGCATCGTCTGAGCGTCGGAGATCTGGCGGAACTCGGGCAGCGCCTCCTGCCCGGTGGTCGGCCGCTCGGCCCCTCCTGTCTCCTCAGTCTCGCTAGCCATCTCTCGATACTGTTCTCTCGAGAGGATTCTGTCAATACTCCGGCACGGGACGGGTCACGGGACGGGTCCAGGGCCGGCCCGGGACGGGAGCGCCGGCCGGGCGGGCGGGATGTCGGTGGCGGGCGTGGTCCTCCCTGGTGGGCGGCCCGGGCGCTTTCGCCCGGGCGCTCGCCTCCGGATCAGCGGGTGGCCGCGTCGGGGGCCACGAACCGCTGGAACATGCCCTCCATGGTGAAGAAGCTGGGAAGGTCGTCGGCCCCCACCTCGATGGGGTGCCCCGTCAGCTCCTCGAGCAAGGCGATGGCCTCGATCAGGCCGAAGGAGTCGAGGTACCCCGCCTGCCACAGCTGGGTGCCGGGCTCGATCTCGCCCGGAAGGTCCGGCCGGCGCTCGCGCAGGAACGCCCGCAGCCGGTCGTAGAGCTCGTCTTCGGTCACCGGGCCGCGCTCACCGCCCCGGTCCGCCGGTGAGGGCCACGAGCACGCCCTCCGACCCTCGCAGGTCGCCCTGCTCCCACATCCGGTACACGCTGGCCAGCGCCACCGCCGCCGAGTCCCCCAGGGGCACCTCGTGGCGGTGCCGCTGCAGCGCGGCGGCGATCTCCGACGAGGTCACGTCCACGAAGCCTCCGTCGGACTCCCGGGCCGCCCGGGCCACGTAGTCGAAGCTGGAGAACGGGTCCCCGAGGAGGATGGCGGCGGCCAGGCCGGCCGGCATCGTCTCCGTCACCCGGTCGTTGCTCCCGTTGAGGGCCGCCCGGTAGGCCTTCACCATGGGCGAGCAGCTCGTCTGCTGGGCGCAGAACAGCCGAGGGCCCCGCCCCCAGGACCGGACGGCGGCACTCTGCTCGCTGGCGCGTGCCGCAGCCACGATGCCCAGGCCGCTCGCCACCGCCTGCACCACCGTGTCGACACGGCCGCCGGCCCGCGCGACGTCGTCGAAAGCCTCCAGGTAGGCGAGCTTGGCCCCCTCGCGGCGGCCCAGGTTGAAGAAGCCGCCCTCGGGCGCCTCGCCGGGCTGCAGCTCGGACCTCGACCGGTTCCCGGCCTCCACGTAGTCGCCCTGGACCCGCACGATCTCCATGCGGGGCGTGGGGTCGCCCAGCTGGCTGGCGGGGACGTCCTCGGAGACGTACACGCGGGCCGACAGCTCGGGGTAGCGCTGGAGCCCCCACGCATAGGCGGCAGCGGTGTTGCCGGTGGAGCTGAAGACGAACCGCTCGATGCCCCGCTCGATCATGAGGGGCAGTGACACGGCGATCAGCCGGTCCTTCGTCGACCCGGTGGGCAGGACACCCTCCACCTTGGCCCAGATCGGCACCCCGTCCAGCTCGGTGAGGAGGATGGTCGGGGTGGGCTCGATGGCGATCCGGCACGAGGCGCGCGACCCGATCGGCAGGAGGTCCCAGTAGGTCTCCAACGCGTCGGAGTCGCCCGGCTGCAGCGCAGCCGAGCGCCCCGGGTAGGCGGCGTCGACCAGGCCGCGGCAGGCGAGGCAGCGCCCGGACAGGTCCTGCTCCGTCGACCCGCAGTCGACGCAGACGAGCGTCGGCGCCGGCCGCCGCTCGGCCGTCCCGACGGTCCCCTTGGTCTCGATCGTGCTCATGACGCCTGCACACCTCCCTCCGGCGACCTTCCGCCGTCTCCGTCACCGGCCGCCTCGACCGACGCTGCCGCCTCGGCGGCGATGCGCTCGGCCACGGCACGGGTCTCCGCCGCATCCCACTTGCCGTGGGCGTTCACCACCAGGTTAGGCACGACGAAGACCCGCTCTGGCACCGCAGCCGCGGGAAGCTCGGCCCGCAGGCGTTCGAGCACCCGACCGACGAGGTCCCGGTCCGCCGCGTCGGCCACCACGAACAGCTCCAGACCGCCGAGGCCCTTCTGGCTGACCGTGGCGGCGGCGTCGCTCACCCCCTGGACCGACACGGCCAGGTCGCGCACCTCCGCGATCTCGATCCGGTGCCCGCGCACCTTGACCTGCTCGTCCAGCCGGCCCAGGTAGTTGAGCTGGCCGTCGCGCACCGCGCACAGGTCCCCGGTGCGGTAGGCGCGGGCGGCCGTGCCGTCGGCGCCGCCCAGGGTCGACTCGTCGAGGAACCGGTCGCGGTCGGCTGCGTCCCCGCCGAGGTACCCGTCGGCCACGCATGCCCCCGCCAGCACCAGCTCGCCCTCCTCGCCCACGGGCACCGGCTGGAGGTCTGCGTCGACCACGTAGGCCCGGGAGTTCCACACCGGCGTGCCGATCGGGAGCGGGCCGTCCCACAGCGGAACGGCGGCGTCGAAGCGGAAGGCGGTGCAGCCCACCGTGGCCTCGGTCGGGCCGTAGTGGTTGAGCAGGTGCACACCCGAGAGCCGCTCACCCAGGCTGGCGACGAGGGCGGCGTCCAGCCGCTCGCCGCCGAACATCACCGTCCGGGTGATGGCTCGGTAGTCCGGCCGGGCGATCCGCTCGAACAGCTTCACGTGGGACGGGGTGATCTTCACGAAGGCGAAGGGCCGCTCGCGCCGCGCCAGCCACGGGCGGGGGTCCCAGCTGTCGGGGATCAGCTGGACGGAGCCACCGACCATGAGCGGCAACCACAGGCAGGTCACGGCGTGGTCGAAGCCCAGGCTGGCGAAGCAGGGGGTGGCGTCCCCCGCCTCGAAGTCCGTCAGCTCCCGGGCCCAGCCCAGGTAGTTGACCAGGGCCCGGTGGCCGACGAGGACGCCCTTGGGCAGGCCCGTCGAGCCGGTGGTGAACACCGTGTAGGCGACCCCCTCGGGCGACGCCGCCGGGGTGAGGGGGGCGCCCTCGCGCGGGCCGGCGTGGGTGTCCACCGTGGCCACGCCCCGGGGAAGGCTCCCGGCCAGCGCGTTGGGGTCCGCGCACACCATCACCTTGGGCTTCCCGACCTCGAGGATGCGGCGCACGCGGGCGGCCGGGTAGGTCGGGTCGATCGGCACGTACGCCGCGCCGAGGGCCATCGTCGCCAGTGCCGCCGCCACCACCGGAGCCGTCCGCGTGGCCCAGATCGCCACCTGGTCCCCGGCGCCCACGCCGGCCTCGGCAAGCGCCTCGGCCATCCGGCCGGCGTGCTGCCACAGCTCGGCGTACGTCTGCGTGGGGCCGTCGCCCTCCACTGCCGCAGCATCCGGACGGCTCTGCACCTGGGCGGCCACCGCGTCGACGAGCGTCTCCGCCGGCAGATCGGCGGACCGCCCGACGAGCACGCTGGTGGCCTCTCCGCCCGGGGTCCGGGCGTCGTCAACGTTGGTGGAGGTCATGGTGGTGGCGATCGACTCCCTCTGAGGGCGGCATGGGGCGGCACGAGCCCCGCCCGGGAGCCAACTCTAGGCCGGGGCCGGTGCGCTCCCGGCGTCTTCCGCCACGACCGCCCCCTGGCGGATCGCCGCCAGCTCGTCCCGCAGGAGGGCGGCCTCTTCGAACCGGAGCTCCTTCGCCGCCGCCTGCATCTCCAGTTCCAGGTGCTGCGCCAGCTCCTCCAGCTCGGGTGAGAGCACCGGCGTGGGCGCGCCCGGGGCCCAGCCCCCGCCGCCGACCGCTGCCCGGGTCCGCACCGTGCGGGCGGCCCTGTTGGAACGGACGTCGGCCCGGCTCCGCTTGGCCCGGCTGGTGCCGTCGGCGCTGCCCCGGAGGCGCTCGAGGATGTCGGTGACGGCCTTGCGCACCGTTTGCGGGTCGATCCCGTGCTCGGCGTTGTACGCCGTCTGCAGCTGCCGCCGCCGCTGGGTCACGGCAACGGCCTCGCGCATGGAGTCGGTGATCGTGTCGGCGTAGAGGACGACGCGGCCGTCCACGTTGCGGGCCGCCCGGCCCATGGTCTGGATGAGCGAGGAGGCGGACCGAAGGAACCCCTCCTTGTCGGCGTCCAGCACGGCCACGAGGGACACCTCGGGCAGGTCCAGCCCCTCCCGCAGGAGGTTGATGCCCACGACGACGTCGATCGTCCCCAAGCGCAGCTCCCGCAGGATCTCCACCCGGGTGATCGTGTCGATGTCCGAGTGCAGGTACTGCACCCGGACGCCGGCCTCGGAGAGGTAGTCGGTCAGGTCCTCGGCCATCTTCTTCGTGAGGGTGGTGACGAGCACCCTGCCCCCCTTGGCCACCGCGTCCTCGATGCGGGCCATGAGGTCGTCGATCTGGCCCCGGGTCGGCTGGACGACCACCTCGGGGTCGACGAGCCCGGTGGGCCGGATGACCTGCTCCACCACCTGGGCCGAGTGCTCGAGCTCGAACGGGCCCGGCGTCGCGGACATGAAGATCGCCTGGGGCACCCGCTCGATGAACTCCTCGAACCGCAGCGGCCGGTTGTCGAGGGCCGAGGGGAGCCGGAAGCCGTGCTCGACGAGCACCTCCTTGCGGGAGCGGTCACCCGCCCACTGGCCGTGGAGCTGCGGGACGGCCACGTGGCTCTCGTCGATCACGACGAGGAAGTCCTTGGGGAAGAAGTCGAGCAGCGTGAACGGGGTCTCGCCTGGCTGCCGGCCGTCGAGGTGCCGGCTGTAGTTCTCGATCCCCGAGCAGATCCCGGTCTCCGCCAGCATCTCCAGGTCGTGCTCGGTCCTGGCCCGGAGCCGCTGGGCCTCGAGGAGCTTGCCCTCCCGCTGGAACGTCGCCAGCCGCTCCCGGAGCTCGACCTCGATCGATCCGATGGCCCGCTGGACCGTCTCGTCGCCGGCCACGTAGTGGGTGGCGGCAAACACCACCACGTCCTCCAGCTCGTCCCCCATCTCGCCGGTGAGCACGTCGAAGGGCACGATCCGCTCCACCGTGTCCCCGAAGAGCTCGATGCGCAGCGCCGTCTCCTCGTACGCCGGGTGCACCTCCACGGTGTCGCCCCGGGCCCGGAACGTGCCGCGCACGAGGTTGGCGTCGTTGCGCGAGTACTGCAGGTCCACCAGGCTGCGCAGCAATGCCCGCTGGTCCACCTGCTCGCCCACCCGCACGCCCAGGATGCGGCCGCGGTACTCGTCGGGCGAGCCCAGCCCGTAGATGCAGGACACCGAGGCCACGACGATCACGTCGCGCCGCATCAACAGCGACGAGGTGGCGGCGTGCCGGAGGCGGTCGATCTCGTCGTTGATGGACGAGTCCTTCTCGATGTACGTGTCGGTCGTCGGGAGGTACGCCTCGGGCTGGTAGTAGTCGTAATAGGAGACGAAGTACTCCACCCGGTTGTGGGGGAAGAGCGAGCGGAGCTCGGACGAGAGCTGCGCCGCCAGTGACTTGTTCGGCTCGATGATGAGCGTCGGGCGCTGGACCGCCTCGATCGTCCAGGCGATGGTGGCCGTCTTGCCGCTCCCCGTGATGCCCTGCAGGGTCTGGTAGCGGTCACCCCGCTGCACGCCGTCGGCCAGCGCCGCGATCGCCGTGGGCTGGTCTCCCGCCGGGCGGAACGACGACACCACTTCCAGCCGAGGCACGCGTCGATCGTACCGGCCGGGTGCGACACGGCGGCAGGGCGCGCCTCAGCCGTCGCCCTCGAGCCCCCGGAGCCAGGCCCACAAGGCGTCCACCCGCGCCGCCAGCTCCTCCGGCGAGCCCGAGTTGTCCACGACGTAGTCGGCCAGCGCCAGCCGCTCCTGGCGCGACGCCTGGGCCGCCAGCCGGGCACGGGCGTCCGCCTCGGGCATCCCGCGGAGCCGGACCAGGCGCTCGACGGCCACCTCCGTCGGGCAGTCGACCACGACCACCGCCGCCAGCCCCAGGCCCTCCACGTGGCGGCGGGCGAGGAGCGGGATCACCGCCACGGCCACCGCCACGTCGCCCCGGGCCGCCAGGGCAACCAGCCGCTCGGCCATCACCAGCCCGATCGCCGGGTGGGTGATGGCGTTGAGATCGGCGACGGCGGCGGGGTCGCCGAAGGCGGCGGCGGCCAAGGCCGGCCGGTCGATCGTCCCGTCCTCTGCGAGGATGCCCGGGCCGAACCGGGCGACGAGCGGCTCGTAGGCGGGGCCGCCCGGCGCCACCACCTCCCGCGCGATCTCGTCGGCGTCGACGACGGCCGCGCCGTGGGCGGCCAGCAGCGCCGAGACGGCGCTCTTGCCCGACCCGATGCCCCCGGTCAGGCCGACCACCCGCATCAGGGCGCCCGCCGGTCCCGAGGGTCCGGCCGGACCCGCCGGTCCGACCGGTCCTCCCGCTCCCGCCGCGGCCCCCGGCAGACGGCGAACAGGACGAGCGTCGTGGGGTCCGCCGCTTCGGTCACGAACCAGTCGTCGGCCGTGATCCCGGTGGCCCCTCCGCTGTCGCGCCGAGCGAGCAACCGGTACGCCACCGGGAGCAGGCGGGTGTAGACGGCCACGTACCACTGGCGCGGCATCCGATGACGAAGGTCCAGCACGTCCAGGGCCAGGAGCCGCGCCGCCTTGGCCCGGCGGGCAGCGAAGTCGGCCTTGACGGGCGCAGGCGCGTCCACCCCGCCGACCCAGACCTCCTCGAAGAACCGCCCCAGCAGCGCCGCCAGCCCGGTCGGGTCGAACAGGCACAGGTGGAACGGGTTCTCGAAATCGGCGGGGGCGTTCGGCGTCAGGACGAAGGCGGTGCCCTCCTCGGCGCAGATCCGTGCCAGCTCGGCGGCATGGCCAGCCGGGTCGGCGAAGTGCTCGATGAGGTGCGACGAGCAGACCCAGTCGAAGGCGCCGGTCGCCAGCCCCAGCGCCTCGGCGTCCGAGCAGGCGACGGCGAGCGTGCCCCGGTGCCTCCGCCGCGCCTCGGCCGTCGCCTCCCGGCTGTAGTCCACCCCGAGCACCCGGCGGCCGGGCCCCCCGAGCCGGACCGACTCGAACCCGGACCCGCACCCGACGTCCACCACCCGACCAGGGCCGAGCCGGGCCACCACCGCCCGGTACCCGGCGTCGTGGAGCGCGAGCAGCGAGTCGGGGGTCACGCCCTCCTGTGGGCGCTCGCCGGTCAGCCGTGGGTGCGTCGAGATCACGCTGCTCCTCGGGATGGCAGGGCAGGCCGGCCGCAGGCCGACTGGCAAGCTGCTTACACTACCCACCCGACTCCGTCGCCGGAGGTGCCCGCACCCCGTGCCGCACCGCTCCGCCGCCGGTCCGTGCACCATGACGACGCTCGCCGCGACACGATCACGCAGCCGCCAGCGTCACCAGGCGGCCGCCCGGGACCGGGGTTGGCTGACCCCGCCGTTCGAGCACCTCCTCCTCGCCCTGCTCGCCTTCGTCCCCCTCGTGTCGGCGGACGCCGGGGTCGTCTCCTCCGACACCAAGGCCTACCTCTACCTGGACCCGACGCGGTTCCTCTCCCAGGTCACGTCCATGTGGCTCCCGACAGTCGCCCTCGGCACGACCAGCCACCAGTACATCGGCTACCTCTTCCCGATGGGGCCGTACTACGCCCTCACCTCCGTGCTGGGCGTGCCCGTCTGGGTCGCGCAGCGCCTCTGGCTCGGCGGCATCCTCTTCGCTGCCGGAGCCGGCGTGCTCTTCTGCTGCAAGGCGTTTGCGCTGCGCGGGCCGGGCCGCACGGTGGCGGCCCTCGCCTTCATGCTCTCGCCCTACCTCCTCCAGTACTCGGGCCGGATCTCGGTGATCCTCCTGCCGTGGGCCGGCCTCCCGTGGCTCGTGGGCCTCGCCGTGCTGGCCCTGCGCCGGGGGGGCTGGCGGATGCCGGCGCTCTTCGCCCTCGTGGTCGCCGCGGTGAGCGGCATCAACGCCACCGCCATCGTCTACGTGGTCCTCGCCCCCTGCCTGTGGCTGGTGTGGGCGGTGGCCGTCGGACGCGAGGCCACGTGGCGCCAGGCCGCCGCCGTCCTGGCCAAGATGGGGGCGCTCTCCGTCCTGGCGTCGGCCTGGTGGATCGCCGGGCTGGTGGTCGAGGCCGGCTACGGCGTCGACATCCTCCGCTACACCGAGTCGGTCCAGGCGACCAGCTCAGCGTCCAGCACCATCGAGGTGCTCCGGGGGCTCGGCTACTGGTACTTCTACGGCAGCGGCCGCCTGGGGCCGTGGACCCGGTCCTCCGTGCTCTACCTCCGGTGGCTGTGGCTCGTCGCCATGTCCTACGCCGTGCCGCTGCTCGCCCTTTCCGCCGGGCTGCTCGTGCGCTGGCGCCACCGGGGCTACTTCGTCGTCCTGGTGGTGGTCGGGGTCGTCCTGTCCGTCGGGGCCTACCCCTTCACGCACCCCACCCCCGTCGGCGGGCTGCTCGAGGCCTTCATGTCGGACACCACCGCCGGACTGGCCCTGCGCTCCACCGACCGGGCGACCCCGCTCGTGCTCCTGGGACTGGCGATGCTGCTCGGGGCCGCCGTCTCCGCCGTGTGGCGCCGCGTGGGGTGGATGGGAGTGGCGACGGGGGTGGCGCTGGCCGCCCTCGTCGTGGCCGACAACCCGGCGGTGCTCAACGGCGACGCCGCGGTCGTCCCGCCCCTCACCCAGCCCGCCTCGCTGCCCCGCTACGAGCTGGCGGCGCTGCACGCCTTGAACGCCACCGGCCACGGCACGAGGGTGCTCGCCATCCCCGGCAACGACTTCGCCGCCTACACCTGGGGCGACACCAACGACACGCCCCAGCCCGCCGTCCTCACCCGTCCCTTCGTGACGCGTGAGCAGCAGGTCATGGGGTCGATGGCCACCGCCGACACGCTCTACGCCCTCGACGCCCCGATCCAGACATCGGTGGCCAACCCCGCCGCGCTCGCCCCCATGGCCCGGCTCATGAGCGCGGGCAGCGTCCTCGTCGAGTACGACCAGCGCTCCGCCCTCTACGGGGTGGTCCCGGCCCGCACACTGGCCCGGACCCTGGCCCGCACGCCGCCCGGGCTCACCGACGCCCGCACCTACGGCCTCCCGGGCCAACGGGTGGCCCGCGTCACAGTCGACCCGGAGGTGCTGTCGGGGACAACGGGCGCCGCACCGCCGAGACCCCTCGCCACCTACACGGTGAGCCGTCCGAGGCCGATCGCCCGGGCCGAGTCCGACGCCGGGGCGGTGATCGTGGCCGGTGACGCCACCGGGCTCGAGACCCTGGCGGGCCAAGGGCTGCTCGACACCATGAGCGCCATCTACTACGCCGGGACCCTCGACACCCGCCGGGCACAGCTCCGCGCCCTCGTCCACCACGGCGCCACGCTCGTGGTCACCGACTCCAACCGCAAGCAGGGCTTCCGGTGGAACTCGCTCACCGGCAACGCCGGGGCGATCCAGGCACCCGGCCGCCAGGCCCCGCCGGCCACGCCCAACGACGCCCCGGTCGACCTCTTCCCGGGCGCCCCCGCGGGCGCCCGCACCGTCGCCACCTTCATCGGCGCGGCGGGTGTCACGTCCTCCTCCTACGGCAACTCCGTCGCCTACGACCCCGAGGACCGCGCCGCCAGCGCCATCGACGGCAACCTGCGCACCGCCTGGGAGACGGGCACGTTCGTCTCCGACGTGGACGGCCAGTGGTGGCAGGTCGCCTTCGGCCACACCGTGCGCACCGGGAACCTCACGCTCGTCCAGCCCCAGTACGGGACACGCAAGCGGTCCATCACGAAGGTCACGCTCACCTTCACAGGCACCCACCCCGTCACCCGCCGCCTGGGTGCCCCCTCACGCCGGGCGTCGGGCCAGCGGCTGTCCTTCCCCGCCCGGTCCTTCCGGACCCTGCGCATCACCATCGACGCCACCAGCTCACACCACGGCACCCCCGTCGGGCTGGCCGAGGTGCGGGTGCCGGGCCAGCACGTGGTGGAGGTCGACCGCATGCCGACCGACCTCCTCGCCGCCGCCGGCCGGGCCTCGCTCCACGACCGGCTGGTGATCGCCATGACACGGTGGCGGGTCTCGCCCTACACCACGGCCCGCACCGACCCCCAGACCGTCCTCTCCCGCTCGTTCACACTCCCCACCGCCCGCACCTTCACCATCTCGGGCACCGCCACGCTCTCGCCCTTCCTCTCCGACAGCCAGATCGAGCGGCTCGTGGGCGTCCCCGGGTCCACAGGGTCCGGGGTCGTCGCCGCCTCGAGCAGCCGGCTCACAGGCGACCTGGCCGGCACGGCGGGCGGGCCGGCGGGGGCGGGCGGGACGTGGCAGTCGGGCTTCGGCCGGAAGGACGACGTCGGTGCCTGGCTGCGGTACGACCTGCCGCGACCGGTGACCGTCGACCACCTGACGCTGCGGCTGGTCGCCGACCGCCGGCACTCCGTGCCCACGGTGGTGGACGTGTCGGCGACCACACCTGCCGACGGCCGGACCACGACCCGCACGGTGACCCTGCCGCCGATCCTGCGCAGCACCACGGTCGGCGCCACCGCGACCGTGCCGCTCAGCTTCCCGGCGGTCACCGGGCGTGACCTGCGCATCACGTTCGCCCGGGTGAAGCTCCGGCGGGCGCGCCTGGCCAACGGCTCCAAGAGCGAGTACCTCCCCCTCGGCGTCGCCTCCGTCGCCATCCCCGGCGTGCGCGTCCCACCGCCCCCCGGCCTCCTGCCCGCCACGTGCCGGCCGAACCTGCTGACCGTGGACGGCCGTCCGGTGACAGTGGAGGTGGTCGGGCCCACGGCCACCGCCCTCCAGGACGGCCAGGTCGCCATCGCCGCCTGCGGGAAGGACGCCCACGGCCTTCGGCTCGGAGCCGGCCGCCACGTTGTCGAATCGACGTTGGCGACGACACCGGCCGGCAACGGTCCCGGGTGCGCCGCCGCGGGCGGGTGCGACGGATGGAACGTCGACGCGCTGACGCTCGACTCCGCACCGGGTGGTGGGCCCGAGCCCGTCTCGGCGTCGACACCGGGGCGCACACCGTCGGGGACACGCTCGCTCCCCGCCCCGGTCCCCGGGCCGGCGCCTGCCGTGCGGTCGGGGGCGGGCTCGGCCACCGCCGAGACCCTGGCCGTCCGGAGCACCGGGCGGCCCTTCGAGCTCGTCCTCGGCGAGAGCAACGACGCCGGGTGGCACGCCGTCGCCCACCCCGGCCCGGGCGCGCCGCCCACCGCGCGCGCCGTGACACTGGGCCGGCCCGAGCTGGTGGACGGCTTCGCCAACGGCTGGCCGGTGACGACGGCCGACCTCCGGGCGCTGGGCGCCGCCGGACGCGGCGCCCGGTTCAGCGTCAGCCTCACATGGACGCCGCAGCGCCTGGCCGTGGCCGGGATGGCCGTCTCGGCCGCGGCCGTCCTGGCGTGCCTGCTGCTCGCCTTTCTGCCCGCGTCGGCGTGGTCGGCGCTCCGGCGGCGGCTGCGGCCGCGACGTCGGGCAGGGGCCCGGGCCGCCCGGGCCGTGCCGCGGCACCGGGCCACCACGACGCCCCGGGCGTCACCGCGACTGCTCGGTGACGACGAGCCGGCCATCGCCTGGCCGCTCGGGGCACGGGGCGCCCGCCTCCCGTGGTGGGCGATCGCCTGCGTGTCCATTGCGACCGGAGCGGCGGGCGCCGCCATCAGCCAGCCGATCGGCGGCGTCGGCGTCGCCGTGGCGGTGGCCGCCGGCCTCGCCGTCCGGCACCTGCGGGTGCTGGGCGCGGCGGCGGCCGTCGGGCTGCTGGCAGCCGCCGGGGCGCTGGTGGTGGCCGGGCAGGCGCTCCACGCCGTCCCTTCGGGGGGCGACTGGCCCGCCGCCTACAACGACGCCGCCGCGCTGGCGGCGATGGCCGTGGCCTTCTTCGGGGCGGACGCCGTCGTCGACTACGGCAGGAGGTTGGCCGGGACGCCCAGGGGGTAGCCGTCGGCCGCCCGGGCCGCCCAGCAGACCTCCTCGGCCAGCACCTCGAGCGTCGCCCTGGCCGCCGCCTCCCACCGGTAGGAGGCGGCCCGGGCCGCGGCGCCGGCTCCCAGGCGGCGCCGCAACCCGGCGTCGCCGAGCACCGCCGCCAGCGCCGAGGCCAGCTGCCCCTCGTCGGCCAGGACGCCCGTCTCGCCGTGGACCACGGCGTCGCGGTGTCCGGCGATGTCCGTCGCCACCGCCGGGGTGCCGCACGCACCGGCCTCGGTCAGCGTCATCCCCCAGCCCTCCCGGCGGGAGGCGGACGCCACCACCCACGCCCGCCGGTACCACCCGACGAGCTCGTCGTCGTCGACGTGGCCGGGCAGCGACAGCCATCCCTCGGCCCGAAGCTCGCGGCGGAGCGCCTCGAGCCGTGGCCGCTCGTAGCCCTCCCCCACGATCGCCGCCTGGAGGTCGGGGACCCGCGCCCGGGCCGCCGCCAGGGCCCGGACGAGGAGGTCGAAGCGCTTGACCGGCACCAGCCGCCCCACGGCCACGACCAGAGGCGACGCCGCCCGCCCGGGCCCGGGGCGGAAGCGGTCGTCGACGCCGGGCGGCACGACCGCCACCCGGTCCGGGTGGAGGCCGAGCAGCTCGACGATCTCCTGGCGGGAGGACTCCGAGAGGGTGACCACCCGGGCGGCGCGGTACAGCGGGGGCGCCACGTGGCGCTCGGCGGCCTCGCCGATCCGGGCCATCCACCGGGGCAGGACCATTCGCCACATCTCGGCGTGCACGTGGTGGAGGAACACCAGCCGCGGCCCCCGGTGCCACAGCGGGGACCAGAACGGCATCCCGTTCCAGATCTCCACCAGACCCTCCCCCGCGGCCGGCCGCCGAAGGGCACCCTCGACGGCCGCGCGGCCGAAGACCGCGTACCGCCCCGACCGGCGCACGGCGGTGTACCCGTCCCTGACCACCACGGGCGGCCCCCCGGCGACCGCCGACGTCCGCAGCTCGACGTGGACACCGGCGGCGGCCCAGTGGCTGGCGATGCGGTGGGCGTGCAGCTCGGAGCCGCCGGCCTCGGGGTCGTCCACGTCGCGCCAGGCCACGATGCGGATCCGCCGGAGCCCGGCCTCGGCGGCGATGGCCCGGAGCATGCCACCGGCCCACGCCGCCGTCTCCACCTCGGCGGGGGGCGAGGGGGACGTCGGCCCCGAGACGGCGGAGCCCGCCTGGCGTCGTGCTGCGAGTTGCTCTGCGTCGGGCTCGGTCATCGGCCTCGCCCGCCCCCCGGCGGCGGCATCACCGGCGCCGAGCGTAGCGTCGGCGCCGCCCGTGGCGGGGGGAGGACGCGGCGCGTCAGACGGGCCGGCGCCGGTGCACGCGCACCATCTCGGCGCCGCCCGCGACCACCAGGGCGGCTTCGACCGCAAGGT
The DNA here is from genome assembly GCA_021791845.1 of Actinomycetes bacterium. Taxonomy (GTDB): domain Bacteria; phylum Actinomycetota; class Acidimicrobiia; order Acidimicrobiales; family RAAP-2; genus JAJYVT01. The sequence continues at coordinate 76,061 of JAJYVT010000003.1, read as the reverse complement.
CGGCGCCGGCGGTCGCCCCCGGGACGCCGTGGGCGGCGGCGGTGGCCCCGGCGGCGGTGGCGGCGCCGAGCACGAGCAGCACCACGATCCAGCGGTCGCCCACGGCCAGCAGGTACATCGTCACGACCACGACCAGGCTGAGGCAGGTCATGGCCAGGGCCAAGGGGAGGAAGGCACCGGCCGCAGCCACGTAGCGGGCCGAGAAGAACACCGAGAGGAAGCGGCGGGGCACGAGGGCGGCCACCGCCACGAGGGCGGCGGCCGGACCGGCGAGGAGGGTCAACGTGACGCCCAGCTGGCGGAGGGCGTGGGCGCCGGCACGCCACCGGATCGCCGCCTCGGGGAGGAGGTAGCCGGCCACCACCACGGCCAGGAACACGATGGCCTTGCTGGACACCGAGATGGCGGCGTAGGCCCCGGCCGCCCGCGGCCCCTCGCGGCCCATGACGATCACGTCCACGTTCTGCAGGACGGCCACCGCCGCCAGGGCGAGCACCGCCGCAGCCAGGTCGCGTGGCGCCGACCGGTCCCGGCGTGGCGCCGGGACACCCGTCGTCGCAGCGCCCGGCGACGCGACGCCGGGTGTCATCGCGGCCGGCACCGCGGCACCCGACGTCAGGCTGGCGGTCCCGACGGCCGGCGGCGCGGCGCCCGACCGGAGCCACGTGCGCTCCGCCATCCGGCGCGCCTGGGCCGCCGTGGCCACCTCCGCCACGAGCACGCCCGCCGCCACCCCGGCGACCCCGAGCCCCACCGCTCCGGCCGCCAGCATGAGGGCGGTGCGGAGCACCCCCTCGGTGAGGAGGTTCCCCGCCAGCGTGCGGTAGGCCCGGTGGGCCTGGAGGATCCCCCGGTCGACGCAGAGGAAGACCCACGTCGCGCCGGCGACCACGATGCAGTCGACCCCCACCTGGTCGTGCCGGCCCAGTGCCGGTGAGACGAACGGTCCGACGGCCACCGCGCCGGCGGCGACGGCGAGGAGCGCCACGAGGGCGCGGCGCCGCAGCACCGCCGCCCACGGGTGGGCGCCGGCCGGGTCGCCCCGCCACGACGCCACCTTGCGGACGACCGCGACCAGGACGGCGGACCCCGGCGTGGAGACCACGAAGAACAGGCCGGTCAGCTGGTTGAGGGCGCCATAGCCGCGAGCCACCAAGAGGCGCGCCAGCACCACGGTGACCACGACGCTGCCGGCGTTGGCCGCGATGCCCGCGACGGCCAGCGGTCCGGCCTGTACCAGCCCCGCGACGAGCGAGGCCCGCCGCCCGGCCGTGGCGCCGGCCGGGGTCGCGACGGCCCGCGTGGTCATCGGCGCCCTCGGGCCCCGGCCGCCGACGCCGTCAGTCGGCCCGGCGCTCCTCCACCGACGGCTCGGCCACGTCGGCCTGCTCCAACGGCTCGGCCACGTCGGCCTGCTCCGACGGCGCGCTCTCGGCGTACTGCCCTGTCACGACGGGGCCTGTGACGATCGGGCCTGTCGCCGCCGGGCCTGTCGCCGCCGGGCCTGTCGCCGCCGGGCCCGTCGCCTCGGTGCCGTCCTCACCGTCACCGGCCTCGGGCACGGCCGCTCCACCCTGCGTCTGGGCGGCATAGTCCGCCCACGCGGCCTGGGCCTCCGTCTCGGGGGTGAAGTCCGTGTCGGAGTAGTCGTAGCCGATGTAGTTGCCCTCGGCGTCGTAGGCGTGCTCGCCGAACGCCTCGCGGTACTCCTCGGACACCTCGCCACCTTCGGCCGCCTGCTTGATCGACAGGCTGATGCGCCGGCGCTGGAGGTCGATGTCGATGATCTTGACCCAGAGCTCCTCGCCCGGGCTCACGACCTGCTCGGGAAGGTCCACGTGGTGGGCCGCCATCTCCGAGATGTGCACCAGGCCCTCGATGCCGTCGCCCACCTGGACGAAGGCGCCGAAGGGCACCAGCTTGGTGATCCGGCCGTAGACGAGCTGTCCCACCTCGTGCGAGTCGGCGAACTCCTGCCACGGGTCGGTCTGCGTGGCCTTGAGTGACAGGCTGATGCGTTCCTTGTCCAGGTCGACGTCGAGCACCTCGACCTCGATCTCGTCGCCCACCTGGACGACCGACGACGGGTGGTCGACGTGCTTCCACGACAGCTCGGACACGTGCACGAGGCCGTCCATGCCGCCGAGGTCCACGAAGGCGCCGAAGTTGACGACCGAGGACACCGTGCCCCGGCGGCGCTCGCCGGGCTTGAGGTTGGCCAGGAAGTCCCCGCGCTGCTCCTTCTGGGCCTCTTCCAACCAGGCGCGGCGCGACAGGACCACGTTGTTGCGGTTCCGGTCCAGCTCGATGATCTTGGCCTCGATGACGCGGCCCACGTAGGGCTGGAGCTCGCGCACCCGGCGCAGCTCCACGAGCGACGCCGGCAGGAAGCCGCGGAGCCCGATGTCGACGATCAGGCCACCCTTCACGACCTCGATGACCGGGCCCTTCACGACCTGGTCGGCCTCCTTCAGCTTCTCGATCGTCAGCCAGGCCCGCTCGTACTGCGCCCGCTTCTTCGAGAGGATCAGTCGGCCTTCCTTGTCCTCCTTCTGGAGCACGAGCGCCTCGACCTGGTCGCCCAGCGAGACGATCTCGTCGGGAGCGACGTCGTTGCGGATGGACAGCTCGCGAGCGGGGATGACGCCCTCGGACTTGTAGCCGATGTCGAGGAGCACCTCGTCCCGGTCGATCTTGACGACCGTGCCCTCCACGACGTCACCGTCGTCGAACTCGACGATGGTCCCCGCCATGAGCTCCTCGAGGGCCGCGTCGGGGATGTCGTCCTCGGTGATGGCACGGGGGACGTAGTTGCCCTGCTCGTCGAAGGTGCCCATCGCCTCGTCGGAGAGGGTGGGCCGCCTCGGCGGCGGAGCGGTGAGGAGGGCGTCGGAACGCACGTCGGACATCGGACTGCTCGCTTTCAGGCACCCGGCCGCGAGGGCCCGGTGCCGGCGGCCGCGCCGGAGCCGCATGCTCGAGGGGCATTCCTGGCCGCCGGCGCCGGCCAGGTGCTCCAGGGTACCGCGCCGGGAGCCGTCACCCGCCCTTGACGGCCCAGGAGCCCCCCCAGGCCATCGTCACCTTCAGGGGGACCCGCAGCGCGACGGCGTGGGTGAGGGCGTCCTCGGTCAAGGCGGCGACCGCCGCCTCCTCCTCGGGGACGGACTCGACCAGCACCTCGTCGTGCACCTGGAGCACGAGGCGGCTCTGCATCCGGTCCTTCTCCAGCGCCCGGTCGAGCTTCACCAGGGCCACCTTGAACAGGTCGGCCGCCAACCCCTGGATGCCGGCGTTCATCGCCTGGCGCTCGGCCGCGGTGCGCCGCTGGTAGTTGCGGTCCATGAGGTCGGGCAGGGGACGGATCCGGCCCATCTCCGTCCGGGTGAAGCCGCGGACCCGGGCCTCGTCCACCGTCTCGGTCATGTAGGCGCGCACCCGGGGAAAGGCGTGGAAGTAGCGCTCCATGATGTCGTTCGCCTCGTCCACCCCGATCGAGAGCCGGCGCGACAGCCCGAACGCCTCCATGCCGTAGGCGAGCCCGTAGGAGACCATCTTCGCCCGGTCCCGCTGCTCCTTCGTCACCGCCTCGGGCGGTACGCCGTAGACGCCGGACGCCACGGCCCGGTGGATGTCCTGGCCCGAGGTGAAGGCGGCCACGAGCCCCGGGTCCCCCGAGAGGTGGGCGATCACCCGCAGCTCGACCTGGTCGTAGTCGGCCACGAGGAACCGCCGGCCGGGAGCCGGCACGAACGCCCGGCGGAACTGCGACCCGGTGTCCGAGCGCGTCGGGATGTTGTGGAGGTTCGGCCGCTCCGAGGACAGCCTTCCCGTCCTGGCCACCGTCTGGCGGAAGGAGGCGTGGATGCGGCCGTCGGGGGCGACCTCGGCCAGGAGCGTCTCCCCGTAGGTGGACCGCAGCTTCTCGAGCTCCCGGTACCGGAGCAGGCGGTCCACGATCGGGTGCGCGTCGCGCAGCGTCTCGAGCGTGGACGCGTCGGTCGAGTACCCCGTCTTGGTCTTGCGCCCCGGCACGAGCCCCAGCTCCTCATAGAGCACGGTGCGCAGCTGGGGCGTGGAGTTGACGTTGAATTCGTGCCCGGCGAGACCCTGGATCTCAGCCACCAGCCCCGCCGTCTGGCCGGCCAGCTCGGCGCTGAGGCGGCGCAGCTCGCTGACGTCGACGGCGATGCCGGCCACCTCCATGCGCGCCAGGACCCGCACGAGCGGCAGCTCCACCTCGTCGTGGAGCGCCCGCAGTCCCTCGGCGTCCAGACGTGCACGGAGAACGGGCACCGAGGCGGCCACGACGAGTGCGTCGGCCACCGCCAGCGCGGCGTCGGCGGCGGCGGCCGCGCCGTCCTGCTGCTCCAGCACGTCGGTGAGCGACTGCTGGCCCCCCTTGGCCTTGCCCCGCACCGCCGCGCCCCCGTCGCCGCCGTCACCCCGATCGCCCCGCAACGAGGCGAGCCCGTACTCGCCGGCCGAGGGATCGAGGAGGTAGGCCGCCACCTCGACGTCCATCGCCAGGGCGCGGCAGTCGACCCCGAACGGTGCGAGGGACCGCAGCAGCTCCTTCACACCGTGCCCGGCCACCGGCGTGGAGCACAGCGCCTTCTCCAGGGCGGCGGCCACGAGCGGGTCCCCGAGCGCACCCCCCTGGACCCAGACGGCGTTGCCCGGCGGCACCGGTGTCACCAGGGCGAGGCCACGGAGCGGGCCGCGCCCGGGGAGCCCGTCCCACCGGGCGGCCACCGCCAGCACGCTGTCGGCCGGCGTGGCGGCTCGCCCGGCGAGCAGCCCGCCGATCGCGTCCGCCACCTCGTCGGCCGCCGCCGGGGCCAATGCCTCCACCGACTCGGCCACCACCACCTCCACCTCGACCGGCTGGGCCCCGGGCTGGCCAGCCGGCGCCCCGGGAGGCCGGGCGGCACCTCCCGGCGCGGCGCCCTCCAGGGAGGGCACCTCCGAGCCCGGCGCAGGGGGGCCGAACCGGCCCTCGGCCAGGAGCGGCAGCATGCGAGCCCACACGGTCCGCAGCTCGAACTCGTCGAAGCGCTGGCGCACGGTGGCCAGGTCCCAACCCCCGAGGGCGAGGTCGTCCACGGTCACCGCCAACGGCACGTCGCGCACCAGCGGGATGGCAGACGCGTTGGCTCGCACCTGGGCCTCGTGCTCGGCCAGGCTGGCGCGCAGCTTGGGGGTCAGCTCGTCGAGGTGGGAGAAGACCGCCTCCAGGTCGCCGTAGGCGTTGAGCAGCTTGGCCGCCGTCTTCTCCCCCACGCCGGGCACGCCCGGGAGGTTGTCGGACGGGTCGCCGCGCAGCGCCGCGAGCATCGGGTAGCGCGCCGGGACCACTCCGGTGCGCTCGACGATGCCCGCCTCGTCGTAGAGGGAGTAGTCGCTCACGCCCTTGCGGTTGTAGAGCACGCGGACGTGCGGGTCCTGCACGAGCTGGAAGGCGTCGCGGTCCCCCGTGACCACCACGACGTCGCACCCCCGGTCACGCGCCTGGGTGGCCAGGGTGGCGAGCACGTCGTCGGCCTCGAAGCCCGGCTTCTCGACCACCGGCACGTTGAGGGCGGCCAGCACGGCGCGGATCATCTCGAACTGCGGCAACAGGACGTCGGGCGTCTCCGCCCGGCCGGCCTTGTAGTCGGGCACCAGCTCGTGGCGGAAGGTGTCCCCGGGGAGGTCGAAGGCGACGGCCAGCGACGTGGGGCGGTGGTCGCGCACCACGTTCACCAGCATGGAGACGAACCCGTGCAGGGCGTTGGTGACGGTGCCGGACGTGGTGGCCAGCTCGGGCGGGAGGGCGAAGAACGCCCGGAACGCCAGCGACATGGCGTCGAGGAGGAACAGGGGGCCCCGGCCGCCCTCCGCCCGTGCCGCCACGCCGGTCGGTCGCCTCTAGGGCTGGAGCTCGCCGCCGACGATGCGGCGAGCGACGTCGCGCATGCGCGACCGGGTCTGCATGGCCGTCCGCTGGACGAAGGAGAAGGCGTCGGGCTCGGACAGGCCGTGCCGGTCCATCAGCACCGACTTCGCCTCCTCCACCACCCGGCGGGTGGCGATCTTGTCCTCGGCCGCGGCGGCCTCGCCCGTCCCGTCGGACTCGACGGCCCCGTGCTCGCCCGCCACCTCCTCGTCGATCGCCCACTCCTGGCGGCACCGCGACAGCACGTCGGCCACGGCCGGCAGCAGCTCCTCTCGCCGGAAGGGCTTGACCAGGTAGGCGTCGACGCCGGCATCGCGGGCCTCTTCGATGAGGTCGCGCTGGCTGAAGGCGGTCAGCACGAGCACGGCCACCCGGTGCCGGCTCGAGATCTCCCGTGCCGCCCGCACGCCGTCCATGCCCGGCATCTTGATGTCGAGGATCACGAGGTCCGGCCGGTGCTCGTCCACCAGGGCCACCGCCTCGTCGCCCCGCGCCGTCTCCCCCACCACCTGGTAGCCGGCCGAGACCAGGATCTCCTTCAGGTCGAGGCGGATGATCGCCTCGTCCTCGGCGATCACCACCCGGGTCGGCACCGGTCCCTCGGCGGCGCTCACCGCCCGGTCCCGACGTGCGTCAGCAGCTCGTCCCGGCGCCGCTCGAGGCCCTCGACGGTGGCAAAGAGCGCGGCGCGTGCCCGCGCCATGGCGTCGGCGTGGCGGCGGACCTCCGTGTACTCGTGGGCGGCCAGCGGCGTCTCCGAGACGAGGGAGCGCAGGCGGAGGTCCTCCGCCTCCTCGGAGACGGCGGCGAGCTGCTCGTCCAGGACGGCCAGCTCCTCTCGGGCGCGCACCAGCCGCACGTGCACGTCCCTGAGGCGGCGCTCGGCGAGGAACCCTTGCATGAGACGCCGATTGTAGGTCCCCCGGGGTGGTCGCGGTCCCCCACACCCGGGAACGCTCCCCCACCAGGCAGGGCCGGCGCGAGCCCCGGCAGGGCCTCCGGTCAGGTCCAGCGCCGGGCCGGGGGGCCCAGGCGGGGCGGGGGCCCGATCCCCGGGCCGGCGTAGGGGGCGACGCGACCGCCGTCCGAGGGGTACGCCACCGGAGCGTCCTCGAGATACCCCGCCGGGTCCGAGAGGTCCCCTGGGAGCGTGAAGCCCGGAAGGCCGGCCAGCGCGGCGTTGGCCAGGCGGGCGAACCCGGTCTCGAAGAACCCCCCGACGAACGCCGGGACCTCCGCGTCGGCGCACAGCTGCTGCGCCCGGGCGGCGCCGAGCACGCCGCCGAAGCGGGCGGGCTTGATGCACGCCACCTCGCACGCCCCGTAGCGGAGGGCGTCGCGCAGGCGCCGGAGCGACGTGAGCGACTCGTCGAGGCACACCGGCGTCTCGAGCACGGCGGCGGCGGCGGCCAGCGCGGTCAGGTCGGCGGGCGGCAGTGGCTGCTCGATGCAGGTGAGGCCGGCCCCGTCGAGGCCGGCGAGCAGGCGCACGTCGTCGGGGCCGCCCGAGCCCAGCCGGTAGCTGCCGTTGGCGTCCACCTGCAGCGCCAGCGTGGGGAAGGCCCGGCGCACCACCCAGGCGGGCTCGACGTCCCATCCGGGCTCGATCTTGAGGCGGACCCGGGCCGAGGTGGCCGACGCGGCGGCGACGGCATCGACCAGCGTGTCGAGCCCGCGGTCGGCGGGGATGCCGACCAGGCTCCCCACCGGCAGCCCGGCTTCGGCCACCGACGGCTCCACCCCCAGGCGGCGCCAGAGGGGCTCGCCCCGGGCCCGCAGCTCGGCGTCGAGCACCGCCATCTCCACCGTGGCAGCGACGGGCGCGTCGTCGGCCGCGCCGTACAGCGTCCCGACCTGGGCTGCGGGCGGCACCGCCCCGCCGCGGGCGGCGGCCGCGGCCCGCAGGCGCTCAACCCCCGTCGAGGCCAGCGCGTCCCACACCGCCTCGAACGGCCGGTCGACCGCGGTGCCCCCGGCGATGGCCGGGCACTCGCCCCACCCCTCACCGGCGTCGGTCAGGATGCGGAGGAACGCCACCGGCCGCTCCCGGTGCGTCCCCGACGCGGTGACCACGGGCCGGCGGAAGGCGACGTCCAGCCGGAAGAGCTCGACCGCCTCCAGCCTCACCGTCGATCTGCCGGCGGTAGGCTCGGCGCTCCTGCCCGGATGGCGGAATCGGTAGACGCGGAGGCCTCAAAAGCCTTTGCCCGCAAGGGCGTGCGGGTTCGAGTCCCGCTCCGGGCACGCCAGCCTGAGGTCATCGACCCACCTGAGGTCATCGACCCACCTGAGGTCATCGACCCAGGCTACGGGCTCGCCGGGGCCCGCATGCCCAGGTCGGCCGGCGTGACCGGTCGCCCGCACACCACGGCGACGGCCCCGGCGATGTGGAGCACGCGGTACGTCACGCCCATCCCCTTCAGGTCGGACTCGAACACCGAGAGCGGCAAGCCCGAGGGGCCTTGGATCACGGGTGTGTCCGCGTACTCGGTGCGGGCGGTCGGCGACGGGGCCACGAACAGCCACGCCTGCCGTCGGGCCGGCAGGGCGCGGGCCGCCCAGGCGACCCCCGGCAGGCGGTCGGGGCTTGGGGGCGCATCCGTCAGCTGCAGCCGGCCCGAGGTGAGGAAGTCGAGCTTGTACGCAACCCAGTAGTCCGCGTACCCGCCGCCCACACCGGCGCGTTCGAGACCGGCGGCCAGTCGTCGCGCCGGTTGGTCCGGCGATGCCCCGAGCCTCGAGCCGGGCAGCACGTTGATGGCCTGCAGGTCGCCGAAGGCGACCACGCTCGTCGCCATCACGCCGGCCAGCAGGACGGCGCCAACCACGGCGACGGCCAGATGCACCCCTCCGGCTCGTTGCCGGCGGTGGACGCCTGGCTGACGGTTTGCCGCTGCGTCTCCGAGCACTGCGGCGGCGAGCAGCGCCAGGAGCGGAACGAGGAAGTTTGTGTACCGCGCCGACTGCCACGCCACGCTGGCGGGGGCCGCCGCGAGCACGAAGGGGTACGCCACCACCCCCGCCGCGACGGCGAGCCCGTCACCCCGGCGCCAGAACTGCCACGCCGCGGCCACGACGATCGCGCCCCCGAGGACGACCAGCGCGGCCATGCCGAGTCCGGCAGGCACGTCCCACGCCCCGGACCTCGGCACCCGCAGGTCGAGCACCGTCGGGACGGCCCCGTGGAAGACGTCGACCAGTCTCGCCCGGTAGGGAGGAACGACCCCCGGCGCGTCGAAGGACGCGAGCTTGAGGGACGGGAACCCGCTCGTCACGTTGTCCCAGAGCCATGGAAGGGCCCCGACACCGGCGGCCAGGAGCCCACCAGCGGCGCAGGCGGCACGACGGGCCAGCGCCGGCGGGTGCTGCCGTCCCCTCCACAACCACGCCGCCGTCCAGATGGCGCTTGGGAGCGCGAAGTAGACGATCTCGGGCGACGACCACCAGCCGACGCCGAACAAGGCGCCGAGCAGCGGTGGGTCCCAGGCACGGGACGACCCCTGCGAGAGGCGGAGTGCCAACAGCACCATGCCGGTGCCGCAGAGGAGCGTGACGCCGCGGAAGCCGTACTCCATGGTGGAGTTCCAGACGGCACCCTGCGGTGCCACCCACATCGCCGCCGCGCAGATCGCCGCGACGTCGCCCCGGTGGGAGAGCCGGAGCGCGATCCGCCAGACGAGGAGGCAGGCGACGGCGTCACACACGAGCACCGGGACGTCGAGAGTGACCGGCGACGCGCCGAACAACCGGAACACCGCGGCGACGAGGTACGGCTCGACCGCCTCGTAGTGCAGCCCGGGAAGGAAGGCGTGCAGACGGCCCGCCAGGATCTGGCGGGCGGTGATCCCGATCAGCGCCTGGTCGGAGTTGATCGGGTCGTGCACGAGGTACCACACCCGCATCACCACGCCGAGCACGATCGCGGATGCGACGACGACGGCGACCGCCCAGTGGGTGAGCACGGTCCCGCCCACGCGTCGGAGCGGCTGGCGGCGCTCCGCGACCGGGGCGGCGGCCATTGCGCCGGTCACCGCCACCGGTCTTCTCCCCAGCCGGTCCGGGGCGTGACGGAGCCGGTCACCAGGACGGAGATCGGGGCGCCCGGGTCACCCGGCGCGCTGCACATCGGGCGCGTCGTAGTACCGCTGGACGCGCAGTCGGTAGAAGATGGCGACGAGGTCCACCAGCATCCCGGCGACGGCGCGGGGTGACACGGTGCTGCCGAACCGCTGGCGGATGCGCACCGGCACCTCGACGAAGCGGTGGTAACCGAGCCGGTTCGCCACCACGAGCAGCTCGAGGTCGAAGGCGAAGCGCTCCTCGAGCATGCGCGGGAGGACGTCGGCGAGCACGTCGCGTCGCACCAGCTTCAGGCCGGTCTGGGTGTCGCGCACGTGCAGGCCGAACAGGGCGAGCACCAGCTGCTGCCAGACCCACGAGTAGACCCGCCTGAGCGGGGGGTAGACGACCTGCGACGCCGGGTGCCGCTTCGAGCCCAGGACCACGTCGGGAGCAGCCTCGGCGTCGCGCGCGATGGCGGCGATGGTCGCCATCTGCTCGGGCGGCAGGTCACCGTCGGCGTCGATGAACCCGAGGAACCTCCCCCGTCCCATCGTGAACCCGACCCGCAGGGCCTCGCCCTTCCCCCGGTTGTGCTGCAGCCGCACGGTGCGCACGACGTCGCCGGGCAGGCCGGCCAGCGCCTCCTCGCTCCCGTCGGTCGACCCGTCGGAGACGGCGACGACCTCGAACGACGCCCCCGTGCCGGACAGCGTGCGCACCAGCTCGTCGACGGTCTCGCGGACTCGGTCACCGGGGTTGAAGAACGGGACCACGACCGTGAGATCGAGGGTCGGGCCGTCGCTCAGGGACACGCCGGAAGTCTTACCGTCCCGGACCTGCGGTCAGGTGGCAGACGGCTCCGAGGGACCCTGCCTCAGGATTGGCGGTCCGCCACCTGCTCCACCGTCCGGGCGACGTCGCCCGCTGCCGTGGCCGCGCTGGACACGGGCAGGGGAACCGGCACGCCCCGGAGCTGCTCGCGGCCGGCCCGCAGGGCGACAACGGCGCCGGCGCCGAACCCGGCGGTCGCCAGGAGGGCGGCGATCCCCGGCGTGCTCACCCGCTCGAGGACCCGCAGCACGAGGCGGTAGCTCGAAGCTGCGGCGGCGAGGCCGAGGCCGCCCCCGACGGCCAGGAGCCCGGCGGCGGGGAGGAGCGACTTCGCTCGCTCCCAGACCTCGGTCCGGGCCCGCTCCATCTCCTGGCGGACGAGCGTCCGCGTCTCCTCCGAGAGGTGCACGAAGGCGTCGGCGATCCCGGCCTGTGGGTCGTGGGATTGTGCCTGGGTCATCTCCGGTCTCTACCCCGATCCTTCCGCCCGCCACCGCGGCGAAGGCACGCGGGCCAAGAGGGCCTTTGGGCTCTACCGCCATGTCGCCGGCCAGCGCACACTCTCGTCAGCGCATGAAGGAGGTGCAGGCCATGGGAGCCTTCGACGTCATCCTGCTGGCGGTGGACAAGTCGGCGCAGTCCGACGCCGCCGTGACGGTCGCGTGCGACCTCGCCCGGTTGAGCAAGGGCACCGTCGAGCTCCTGCACGTGCGAGAGCGCGAGGTCGTCATCGGCAAGATGGGCGGCGCGTGGGACCTCGAGACCGAGGAGGAGGCCGAAGCGCTCCTGGCCAAGGAGACGACGGTCCTCCGAGACGCCGGCGTCACGGTGGTGCCGCGCGTGGTGCGTGCACGCGTGGAGGAGACCGCCCAGGCCATCGTCGACACCGCGGAGAACGTGGCGGCCGACGTGATCGTCATGGGCACCCGGGGACTCTCGGCCTTCGGCGTGCTGACCCTCGGGAGCACCGCCTACAAGGTGCTCCACGCCAGCAAGCGGCCAGTGCTCGTCGTCCCGTAGCAGGCACTCACCGGGACGTCCGTCCCGTCGGGTGCGGCGGCCGTGGCACCATCGCGGCGTGGACGACACGCCCGAGACCACGGCGGCCGCCCCGCGGGACTACTTCGACGAGCCCGTGGCCGCCCGCTACGACGAGACCTCATCGGAGATGTTCGATCCCGAGGTCGTCGACCCCGCCGTCGCCTTCCTGGCCGGCCTGGCATGGGGCGGGGACGCGCTGGAGCTCGGGATCGGCACCGGCCGGCTCGCCCTGCCGCTCAGCCGACGGGGCATCCGGGTGGCGGGCATCGACCTCTCCGCCGCCATGGTGGCCAGGATGCGGGCGAAGCCGGGCGGCGAGTCGGTCCAGGTCGCCATGGGCGACTTCGCCACCACCTCGCTCGGGCGGCAGTTCTCCCTCGCCTACCTCGTCTACAACACGATCGAGAACCTGACGACCCAGGACGCCCAGGTGCGGTGCTTCCACAACGTCGCCGCCCACCTGCAACCCGGGGGGTGCTTCGTGATCGAGGTGGAGGTGCCCCAGCTCCAGCGCCTCCCGCCGGGTGAGACGTTCCGTCCTTTCTCCGTCACCGCCACACATCTCGGGTTCGACGAGATCGACGTCGCCACGCAACGGCTCACCTCGCACCACTATCTCGTCGACGGCGACCACCTCGAGCGCATCGCCATGCCGTTCCGCTACGTCTGGCCGTCGGAGCTGGACCTGATGGCGCGCCTCGCCGGCATGGAGCTCCGGGAGCGGTGGGCCGACTGGACCCGTGAACCCTTCACGGCCGACAGCGTCTCCCACGTGTCGGTCTGGCAGAGGACCTGAGGCCCGCAGGCCGGCCGCTCACTGCCGACACCCATGCAGACCACCATCGAGCGCCACCTGGTCAACGGCCCCTTCCGGCGCCACCAGCACCTCAGCGCCTTCCTCCTGCTCGCGGCCGTCATCTGCGGGCTCTACGCCGCCGTGCTCGACGGCTCCCGGTCGCTCATCACCAACGGCACCTGGTCCCAGCCGCTGTTCGTCGTGGACCCGCTGGCCGGCGGACCGGCCACCGCCCCGCTGACACGGCTGGCCGCCGCGTCGTGGCTGCACCTCCGCCTCCCGGTCATCGACCCGTTCCAGGGGTTCGGCGTCCCCCTGCTGCCGAACCAGGGTGTGCCCGTCTACCCTCCGCAGCTCCTCTTCCACCTCCTCTTCCCGGCCGACTACTCGATCTGGAACGTCGTCAACCTGATCGCGCTGGCGTTCGGCGTCTACCTCCTCGCCCGGGCCTTCGGGCAGACGTTCTTCGGCGCCATGGCCGCCGGGCTCCTGGCGGCGTTGGCGGGCGCAGCCCCTCCCAACGTCAACATGTCGATGCTCAACCCCCTGGCGGTCCTCCCGTTCCTCCTCGTGGCCGTCCGCTACGCCGTCGACCCGGAGGCCGGCCATCGCCTGGCGGCGTGGCTCGGCATCGCGACGACGGTGGCGTTGCTCTGCCTCTCGGGCTTCCAGGAAGTGCTGCCGCTCATGGCCGTCGTCGTGATCGTCTTCACGGTGGCGCTCGTCGTGCACCTCGGGACGTGGCGGGCCCGCCCGCTCCTGCTGGCGGGCACCGCGGCATCGGCCGTCGCGGGCGGGGCAGTCGGCAGCATCGGGATCTTCCCGGTCCTCTCGGTGCTGTCCGGCGGCACAACGCTCAACGCGCCGGGTGCCTACCTGCCGCACCTCCCGATCTACTGGCTCTCCACGCTCACGCTCCCGACCATCACCGGCCGGGCGCTGAACCAAGCGCCCCAGGACGCGTCCAACGTGGTCTTCACGCTCGGGACGCCCCTCTTGGTGCTCGTGGTGGTGCTGGCGCTCGTGATCGCGGCCCGTGGCGGGGGCGGCGCGACGCGCTGGTACGTCTTCCCCAGCGTCGCCTTCGTCGTGTACGGCATCCTGGGCTACGCCGACATCGGCCGCGTGCTGCAGGCCTTCGACGTCCCGCTCTTCGACGCCATCCAGTCCCGCCGGTTCTTGCAGTTCGCATGGTGGATCCCCCTGTGCCTCCTGCTCGGAGCGGTCGTGAGCCATGCCCGGCTCCTGCGCTGGAAGGACGGGCTCGTGGCCCTGGCGGCCGCGGCGGTGTTCGACGCCTACTTCTTCGAGCGGTACCGCCAGGCGCTGGCCGCGGCCCACGTGCCCAACGCCACGGCGAGCATCCTCCACGCGCCGATCGTGGCGGCGGTGGCCGTCGTGGCGTTCGTGGCCGCCGCCCTCGCCGCCCGGAGGCTCGGGGCGGCGCCGGCCGGGCTCGCCATGGCGCTCGTGGTCCTGGCCACCTGCGTCTACGACCTTCCGACGAACTTCCCGCCGCCGTCCTACGACGCCGCCGTCACCACCGTCCGGGTCCCGGGGCTGCCCCCCCAGCGGGGCGACCTGCTGGCCTTCTTCGGAACGAGGCAGCTGCCGACGCAGCAGTACGCCTTCCAGATCTACGGCCCGATCATCCCGACGCCGTACCGCGACGCGCTCACGGCCCTGTTCTCGGTTCCCGAGGCCGGTGGCCTCGATCCGATCGCCGGTGCCCTGCCGACGCTGGCGCAGCTCACACTCACGCCGCGCGCCGTCTCGGTGCTCCGCTCCTTCGGTGTCGACCTGCTGGTGGTGCCGGCGCCGCTCTCGCCCGGCACCTTTCCCTCGATCCCGCGCTGCGGCCCGGACCTGCCCCGGGGCACCGGCTCGGTGTGCTCCCTCGGGGCGATCAGGAGCCCGAACCCCGGCGTCGCCTACGCACCGCCCGAGAGCTTCGCCTACCGCGTCATCGGAGCGGACCCGCTCGTGCAGCAGGGGGCGCGGCCCGTGCCGGTCCCGTCCACATCCGTGGCCACCCGCGATCTCACCCACCGGCTGTCGACATCGACGGCCACCGTCCCGCTCGCCGCCTACGTCACCTCGGACGCAGTCGCCCTCCGCGCCGCACGCGGGGCGACGGGGCTGTGGCGACGGTCGACGGCGCAGACGGTGACGATCGGCGTGCGGAGCCGCTCGCCCGGCGTGGTCGTGCTCCGGGAGACCTACGTGCCCGGGCTCCGGGCGACGGTCGACGGCAGGAGCGCCGCCGCGTCCCCGGTGGACGGGGGGCTCTGGACGGCGGTCCACGTCGGCGCCGGTCGCTCCCGGGTCGAGCTCGAGTACGTCACGACGGCCGACCTCGTCTCGCTCTGGGCGGCGGTCGTCGGCCTGGCGGCACTGGCCGCGGCCTGGCTCTCGCTGGCGGGCGGCGCGCTTTGGCGCCGACGGCGACGGCGTGGCCGCGCCCCCCGACGCCCGACGCGCGCCGCGCACGCCCCCGGCGTCCCCGGCGCCGCGCACGTCCCCGGCGTCACCGGCGCCTCCGTGCCGCCGGGGACGCCCGTCAGGCCCTGACGCCCACCCGCGGCGCCACTTGGCGGGCTCACTCTTCGTGCCGCCTGGCTCCTCCAGCGGCGCCGCTGACCCTCGCCGCCGGGCTCCCATGCTCGGTGCAGGGGACTGGCCCTACACCCACTTCCCGGGGTTCAAGATGTTCTGCGGATCGAGCGCCGCCTTGATCGTCCGGGTCAGCTCGGTCGCGACGGCTCCGAGCTGCGCACCGAGGTGGCTCGCCTTCAGCATGCCCACGCCGTGCTCGCCGGTGATGGTGCCGCCGAGCGAGAGCGCCACCTCCATGACGTCGTCGAAGGCCGTCCCGGCCCGGAGGGTGGCGTCGGCGTCCCCACGGTCGAACGTGACCAGCGGGTGGAAATTGCCGTCGCCGGCGTGCCCGATGATGGGGATGGCCGTGTCGCGTCGCTCCGACACGGCGCGGACACCGGCGATCAGGGCCGGGATCTGAGGGATCGGGACGCCCACGTCCTCGATCAGCACGGCGCCCAACCGCTCCACGCACGGGATCGCCATCCGGCGGGCCCCCATCAACAGGTCGCCCTCCCCGGGGTCCTCGGTCACGGCCACGAAGGTGGCCCCCGCCTTCTCGCACGCCTCGGCCATGGCGGACAACTCGGCGCTGCCCACGTCCGACTGGCCGATCAGGAGCGCCCCCACGGCGGGGCCGATGTCCATCGGCCGCACGCGCTCGACGGCGGCGATGGCCGCGCCGTCCATGAGCTCGAGGGCGCCGGGGCGCATCGAGGCCATGATCTGGGTCACGGCTCGGCCGCTGTCGACGACGTCGGCGAACATCCCCGCCACCGTGCCGAGCGGGGCCGGCTTGGGACGCAGCCGGAGCGTCGCCTCGGTGATGACGCCGAGCGTGCCCTCCGATCCGACAAAGAGGCGCTTCAGGTCGTAGCCGGCCACGTCCTTGATCGTCCGGCCGCCCAGCCGGACCGCCCGGCCGTCGGCCAGGACGACCTCGAGGCCGAGCACGTAGTCGGTCGTCACCCCGTACTTGACGCAGCACAGCCCGCCGGCGTTGGTGGCCAGGTTGCCGCCGATCGAGCAGATCTCGAAGGAGGACGGGTCCGGCGGGTACCACAGGCCGTGCTGGGCCACGGCCGCCTTCACCTCGGCGTTGAGCAGGCCGGGCTGCACCGTGGCCACCATGGCCGCGGGATCGACGGCGATCGACCGCATGCGCTCGGTGGAGAGCGTGATGCAGCCGTCGATGGCCGCCGACCCACCCGACAGCCCGGTGCCCGCTCCCCGGGTCACCACCGGGACCGAGAAGCGCGAGGCGACGCGCAGCGTCGCCTGCACGTCGGCGGTCGAGGTGGCCCGTACCACCGCCGCCGGGCGCCCGGCCTCGATGGTGAGGGCCCGGTCGTGGCGGTAGCCGTCCACCACGTCGGGGTCGGTGACGACCACGCCCTCGGGCAGCTGCGCCTCCAGGGCGGCGAGCACGGGGTGCTCAGCCACGGCCGGGCTCCACCCGGAACCGACGGTGCTCGAGGAGCGGCAGCGCGGCTCGCACCTCGGCCAGCCGGTCGAGCGACAGCTCGGCCGCCGCCGTCCCCTCCCCGGTGCCGAGGAGGGCGGCCAGCACGACGCCGGCGGGGTCGACGACGCGGGAGCGCCCCACCGCCTCGGGCATCGGCTTGCCGGCCGCGACGACGTAGGCCGTGTTCTCGATGGCCCGGGCGGCCACCAGGGTCTCCCACACCTCCGCCTTCCCGGGCCCCGGGTACCAGTGGGCGGGCACGCACACCACCGTCGCCCCGGCGTCGCACAGGGCCCGGGCCAGCTCGGGGAACCGCAGGTCGTAGCAGGTCATCAGGCCCACCCGCCAGGCGCCCAGGCCGAAGGTGACCACGTCCTTTGCGGGGTCACCCGCCACCAGGCGGTCCGACTCCCGGGCCCCCAGGGCGTCGAACAGGTGGATCTTGCGGTAGGCGGCGTCCAGCCCGCCCGGGCCGACGGCCACCGCCGTGTTGTAGGCCCGGTGCGGCTCGGCGGACCGCTCGAACATGCCGGCCACCACGGTGACCCCGTACCGCCCCGCCACCTGGTGGAGGGCGTCCACGAAGGGCCCGTCGAGCGGCTCGGCCACGCCGGCCAGGTCGAAGGCCGGCTCGCCGAAGGTGCACATGGTCGCCTCGGGCAGCACCACCAGCTCTGCCCCGGCGTCGGCGGCCTCGGCCACCCGGCCGGCCACCATGCGGCGGTTCTCGGCGGGGTCGAGGCCCGAGACGAGCTGCACCGCGGCGACGCGCACCCTGTCACGGTAGGTCATGGGCCGCCCCGCACGTGCCACACTGGGACACCGTGTTGGCGTTCACCTTCCCCGGCCAAGGGTCCCAGCGCTCGGGCATGGGCCGCCCGTGGGTCGAGCACCCCTCGTGGGAGGTGGTCGGCGAAGCGTCGGCCGCCGTCGGACGCGACGTGGAGCGCCTGCTCCTCGACGCCCCCATGGACGAGCTCACCCGCACGGCCAACGCCCAGCTGGCCACGTTCGTCCAGTCCCTCGTCGTGCTCGACGCGGTGGAGCGGGTCGGCCTGTCGCCGGCCGCCTGCGCCGGGCACTCGCTCGGCGAGTACACGGCCCTGGTCGCCAGCGGCGCGCTCCCCTTCGCCGACGGCGCGCTCCTCGTGGTGGCCCGCGGCGAGGCGATGGCCCGCGCCGGGGAGGACGCCCCCGGCACCATGGCCGCGCTCATCGGCATCAACGACGACGACGCCGAGGCGGCGTGCCACCGGGCCGAGGGCGAGGCGTGGGTGGCGAACTACAACGCCCAGGGGCAGGTGGTGGTGGCCGGGACCTCCGACGCCATCGCCGCCGTGAGCGAGATCGCCCGCGAGCTCGGCGCCCGCAAGGTGCTGCCGCTCGCCGTCTCGGGCGCCTTCCACACGCCGCTCATGGCCGGGGCCCGCCCGGCCCTGCGCAAGGCCCTGGGTGACGCCGTCTTCGCCGCGCCCGAGATCCCCGTGGTGGCCAACGTGGACGCCCGGGTGCACTCGGACCCGGCCGATTGGCCCTCGCTGCTCTCGGCCCAGCTGTGCGGCCCGGTCCGGTGGCGCCAGACCATCGAGACCCTCTCGGGGCTCGGAGCCACCACCTTCGTGGAGGTCGGCCCCGGGGGTGTCCTGACCGGGCTGGCCCGGCGGATCGCCCCCGAGCTCCAGGCCCTGTCGGTGGCCAAGCCGGACGACCTGGACGCCCTGCTCGACGCCGTCGCCGGCCACCCGGCCGACGCCTGGGGCGACGAGGGCCACGCGCACCAGGGCGAGCACCTGTACATGTCCGAGCGGGTGGTGGTCAGCCCGTGCTCGGGCATCTTCGCCCCCGAGGAGAGCCTGGCCGCCCCCGGCACGGGCCTTCTCCCCGGGACCGCCGGCCACGGCGAGGGCGGCGGCAGCTCGGCGGTCCGCATCGGCGACCGGGTCGGCCGCGTCGGGGTCACCGAGGTCCGGACCCCGTTCGCCGGCGAGGTCGTCCGGTGGCTGTCGGTCGCGGGCGAGCGGGTCCAGGAGGGCCAGCCGCTGGTGTGGCTCCGGGTCGTCGACGAGGCCCGGTGAGCCCGCCGACGGCGGGCGGCCGCACCGAGGAGGCGGCGGGCGCCGACGGGGAGGCGTCCCCCGCCCCGACGGGGCGGGTGGTGCTCGTCACCGGCGGGTCCCGCGGCATCGGGGCCGCCTGTGCCGCCTGGTTCCTCGCCAACGGGGACCGGGTGGCGGTCACCTACCGAGGGACCGAGCCGCCGCAGGCCCCGGCGGGTACCGAGGACCGGTACCTCGCGCTCCGCTGCGACGTGACCGACACCGAGGCGGTGGACGCCGCCTTCTCCGCCGTGGAGGAGCGCTTCGGGCCGGTGGAGGTGCTCGTCGCCAACGCCGGCATCACCCGGGACACCCTCGTGCTGCGCATGGGCGAGGACGCCTGGCAGGCCGTCATCGACACCAACCTGACCGGCGCCTTCCGGGTGGCCAAGCGGGCGGTGGCCAAGATGCTCCGCCTCCACCGCGGCCGCATCGTGCTCGTGTCGTCGGTCGGGGCCTTCGTCGGCCTGCCGGGCCAGGCGAACTACGCCGCCTCCAAGGCCGGGCTGGTGGGGATGGCCCGGGCCATGGCCCGGGAGGTCGCCAGCCGCCACATCACCGTCAACGTGGTCGCCCCGGGCGTGGTCGAGACCGCCATGACCGACGCCCTGGGCGCCGGCCGGGTGTCCGAGCTCCAGGCCATGGTGCCCCTGGGCCGGGTGGGGTCCCCCGAGGACGTGGCCGGCGTGGTCGGGTTCCTCGCCTCCGACGCGGCGGGGTACGTGACCGGCGCCGTCGTCCCGGTGGACGGCGGCCTGGGCATGGGCCTCTGACCGGCGCCCGGGCGAGGATAGGCTCGCGGCCCGGCCCGGCGGTGGCGTCGGGGCGGCACGGCGCCCGGCAGTGGCCGGCGGCCGGGGACCCGACCAAGGAGAAGCGACGTGGACAACGAGGCAGCGTTCGAGAAGTTCCGTGAGTGCGCCGTGGAGGTGCTCCAGGTGCCGGCCGAGAAGGTCACCATGGACGCCCGGTTCGCCGAGGACCTCGACGCAGACAGCCTGGACCTGGTGGAGCTCGTGATGGCCCTGGAAGAGGCCTTCGACATCACCGTCGAGGAGAGCGAGCTCGAGGACATCGAGACCGCGGGCCAGGCCTTCGAGCTGATCAGCTCCAAGCTCTGATGCTGCTCGGGGTCGGACCCGACGGCCCCGTCGCCGGTCGGCGGGTCGCCGTCACCGGGATCGGGGCCGTGACCTGCTGCGGCGTCGGGGTGGAGGCCCTGTGGGAGGGCCTCGTGCACCCCTCGATCTCCGGCGAGCGCCGGGTCCGGGGGTTCGACGCCGCCGACTACTTCGGGCCGAAGGAGGCGCGACGGGTCGACCCGTTCGCCGCCTTCACCGTGGCCGCGGCCGACCAGGCCCTCGCCGACGCCGGCAGCCTGGGCGCCGATCCCGACCGGGCGGGCGTGATCTTCGCCACGGGCGTGGGCGGCTTCGAGACGCTCGCCGAACAGGTCACCGTCTACAACGACCGTGGAGCACGGCGGGTGTCGCCGTTCCTCGTCCCGATGATGATGGCCAACGCCGGCGCGGCCCACGTCTCCATGCGCAACGGCTGGCGCGGCCCCTCGGAGACGGTGGTGACGGCGTGCGCCGCCGGCACCCACGCGGTGGCCAATGCCGCCCGCCTGGTGGCCACGGGCCGGTGCGACGTCGTGGTCGGGGGCGGCGCCGAAGCCTCGTTCCACCCCGTGGCCGTGGCCGCCTTCGCCAACATGACGGCGCTCTCGACCAGTGGCGAGTCCCGCCCCTTCGACGTGCGGCGCGACGGCTTCGTCATGACCGAGGGGGCCGCGGCCCTGGTGCTCGAGGACTGGAACCGAGCCGTCGCTCGCGGGGCGCGGATCTACGCCGAGATCGCCGGCTCCGGGTCGACCGCGGACGCCCACCACATCACCGCCCCCGCCCCCGACGGCGCCGGTGCCGTGCTCTGCATGGAACAGGCCCTCGCCGACGCCCGGATGGTCCCGGCCGACATCGCCCACATCAACGCCCACGGGACCTCGACGCCGCTCAACGACCTGGCCGAGGCACGGGCCATCACCAAGGTCTTCGGCGAGCCCGGCCCGGCGGTGACCTCGACCAAGGGCGTCACCGGACACGGCCTGGGTGCGGCGGGGGCGATCGAGGCGGTGGCGTCGGTCATGGCCATCGAGCGGCGCCTGATCCCCCCCACCTACGGCTGCGAGCAGCTCGACCCCGAGATCCACCTCGACGTGGTCCGGGGAGAGGCACGACCCTGGGAGCCCGGCCCCGTGCTGTCCAACTCCTTCGGCTTCGGCGGCCACAACGGCTGCCTGGTCATCCTGCCGCCCACGGCGTAGGAGGACCGACGGCCGGCGACCCTCGACCGACGGCCGCCCGCAGTGTCCGTGGGTGGTGTCCTCTTCGGTCGACCCCGTTCGTCGCCGGCGCTCCCGATGGAAGGACGGGTGGCGCTGACGCGGCGGAGCCTCGCCGGGCCCGCCGGCCGGACGGGGAGACGGGTGGGGCGGAGGCGTCAGCCCCCGTCGAGGGCGGACCGCAGGTTGCCGACGAATTCGCCGGCCGCGTCCGGTCCGCCGCCCTCGAGCAGCCGGCGCACGAGCGCCGAGCCGACCACCACGCCGTCCGCCACCTCGCATACGGCCGCCGCCTGCGCCGGGGTCGAGACGCCGACGCCCACGCAGACCGGGAGGTCGGTGGCGCCACGGATCCGCGCCACCACCTCGACGGCGTCGGCGCCCAGTGTCGGCCGCTCCCCCGTCACCCCCATCCGGGCCACGGCGTAGACGAACCCCCGGGAGCGGGCGCAGACGCGGGGCACCCGGTCCGGCGGCGTGGAGGGCGCCACCAGCAGCACCGTCGCCACCCCGGCGTCGTCCGCTTCCGCCGCCCACGGCCCGACTTCCTCCAACGGGAGGTCCGGCACGATCGCTCCACCGACCCCGGCGGCGCTGAGGGACCGGGCCATGCGGCGATGGCCGGCCCGGAAGACGATGTTGTAGTAGGTCATGACGGCCACGGGCACGCCGACCGCCGCCGTGGCCAGGTCGTCCACGATCTGGTGCGGGGTGGCGCCCCGGTCGAGGGCGCGGACCGACGCCTCCTGGATCACCGGGCCGTCCATCATCGGGTCCGAGAACGGGATGCCCACCTCCACCGCGTCGGCGCCGGCCGCCACCACCGCCTGCAGGGCGTCGACCCAATCCTCGCTCATGCCGCCCATGAGGTAGGGGACGAGCAGCTTCCCACCGGCGTCACGGCGGGCCCGCAGCGCCTCCAGGGACCGGGGTGTCACGCCGTGCCCCCCGCCAGCAGGTCGCGCACCTGGGCGACGTCCTTGTCGCCCCGGCCCGAGAGGGTCACCAGCACGGTTGCGCCCGAGGGGACGGACCGACCGGCCTCCCGGACCAGCCAGGCGACGGCGTGGGCCGGCTCCAAGGCCGGCAGGATCCCCTCGGTCTCGGCCATCAGCCGGAACGCGGCCAGGACCTCCTCGTCGGTGGCCCGGTCGTACTCCGCCCGCCCGATCGCCGCCAGGTGGGCGTGCTCGGGGCCGACCCCCGGGTAGTCGAGCCCGGCCGAGATCGACTCCGCCTCGAGGATCTGCCCGGCCTCGTCCTGGAGGAGGAGCGAGCACATGCCGTGGAGCACCCCGGGGATCCCGTCGGTGACGGCGGCCCCGCCGGCCGCCTCCACCCCCACCAGGCGCGCCGTCGTCTCGCTGAAGCCGGCGAAGGTGCCGGCGGCGTTGGAGCCGCCGCCCACGCAGGCCACGACCACGTCCGGGTCGTGGCCGCCCAGCAGCGCCCGGCACTGCTCCCGGGCCTCGTCCCCCACCACCCGCTGGAGCTGGCGCACCATGTAGGGGAACGGGTGCGGGCCCATCACCGAGCCCAGGCAGTAGTGGGTGGAGTCGACCGTCGCCACCCAGTCCCGCAACGCCTCGTTGACGGCGTCTTTCAACGTGCGGCTCCCCGAGCGCACCGGCCGCACCTCGGCGCCGAGCAGCTCCATCCGGAACACGTTGAGGGCCTGGCGCTCGATGTCGGTCTCCCCCATGTACACGGTGCACTCCAGGCCGAGCAGCGCAGCCGCGGTGGCCGTGGCCACGCCGTGCTGGCCGGCCCCGGTCTCGGCCACCATGCGCCGCTTGCCCATGCGCTCGGCGAGCAGCGCCTGGCCGATCACGTTGTTGAGCTTGTGGGAGCCGGCGTGCACCAGGTCCTCGCGCTTCAAGAGCACACGCGCGCCGAGACGCTCGGAGAGCCGGAAGCACTCGGTCACCGGCGTCGGCCGCCCGCCGTAGTCCCGCAGGATGGCGTCGAGACGGTTGCGGTACGCCGGATCGGCCCACGCCTCGGCGAAGGCCTGCTCGAGCTCCATGCAGGCCGGCACCAGGGACTCGGGGACGAACCGGCCGCCGAAGTCCCCGAACCGCCCGTCCGGGCCCGGCCGCCCCATGGGCACCGGCACGGTGGTCACCGGTCGCAGCCTCGGCTCATTCGTCCATCCAGTCGTACGGGCCCGAGCCGGCCACCGCCTGGTCCCCGCGCGCGTCCCCCGCCGCCGGCGACGAGCCGACAGGACCGCGGCGGGCCCGGGCGGCGGTGGCGGCGCGGCGGGCGTTGGCGATGAAGGAACGGAGCTTCTGGGGGTCCTTGCGGCCAGGCGCGGACTCGACCCCGCTGGCCACGTCCACCCCGCGGGGACGGAGGTGCCGGATCGCCTCCCCCACGTTGCCGGGGTGCAGGCCGCCCGAGACGAACATCCGGCCCACGTCCACCACGCCCTCGGCCAGCCGCCAGTCGAAGACCGAGCCCGACCCCGGGCTCTCGCCGTCCACGAGCAGGTACTGCGCGCCGAAGTCGGCGAAGCGCCCGATGGCGGCGTCCCCGGCGCTGAAGGCGCGGATGGTGCAGGCGACGCGCGACGCGATCCAGCGGGTCTCCTCCGCCGTCTCGTGCCCGTGGAGCTGGACGGCCCCCAGACCGGCCCGGTTGGCGATCTCGACCACGCGCGCCGGCGCCTCGTTGCGGAAGACACCGACGGTGAGCACGTCGCGGGGGAGGCGCTTGACGATGTCGCCGGCGGTGGTCGCCGTCACCTGGCGGGGCGACGGCGCCAGCACGAAGCCCACCGCGTCGGCCCCGAGGCCGACCGCCAGCAGCGCGTCCGCCTCGGTGGTGATCCCGCAGATCTTGACCAGGAGGTCCTCGTTCATCGCGGTGCCTGCTCCAGCCGGCGAGAGGCCCGGGACCCGACCGGGTGGCCGGCGAGGGCCCGCACCGCACCGGTGCGGTCGCCGGACGTCACCACCGACTCCCCCACCAGGACGGCCTGGTAGCCGGCGGCGGCCAGCCGGCGGGCGTCCTCGGCGCCGCGGATCCCCGACTCGGCCACCGCCACGACGTCCTCGGGCAGCCGTTCCGCCATGCGCGCCGCCCGTCCGGTGTCCACCTCGAAGGTGGCGAGGTCGCGCTGGTTGACGCCGATCACGTGCGCCCGAAGCGCCAATGCCCGGTCCAGCTCGTCGTCGGTGTGCACCTCCACCAAGGCCTCCAGGCCCAGCCGTCCGGCCAGGGCGTGGAACGAGGCCAGCTCGGCGTCGTCCAATGCTGCGACGATCAGCAGCACGGCGGACGCCCCCATGATCCGGGCGTCGCACACGTCGTTCGCCGAGACGGTGAAGTCCTTCCGCAGGACGGGCAGGCCGGACGCCCGGCGGGCGGCGGCCACGTCCCCCGGCCGGCCGCCGAAGAAGGCCTCGTCGGTGAGCACGGAGAGGCAGGCGGCGCCACCCGCCGCGTACTCGGCGGCGACCCGGCCAGGGTCGAGGTCCGGCGCCAGGGCACCGCGGGAGGGCGAGCGGCGCTTGACCTCGGCGATCACCGCCAGCGCGTGGTCGCCCTCGGGCGCACGCGGCGGCCCTCCCTGCGCCGGCGCCGACCCTCCGGCGCCCAGGAGCGCGGCCACAAAGGCGGGCGCCGCCGGTGCCCGCATGGCCTCGGCTTCGAGGGCGTCAGGGTCACGCCGGTCCTCGGTGGCGGCGCGCCGGTGCGCGGCAACGATCTCGGCGAGGTAGGGGGGCACGCAGGGCCAGCGTAGTCCGGGCTCCTCACCGGGCCGGGCTCCTCGGCCGGGCGTCACCCGACGAGCGGGAGGGGCCGTGCCTCGCAGCGGCCGCCGGCACGACCGTCCGGGTGCTCCGCCCCTGCCGGCGTCCAGGTGAGGTCGGCGGGCACCTCGACGCTCCGGTGGAGGTAGGCGAGGGCGCCGACGGCGCCGAGGCCGGGGCACACGGCGGCCGACGTGCACCGGCCCACCGGCGTGTCACGACCGCCGGTCCACAGCGAGGCGCCGAGCAGGACGTCGGCCTCCTCCGGGGGAAGCGACGCGGCCACGACC
The DNA here is from genome assembly GCA_021791845.1 of Actinomycetes bacterium. GTDB lineage: Bacteria > Actinomycetota > Acidimicrobiia > Acidimicrobiales > RAAP-2 > JAJYVT01. The sequence continues at coordinate 50,845 of JAJYVT010000003.1, read as the reverse complement.
CCGACGAGCCGCCGTGCCACCCGGCTGCCCCGGGCGTCGAGGCGGGCGACCAGCTCCTGGCCGGTGTAGCACCCCTTGGTGAAGCTGACGGTGCGGTCGACCAGCCCGGCCTCGGCGGCGATCGTCCGCTCGTCGAGCTCCCGCCCCATCGCGGGGATGCCGGCCTCCACCCGCAGTCCCTCCCATGCGGCATCGCCCACCCAACGGACCGCCTCGGGCAGGCCGTCCTCCGCACCCGGTCCCAGGCGGTCCAGCCCGCGGGTCCCGTTCCAGTCCACCGGCAGCGTCCAGGGGGGGCCCTGGCGCTGGTCGGGCGGCGCCGACGGCGACGCCGCGGGTGCCGATGCGCCCGCGCCCCGGAGGGCGACGCAGGGCCAGGCGAGGGGTTCCACGTCCACCTTCGTGCGCAGGCGGAACCGGAGCAGACGGGCGGCGACCTGCTCGCCGAAGCCGGCGTCGGTGTCGAGGACGTAGGCGTCGTCGGCCGTGCGCGTGACCCGAACGAGGGCGGCGAGCTTGCCGTCCGGCTCGAGCAGGAGCGCCGGCGCGGACATCCCCGTCCGCAGGGGGTCGAGGTCCTGGCTCAGCTGCCCCTGGAGGTACACCGGCGCGTCGGGGCCGTGGACCGCCACCACGTCCCGGGGCAGGCGGTAGGCGCCGACCCCGGTACGGAGCGCCTCGTAGTCCAGCCCGAGCGTTCCTGCGGCGCCGGTCACGACGGGGCCCCGGCCACCGGCGCCTCGGTGGGCGCACGCGGTGCAGCCGGCGCAGGGTCGCCGGCCATGGCCCGCGCCGCCGACACGGCGGCCAGCAGCGCCGCGGCCTTGTGCCGGCACTCCTCGTCCTCCGCCCCCGGGTCGCTGTCCGCCACGATCCCGGCGCCCGCCTGGACCGACGCCCTCCCGTTCGGGCCGACGACCATCGTCCGGATGGCGATGGCGGTGTCGAGGTTGCCGGAGAAGTCCAGGTACCCCACGACGCCCCCGTAGATCCCGCGCTTGGTGGGCTCCAGGTCGTCGATGATCTGCATGGCCCGGACCTTGGGCGCGCCCGACAGGGTCCCGGCGGGCAGCGTGGCCCGGAGCACGTCCACCGGGCCGAGGCCCTGACGCAGGCGCCCCGAGACCTGCGACGTGAGGTGCATGATGTGGCTGTAGCGCTCGAGCGTCATGAGCTCGTCCACGTGCTCGGTCCCGAACGTGACCACCCTGCCCACGTCGTTTCGGGCCAGGTCCACCAACATGACGTGCTCGGCCATCTCCTTGGGGTCCTCCGACAGCTGGGCCCCGAAGAGCCGGTCCTCCTCGTCGCTGGCGCCGCGCGGGCGCGACCCGGCGATGGGGCGTGACGTCACGACCCCGTCGCGCAGGCGGACCATCGGCTCGGGCGACGACCCCACGACCGTCACCTCGCCGGTGCGCAGGAAGTACAGGTAGGGGCTGGGGTTGAGGAGGCGGAGGGCGCGGTAGACGTCGAAGGGGTCCACGTCCAGGTGGAGGTCGAAGCGCTGCGACAGGACGACCTGGAAGATGTCGCCCAGCTCGATGTGCTCCTTTGCCACCGCCACCGCCGCCTCGTAGGCGCCCGAGGCCATCGTCCGGCGGTGGCCGGCCGGGGCGGGGCGGCGGGGCGGGACCGCCACGGGCACCACGGGCGATCCGGCGCAGCAGTCGGCGGCGAGCCCGGCCACGGCCGCCGTGGCGGCGGCATGGGCGGCGCGGGCGTCGTCCGGCGTCCAGGCCTGGTCGACGACCACGTTGTCGATGACGACCACCCGTTGCAGCCAGTGGTCGAACGCCGCGACCTGCCCGATGACCGCGAGGGCTGCTGTGGGGTAGCCCTGGTCGTCGGGCGGGACCGCCGGCAGGTGCTCGATCTCCCGGACCACGTCGTAGCCCAGGTAGCCGACCACGCCGCTCTGGAGCGGCGGCAGGTCGGGGTTCACGGGCACGCGGCAGTCGGCGAGCAGCTGCTCGAGCGCCGCCAGGATGCCCGCCCCTCCCCCGTCGGCCACCTGCAGGCGGCCCGAGGCGACGACCTCGCCTCCCCGGGCGGTCAGGGTGGCCAGGGGACGGCGGCCCACGAACGAGTACCGGCCCCAGCGCTCGCCCCCCTCGACCGACTCGAGCAGGAACCCCGGCTCGCCGCCCACCGCCGCCCGGAAGGCGGACACGGGGGTGAGCTCGTCGGCCACGATCTGCGCCCACACCGGGACCGTCCGCTGACGCGCCGCGAGCTCGACGAACTCCTCGGCGCCGGGCTGCACGGGGAGCAGGGGCACCGTCCGGGTCACGGGCGGGGGTCGGGGCGGGGCACGCCGGGACCCCGCGCCGCCGGCCGGTGGAAGCACGACCACTCCTTGGTGTGGCATGCGGCGTCACCGTGCTGGTCCACCAGGAGGAGCACGGCGTCGCCGTCGCAGTCGACGCGCACCTCGCGCACGTACTGGCGGTCACCCGAGGTCTCCCCCTTGCACCACAGCTCCTGGCGGCTGCGGCTCCACAGCCACGTGCGCCCGGTGGCGATCGTCCGGGCCAACGCGTCGCGGTTCATGTAGGCCAGCATCAGCACCTGGCCGCCGTCGGCGTCCTGCACGATGGCCGGCACGAGCCCGCTGCTGTCGAAGGCGACGCCCTCCACGAGCTCGCGGTCCACGGCGGCGAGCGGCACGCCGGGCGCCGGGGCGGCCGTCGGGTCTCCCGTCACCGGTTCCCCCGTCACAGGTACAGCCCGGTGCTCCCGTCGAGCCGCTCCGACGCCACGGCATGGACGTCGCGCTCGCGCAGGATCACGTACTCCTCGCCCTGCACCTCCACCTCGAAGCGGTCCTCGGGGTTGAAGAGCACCTTGTCGCCCGGCTTCACGGCACGGACGTTGGGACCGACGGCGACCGCCTCGGCCCAGGTCAGGCGACGCGACACCTGTGCGGTGGCCGGGATGAGGATCCCGGCCCGCGAGCGCCGCTCTCCCTCGGCCGGGGTGACCTGCACCATCACGCGGTCGAACAGGACCGTGATCGGCTGTTTGGTCGGGCTGGCCTGGGGTGACGACTCCGTGGGTGCCACAGTGGCACGGTACCGCATGGCGGACGGCGCCCGATCAGCGCCTCCGCCGGCCCGGCCGGTGGCCGGGACACCCACGAGGAGGCATCGATGTCCGACGTCCGAGTGCCCGCTCCGGCGGCCGCCGTCCCGTGCTACCTCGCCGAGCCGGCGGGCGACGACCCGGCGCCGGGTGTCGTGCTGGTCCACGACGTCCTGGGGATGACCGACGACCTGCGGCGTCAGGCGGACTGGCTGGCCGGCGAAGGGTTCCTCGCCGCCGCTCCGGACCTCTTCCACTGGGGAAGCACGCCGAGGTGCCTGTGGGCCGTGGTGCACGACCTGCGGGCGCGGCGCGGGCGGATCTTCGACGACGTCGAGGCCGTCCGCCGGTGGCTCGCGGCCCAGGCCCGCTGCACCGGCCGGACCGGCGTCGCCGGGTTCTGTATGGGCGGCGACTTCGCCCTCCTCCTCGCCGCCGGCCACGGGTTCGCGGTGGCGAACGTGAACTACGGCCGGGTCCCGCGGGACGTGGACCGGCTGGCGGCGGACGCGTGCCCGGTCGTCGCATCCTTCGGGGCGAAGGACCGCCAGCTCAAAGGCGCCGCCACGCGCCTGGAGCGCGCCCTGGCGGCTGCCGGGGTCCCCCACGACGTGGTGGAGTACCCGACGGCGGGCCACGCCTTCATGAACCGTCACGACAAGCCGCTGTTCAACGCCATCGGATCGGCCCTCGGGATGGGCTACGAGCCCGAGGCGGCAGCCGACGCCCGCCGGCGCATCGTGGCGTTCTTCGACACCCACCTGCGAGACGGGAACCCCACGTCGGGCGCCTGACGCCGAGGGGCCCGCCGCCGGAGCGTCAGCCGCCGTCGGGCGCGGGACGGACGGTGACGCCGTACGCCGCCAGATGGTGCTTCGCCTCGGCGACGGAGTGCTCGCCCGAGTGGAAGATCGAGGCCGCCAGCACCGCACCGGCCCCCGCCCGTGCCCCGTCGACGAGATGGTCCAGCGTGCCCACGCCGCCCGACGCCACCACCGGGACGTCCACGGCGTCGACCACGGCGCGGGTGAGCGCCACGTCGTAGCCGTCCCGGGTGCCGTCGCGGTCCATGGACGTGAGCAGGATCTCCCCCGCGCCGCTCCGGGCCGCCTGCTCGGCCCATCGCACGGCGTCCACGCCGGTCGGCCGGCGGCCGCCGTGCGTGCACACCTCCCACCCGCCCCCGGGACGGGCGCGGGCGTCGACGGCGACCACGACGCACTGGTCCCCGAACTCGCCGGCCAGCTCGGCCACCAGGGCCGGGCGCTCCAGGGCCGCCGTGTTCACCGCCACCTTGTCGGCCCCGGCGCGCAGGAGGCGGCGGGCGTCCTCGGGGCTGCGGACGCCCCCGCCGACGGTGAAGGGGATGAACACCTCCTCGGCGGTGCGGGCGACGACCGACACCATGGTGTCGCGTCCCTCGTGCGACGCCCCGATGTCGAGGAACGTGAGCTCGTCCGCGCCCTCGCGGTCGTAGCGGGCGGCGAGGGCGACCGGGTCGCCGGCGTCCACCAGGTCCTGGAAGCGCACCCCCTTCACGACGCGCCCCCCGGACACGTCGAGGCACGGGATCACCCGGACGACGCGCATGCCGCCAGGGCCTCGGCCAGAGGAAGGGTCCCGTCCAACAGGGCGCGGCCGACCACCGCGCCGGCCGGCGCACGTCGGTGCGCAGGCGACCGCAGGCCGGCCAAGGCTCGCAGGTCGTCGGCGCCGGAGACGCCGCCCGAGGCGATCACCGGCAGGCTCGTGGCGTCGAGCACCGCCGCGAGCCCCTCGGTGTCCGGGCCCGAGAGCGTGCCGTCACGGTCGATGGCGGTGACCACCAGGGCGCCGAGCGGCTCGTCGCCGAGCGCGGCCAGCACCCCGCCCACTCCGCCGACGGTCGCACCCGTCCACCCACGCACCGCCGCCTCGAGCGATCCCGAGCGGCCCCGCCGGTAGTCGATCCCCACCGCCACCCGTCCCGGATGGCGCCGGGCCGCACGCGCGGCGAAGCCCGGGTCCTCGACCGCAGCCGTCCCGAGCACCACGCGGTCCACGCCCGCGTCCAGAAGCGTCTCCACCGCCCGGTCCGACCGCACGCCACCGCCGACCTGCACCCGCACGCCCGCCTCGTGGGCGAGCTCGAGCACCGACAGCACCGACGTCCGGTTGCGGCTCTCCCCCGTGCGAGCCGCGTCGAGGTCCACCACGTGGATCCACTCGGCGCCCCCTGTCACGAAGTCGCGTGCGACCTCCAGCGGGTCCCCGAACGTCTGCACCCGGTCGAACCCCCCCTGGACCAGGCGCACCGCGCCGCCCTCCAAGAGGTCGATCGCCGGCAGGAGGTCCATCAGCGGTCCCGCCGCGCCGCGCCGGCCACCGCCGCGCAGCGGGCGACGAAGTTGGCCAGGATCGCCAACCCCGCCGTGCCCGACTTCTCGGGGTGGAACTGGGTGCCCCACACGGTGCCGCGCCCGGCCGCCGCGGCCACCGGGCCGCCGTACTCGCACGTGGCCACCGTCTCCCCGCCGATCGGCGGGGCGTAGGAGTGGACGAAGTAGACCCACGGTCGGGGTCCCAGCCCGGCCAGGAGGCCCGGGTCCGCCTTCCGGCGCTCCAGCGCGTTCCACTGCATCTGGGGCACCGGCTCCGGCCCGCGCAGCCGGTGCACGGTCCCGGAGAAGACCCCGAGGCCGGGGACGCCGGGGCTCTCGTCCGACCCGTCGTAGAGCAGCTGGAAGCCGACGCAGATCCCGAGGAAGGGGACCCCGGTCTCGATCGCCCGGCGGGCGGCATCGGCCAGGCCGGACGCCGAGAGGGCGCCGGCGCAGGGGCCGAACGCCCCCACGCCGGGGAGCACCACCCCCGCGGCCCCCTCCACGTCGTCGGGACGCGAGACGAGGTGCGCCGCCGCGCCGACGTGGACCAGCGCCTTCTCGGCCGACCGCAGGTTCCCGATGCCGTAGTCCAAGACGGCGATCCGCGGCCCCTCCGGGCCCGGCCCGGCCAGCGTCACAGGCGGCCCTTGGTGGAGGGCACCCCGTGGCCCTCGACGCGCCCGGCATCGCGCAGCGCCCGGGCCACGCCCTTGAAGACGGCCTCCAGCACGTGGTGGGTGTTGCGGCCGGCGCGCCGGGTGACGTGCAGGGTGATGCCGGCCGAGGTCACGACGGCCCGCCAGAACTCCTCGGCCAGCTGCGGGTCGAAGGGAGGCGCGCCCAGCCCCGGCGTGTCGGGGGCGAAGGGCACGTCGTAGGCGAGATAGGGGCGACCGGAGAGATCGAGCGCCACCTCGACGAGGGCCTCGTCCAGCGGCAGGAGCGCGGAGGCGAACCGCCGCACGCCGGCCTTGTCGCCGAGCGCCTCGGCCAGGCACTGGCCCAGGACGATGCCCACGTCCTCCACCGTGTGGTGGGCGTCCACCTCGAGGTCGCCCTCGGCCCTGACGTCGAGGTCGAAGCCGGCATGGCGGCCCAGCTGGGCGAGCATGTGGTCGAAGAACGGGAGCCCGGTCGAGACCGCCGCCGCCCCGTCGCCGTCGACCGCCAGGCGGACGTCCACCATCGTCTCCTTGGTCTCGCGGCGCCGGTGGGCCCGACGCGGGGCGCCGCTCGGGGCCCCGGTCGGCGCGGTGGTGGCCGTCGTCATTGCAGGATCCTTTCCAGGGCGTCGAGGAACCGCCGGTTCTCCTCGTCGGTGCCGACCGTCACGCGCAGGCAGCCTTCGAGACCGGGCACGGTCGAGAAGTCCCGGACCAGCACCCCCTCGGCGAGCAGCCCCTTCCACACCTCGTCGGCGGCACGGCGGCGGGGGCGGAACAGGACGAAGTTGGCGTCCGACGGCCAGGTCTCCACCTCCAGGGATCCCAGCGCGGCCGTGAGGGCGGCGCGGCCTTCGGCCACCTGACGGACCCGCACCTCCATCGCCTCGCGGTGGCGCAGGGCAAGCACTCCCGCCAGCTGCGTCTGGCTCGACACGTGGTAGGGCAGGGCGGCGGCCCGGCACCCGTCCACCACGTCGGGGTGCGCCACCAGGTACCCGAGCCGGGCGCCGGCCATGGCCCACGTCTTGGAGAACGTCCGCACCACGACCAGTCCCTCCGCACCCTGCGCGCCCCGCAGCTCGAGGGCGGACCATCGAGCGAACTGGCCGTAGGCCTCGTCCACCACCACGAGCCCCGGCGCCTGGGCCACCAGGGCGGTCACCGTCTCGGGGTCCTCCAGCCGACCGGTCGGGTTGTTCGGCGAGCAGACGAAGAGGACGTCGGGCTGCAGCTCGCCCACGAGGCGGGCCGCGGCGACGACGTCGATCCGCAGGTCGGCGCCGCGCCCGCCCACCGCCACCTCGGTCGCGGTGAGCCGGGCGATGTGGCCGTGCAGCGCGTAGGTCGGCTCGAACAACAGGGCACGTCGCCCGACGCCGCCAAAGGCGAGGAGGAGGCACTGGAGCACCTCGTTGGACCCGTTGGCACAGAAGACCTCCGCCGGCGTGACGCCGTGGAGCTCGGCGATCCCCTGGCGCAGCGTCGTGACGTCCCGATCGGGATAGCGGTGGAAGCTGACGGCACGCAGTGCCGACGTCAGCTCCTCCTGCCACGCCGCAGGCGGCGGGAACGGCGACTCGTTGGTGTTGAGGCGCACGGGCACGTCGGGCTGCACGGAGCGGTACGCGCCCATGGCGGCGAGCTGCTCCCGCCGCGGGATCAGCGCGCTCACCGTGGGGACCCGTCCCCGGCGCCGGGGCCCGGTCCGCCGGGGCCCGGCTCGCCGGAGGTGGGCGGCCCCTCGGTGCGGATGCGCACCGACTCGGCGTGGGCCGGCAGGCCCTCGGTCGTGGCCAGGACGGCCACGTGGGGAGCCAGCGCGCCCAGCGCACGGGCGTCGACGCTGACGGCGTGGATATGCCGCCGGAAGTCGTCGGCCCGCAGGGCCGAGGCGAAGCGCGCCGTCCGGTCGGTCGGCAGCACGTGGTTCGGCCCGGCCACGTAGTCGCCCAGACTGGCGGGCGAGAGCGGCCCGCAGAACACGGCGCCGGCGGCCCGTACCCTGTCGAGCTGCGCCTCGGCGTCGTCGAGCAGCAGCTCCAGGTGCTCGGGGGCGACGACGTTGGCCACGGCGAGCGCCTGGGCGACGTCGTCGACCAGGCACGTGTACCCGTGGGACCCCAACGTGGACTCCAGGTCGGCCCGGCGCGGTGACGCCTGGACGATGCGGGCGAGCGCCGCCTCCACCTCCTCGGCCTTCCCCGGTGTCCAGGTGAGGAGCCACGCCAGCCCGTCGGGGCCGTGCTCGGCCTGCACCGCCAGGTCCACGGCGGCGTAGTCGGCCGGCGTCTCCGGCCCGGCGACGACGACCACCTCGGACGGTCCGGCGAAGGCGGCCGCCACGCCGACGGCCCCCGACACCTGGCGCTTGGCCTCGGCGACGTAGCGGTTGCCCGGGCCCACGATCACGTCCACGGGACGGATCGACTGCGTGCCGTAGGCCATCGCCGCGACCGCCTGGGCGCCGCCCACCGCGTAGACCTCGTCCACCCCGGCGACGGCGGCGGCGGCCAGCGTGGCGTCGTCGACACGCCCGTCGCGACCCGGGGGGACGCACAGCACGACCTCGCCCACGCCGGCGACCCGTGCCGGAGCGGCGCACATGAGGACGCTCGACGGATAGCGGGCCCGGCCTCCCGGGGCGTAGCAGCCGGCCCGGTCGACCGGGCGCACGAGATGGCGAACGCGGAGCCCGTCGTCCACGTAGTCACCCGGAGCCGGCGCCTCGTGCGCGTGGTACGCCGTGATGTTGCGATGTGCCAGCTCGAGCGCGGCGCGCAGGTCGCCGGGCACCCGGCGCAACGCCGCCTCGACCTCGCGGCCGGGGACCCGGGCCTGCGCCACGTCCACTCCGTCGAGCTCCGACGTCAGCGCCCGCAGCGCGGCGTCGCCCTCGCGCCGCACCCGGTCGAGGATGGCCGCCACCGCCGCCCGCACGTCGCTCCCCGGTTCCGCCGGGCGCGGCAGGAGGGCCGCCAGTTCCACCTCCTGGCGACCCCGCACGTCGATCCGGGTCAGCATGGCCAGCCGTGCACGAGGCCCCGATGCTACCGGCGTGCCCGGAGCGCCCCGGACGGGGTTGCGGGCGAGGACACCGGGCTCCGGTGGCGCCCCGCGGCGGCGGCGGTGCGCCGGGCGCGCATGGCCGGCACGGCACGGGGCATCATCGCGGCCATGTCCGCCGTACGAGCCGAGCTGTCCTCGATCACCTCGACCTTGTCCGACGTGAGCCGCCGGGTGACCGCGCTGGCCGAGCAGGCCCGGGACGGCGACGACGCCGACCTCGCCGCCGACCTGTTCTCCGTCGAGCGGGGGCTCGCCGGCGCGCTGCGCCGGCTGGAACGGGCAGCGAGCGAGGAGCGCCGACGTTGAGCCAGCGCGCCGGTGTGTCAGCTCACACGGCGTACTGCACGAGATCGTGCCCGAGCACGACGGCGGCCGTCCGCAGGGACGCCTGCCGTGAATTGATGACGGCGGCGTTGCGCCGGTGGGCGGCCTCCGCCGTCGAGACCGCCACCAGGTCGGCGGTGCCGGCCCGCGCCGCCAGCTCCCCGGTCGACTGCGCGCCCTCCCGGGCCAGGGGCTCCACCTCGGTGCCGGCCAGGAAGGCGTCCAGCCGGTCGCCCCGCCCGACGGTCCGGTAGGCCTCGGCCACGGCGCCGACGGTGACGACCGGGACCACGCCGAAGCTGAGCGCCGCCCGGTGCAGCGCCCACACCATGCGGTCGCCGTGGGCGGCGGCGCGCAAGGCGCCCACCCCGTAGACCAGCCCGTCCCGCCCGCTCACCGACCCGCCCTCACTGGCGCCGCCGGACACGAGAGGCCATGCCCGAGACGCCCGACAGGAGGCGGCCGAGGAGCGCCTCGCCGGCCGCGATCTCCTCGGCCGTGAGCGTGCCCGACTCGGACTCCCATGCCGCGACGCCCCGCAACCCCTGACGCACCAACAGCTGACGCTCGGCCGCTGCGGAGAGCCACGCGCTGAACGAGACGCCGTCCTCCTTGGCGGCCACCTCGACCGCCCGAGCCACGTCGTCGGAGAGGGAGACCGATCGCTTCGTCACCACGCCGCCATGGTAGCACCTCTAGTACTACCGGACGGGGAACACGCGCCGACGCGACGACGGCGCCCCCGGAAGGGCGCCGTCGTGCGAGCGGGCCAGGCGGCGGATCCCGGCACACCGCTCGGTGGAACCAGGTGGCGGGAACCGGTTCCTCAGGCATCTTACAACGCATCCGAGTGCGCGCAATTGCGTTTGACAACTTTTTTTCGTCCATCGCTTTCGCCCACCCACCGAGCCCGGAAGCCGGCCGGGCCGTGAGGTGCGCATCGTGCCGGCCCACACCGCAACGCACGTCGCAGGGCTGTGGGGCAGGCCTCGCGCCCGGGGACCTCAGGCGCGGCGCCGACCCCCGGCGGCACCCGGTCTCCCGCCCGCCCGGGCGCTTCGACGGGAGCCGGCCGGCACCACCGGAGCGTCCAACCGGGCCGAGGGGCACACGTCGGCGAGCACGCATGTCGGGCAGCGTGGCCGGCGCGCCGTGCAGACCGCCCGCCCGTGGAGGATGAGGCGCAGGCTGAAGGCGCCGCGGCCGGCCGGGGGAACGAGGGCGTCGAGGTCCCGCTCGACCACCTCCGGGTCCTCCGACTCGGTGAGCCCGAGGCGCCGGGCCAGTCTCCCCACGTGGGTGTCCACCGGCAGCCCCGGCTCCCCGAAGGCCACGCTTCGCACGACGTTCGCCGTCTTGCGCCCCACGCCGGGCAGGGTCACGAGGTCCGCCATCGCCGGCGGCACCTGGCCGTCGAACCGGTCGGCGAGGGCCTGCGCCATCCCGAGCAGGCTCCGGGCCTTGGCGCGGAAGAACCCCGTCGAGCGGATGAGGTCCTCGAGGTGGTCCGGGTCGGCAGAAGCCAGCGCGGCGGCGTCGGGGTACTCGGCGAAGAGGGCCGGCGTGACGAGGTTCACCCGCGCGTCGGTGGTCTGCGCCGACAGGATGGTCGCCACGAGGAGCTCGAACGGGTCCCGGTGCTCGAGCGCGCACAGCTCGGTCGCCGTCCCGGGATAGAGCTCGGCCAGCCGGGCGGCGACCACGGTGGCGCGTCCCTTCAGGCTCCGCGGCCTTGCCATCGCCGGCGACGCTACTTCCCGCGTCCTCCCACCTCCGGCCACCCGGTGCCGAGCGCCGGCACCGGCGCCGTCCGCCGATAGCCTGCTGCCGTGACGACGCCCCGGACCGGCACGCGCGTCGAGGTGGTGGACTCGATCGGGACGGTGGACGCCAACCACGTCGCCGACCTCCTGACCGCGACCGAAGAAGCCGACGGGTACCCGAGCATCTCCGAGCGCGCCCGGCTCGACGTCGGTCCCCGGTCCTCCGCCTCCACCTCCGCCTCCGCCCGCGCCCTGCTCCTGCGGGGCGACCGCGCCCACGGCGCCGCCCTCGCCGGCTACGCCGTCCTCGAGCACGTCCTCGAGCCCGGGCGCGGGCACGGCCGGGGGCACTGGACGCTCGAGATGGCCGTCCATCCCGCCCGCCGCCACCCCGCCGGGACGTCGGAGGGGGCGCTGCTCGGGGCGGCCCTCGAGACCGTGGCGGCGGCCGGTGGCGGGCGCATCACCGTCTGGGTCCGCGGCAACGGCGCCGGCCCGCCGGCCTGGATCGCGGCGCGGGGGCTCGAGCCCGCACGCGACCTCCTCCAGCTCCGCGCCCCGCTGCCTGTCGAGGCGGGGCCGCGGGCGCAGGACCGGCCACTGCAGCTCCGCCCCTTCCATCCCGGACGCGACGAGGAGGCGTGGCTGGAGGTGAACCGCCGGGCCTTCGCCCACCACCCGGAGCAAGGTGCGTGGACGCTCGCCGATCTCGAGCGCCGGGAGCAGGCGCCGTGGTTCGACCCCGGCGGGTTCCTCATCCACGAGGTGGACCACCGCATCGCCGGGTTCTGCTGGACCAAGGTGCACCGCACCCCCGTGGTGGGCGAGATCTACGTCATCGCGGTCGACCCCGACTTCCAGGGTCGCGGCCTCGGCCGGGCCCTGACCGTCGCCGGCCTGGACCACCTGGCCACCCGTGGCGTCCCCGAGGCGATGCTCTACGTGGAGGGCGCCAACGTCGCCGCCCTCACCCTCTACCGGTCGCTCGGGTTCGCCGAGCACCACCGTGAGACGGCGTACGAGGCCGAGGTGGCACCGAGGGCGGGCGCCGGGGCGGGCTGACGGGAGCTCACGCCGTCGCGCCGACGGCGCGACCGATCCCGTAGGTCACCGCGGCGGCCAGGGCTGCCACCGCGAGCTGCCGCACGGCGCTGCGCGCGATCGAGCGACCGGTGAGCGCCCCGAGGGTCGTCCCGACCGCCAGGGCGGCGACCGCCCCCACGATCACCGAGGCGACGAGCGCCCCGTTCCCGCGGGACACGAGCCACGGCAGCAGCGGGAGCAACGCCCCCACCGCGAACATGGCGAAGGAGCTGATCGCCGCCAGCACCGGCGAACCGAGGGACTGCGGGTCGATCCCGAGCTCCTCCCGGGCATGGGTCTCGAGGGCGGTGGCGGGGTCCCGCATCATGCGGTCGGCCAGCTCCCGCGCCAGGGCGGGTTCGAGCCCGCGGCGCTCGTAGATGATGACCAGCTCCTCGTGCTCGGCCACCGGGCTCTGGCGGAGCGCCTGGGCCTCGACCTCGAGCTCGCGCTGGAAGAGCTCGCGCTGGGCCTGCATGGACACGTACTCGCCGGCGGCCATGGAGAAGGCGCCGGCCACCAGGCCGGCGAGCCCGGTGAGGCGCACGAAGGTCCCAGCGGGGTGGGCCCCGGCCACCCCGAGGATGAGCGACACGTTGGTGACCAGGCCGTCGCTGATGCCGAAGACGGCGGCGCGCGCCCCCCCGGACTGGACGTTCCGGTGGTGGCCCTCCTCGTGGGCGGCGGCGTCGGGAGCCACGCGACGACTGTAGCGATGTCACCCCCGCCGGTGCGGCCTGGCAGAATGGAACCGTGCCCCAACGTCGGTGGACCAACCCGAGCCAGCCCCAGACGCTCCAGGGCGCCGTGCTGTTCTCCTACCTGAACGCCGCCTTGGCGCTCGTCTACACGCTCGTCCTCGGCATGCAGCCGCTACTGGTGGTGTTCGTGCTGCTGGCGGGTGCCGCCTTCGGCATTGCCAACGAGAAGCGGTGGGCCTACTGGGGCGGGGTGGTGCTCGCCTGCCTCTACCTGCTGGCGGAGGTGGCGGCGCTCGTCGTCGGCGGCAGCCTCGGCGGGCTGCTGAACCTGCTCTTCGCCGGCATCCTCGTCGTGCTCCTGCTGCATCCCGAGAGCCGGCACTACGAGCGCATCTGGTTCCGGTAGGCCGCGACCCCGTGACCACCACCATCGACGGGCTCGAGGCGTTCCGCGGCCTGGTCGGCCAGCACCTGGGGTACAGCGACTGGGTGGCCGTCGACCAGGAGCGCATCGACCGCTTCGCCGACGCCACCGGTGACCACCAATGGATCCACGTGGACCGGGAGCGGGCGAAGGCGGGCCCCTTCGGCACCACCATCGCCCACGGCTACCTCACCCTCTCCCTGGTGCCGATGCTGCTGAGCCAGGTCGTGCGGGTCCAGGGCGTGGCCTTCGGCGTGAACTACGGCTGCAACCGGGTCCGCTTCCCGGCCCCGGTGCCGGCCGGCTCGGACGTGCGGCTCGGCGCCACGCTCGCGTCGGTGGAGGACGTCGCCGGCGGGATCCAGGTCGCCATCGACGTCACGGTCGAGGTGCGCGACGCCCCCAAGCCGTCCTGCGCCGCCCAGGTGGTCTTCCGCTACTACTCGTGACCGCCCGGACCCTTCCCACCGGGGGGGAGAAGACCGCCCGCGTGCGGGCGATGTTCGACGCCATCGCCCCCCGCTACGACCTGGTGAACCGGCTGATGACCTTCGGCCTGGACCAGCACTGGCGCCGCCGTGCAGTCGACGCCCTCGCCCTCGCCCCCGGCTCGACGGTGCTCGACCTGGCATGCGGGACCGGGGCCCTGGGCGAGCTCGCCCGCCGTGCCGGCTACCGGGTGGTGGGCGCCGACATGAGCGTGGGCATGCTGGCCAACCGCCGCCCCCCCGGGGGTGCCGCCCAGTGCGACGCGGCCGCCCTCCCGTTCCCGGCCGGGGCGTTCGACGGGGTGGTGTGCGGCTACGCCCTGCGCAATTTCACCGATCTCGCGGCCTCGATCGCCGAGGCCGGGCGGGTGGTGCGGCCCGGCGGCCGGATCGCGGTGCTCGAGGTGGCCACTCCCCCCAACCCGGTCGTGCGGATCGGCCACCAGGTGTGGTTCCGCCACGCCGTCCCCCGGATCGGTGCCGCCCTCTCCGATCCCGACGCCTACCGCTACCTGCCGGACTCGGTCGCCTACCTCCCCGACGACGCCGCGCTGCGCGCCCTGTTCCGCCGGGCGGGGTTCGCCGCCGTGGGGCGGAGGCTGCTCCAGGGCGGGCTGAGCCAGCTCGTCACGGGGACCCGGGCCGGCGACGTCGGCGCCGGGACGGCCCGTGCGGGGGACAGCGGGCGATGACCACCCCCGCGGCGCAGGCCCACGGCCTGGAGGCCCCCGACCCGGGGGCGTACGTCGCCGATGTCACGCCGCTGGCCGCGGGCGAGCCGCTCCCCCTCGGCGCGGCGGCCACCGACGGGCACCTGGTCGCCGGCCGGACGAGGACCGTCGCCACCCTGGGCTCGGCCGCCGTGCTCACCCTGCCCTCGGGGCTCGCCGACCCCGCTGCGCTCCGGGCCGTCACCGCCTGGCTGCGGGCGGTCGAGCACCACGGGCCGGGCGAGCCCCCCTCGCCGGCGGTGACGGCCGTCGGAGCCTTCCCCTTCGACCCGTCGGCGCCGGCCGCCCTGGTCGTGCCCTCCTCGACGTGGTGCGCCGACGACGGAGGCGGCAGGTGGCGGGTGGACGTGCGCCGCCGCGGCGCGCCGCGGCTGCCGGCGGGAACGGCCGGGCCGCAGGACCCGGGCGGCCGGGGCAGCCTGGCGGGCCCGGGCCGGCCCCACCTGGCCGAGGTCCCGCCGGCGGCCGACTACGCCGGCGCGGTCGCCACGGCCCTGGACGACATCCACGCCGGGCGTCTCCACAAGGTCGTCCTCTCGCGCGCCGTCGAGGTCCGGCTGCCGAGGGCCCCGTCCGCCGGCGCCTTGCTGGAGCGCCTGTGGGCGGGCGACACGGCCTTCCGCCCGTACTCGGTGCCGGTGGCCGGGGGCCGGCGCATGGTGGGTGCGTCACCCGAGCTGCTGGTGTCCCGGCGGGGCTCCGAGGTCGTCTCGCACGCGTTCGCCGGGACCGTGGCGCTGGCCGACGGGGACGAGCGGGCCGTGGACCGCCTCCTGGCGTCGGCCAAGGACCGTCACGAGCACCGCTTCGTGGTGGAGGCGATCGCGACCGCGCTCGGCCCGCGCTGCACCCGGCTCGAGGTCCCCGAGTCCCCCAGCGTCGTCCGGCTGCGCTCCGACGCGCGCCTCGGGTCGCTGCTCGCCGGCACCCTCCGCCACGGCGACACCGCCCTCGAGCTGCTCGGGTTGCTGCACCCGACGCCCGCCGTGGGCGGCGTCCCGGGCGACGCAGCCCTCCGGCGCATCGCCGAGCTGGAGCCGCCCCGGGGCTTCTGGGCCGGGGCCGTCGGCTGGGTGGACGCCCAAGGGGACGGATGCTGGGTGCTGGCCATCCGCTGCGCCGTCCTGGACGGGACCCGGGTCCTCGTCCGCGCCGGGGCGGGGATCGTCGCCGACTCCGACCCCAAGGCCGAGCTGGCCGAGACGACCGTCAAACTCTCCCCGGTGCTCGAGGCGCTGTGGCCCGGCGGCTCGGCGCTGCTGTGAGCAGCGCACGGGGGGCGGCGGGCTCGGGCGGCTCGGGCCGCTCCTCCGGGAAGGAGCCGCCGACGGGCGCGTCGGCCTCCACGGGGTAGAGGGGCAGGGCGACGCAGAACACGGTGCCGCCGCCGGGATGGCCCTCTGCCCAGGCCCGGCCACCGAGCGCCTCGGCGATGGCCCGCACGATGGAGAGGCCGAGCCCGGTGCCCTCGCCGGTGCGAGCCGGGTCAGCCCGGTAGAAGCGGTCGAAGACGAGCGAGAGGCGCACGGCTGTGAGGCCGGGGCCGTGGTCGACCACCCGGGCGGTCCCCGTCGTGGCGTCGGCGGCGACCTCCACCCGGACCGGGGTTCCCGGAGGGGTGTGGACGAGGGCGTTGCGGACCAGGTTGTGCGCCACCTGGGCGATGCGGTCCCGGTCGCCGGCCACCGTGACCGGGACGGGTGCCACGAGCTCGATGGGCCGGGCGGGGTCCGTCATCTGCGCGTCGTCCACCGCGTCCCGGAAGGCCCGGCGGAGGTCGACCGGCGCCCGCTCGAGCGGGCGGCCCTGGTCCAGGCGGGCGAGGAGCAGGAGGTCGTCGACCAGGCCGCCCATTCGGGTCGCCTCGTGCTCGACCCGCCGCAGGGCCCGCAGGCGCTCCTCCTCGTCGGGGAAGGCGCCCTTGCGCAGCAGCTCGGCGTAGCCGCGGATCGAGGTGAGCGGCGTCCGCAGCTCGTGGGACGCGTCGGCCACGAACTGGCGCAGCCGGGCGGCGGAGGCCGAGGTCTCGGCGAAGCCGGCCTCGATCTGGGTGAGCATGGCGTTGAGGGCGCTGCCGAGCCTGGCGACCTCGCTCTCGCCGCCGGAGGGCTCGACGCGCCGGGCAAGGTCGCCCGAGGCGATGGCGTTGGCCGTCTCGGCCATGTCGTCGAGGGGCCGGAGCCCGCGCCGCACCGTCCACAGGGCAAGGGCGCACAACGACAGCAGCACCGCGAGCGAGACGCCCACCTCGATCCGCACGAGCGAGGACATGGTGGCGTTCGTCTGGGCCAGCGGGATGGCCGTCACCACCGTGCCCTGGGGGACCGCCGCCGCCGCCGCCCGGTACTGCGTGCCACCCAGGGAGTCCAGTGTGAAGGAGTTGGGGTTGGGGCGGTACGGGCCCTCGGGTGTCGCCATCGGCAGCGAGAGCCGCATCGAGCGGGGCACGACCGGCTGGGGGTTCGGCCGCCCGGGAGAACCCGACGGGCGCTCCAGGAGGATGCGGCCTGTCGGGGCGAGGAGCATCACGTACACCTGCTGGCCCACCCGGTCGTTGACCCGCTCGGGGGTCGGGTGCAGGTGGCGGCGGGCGGCGAAGTCCAGGTAGTGGACGGCGACACCCTGGCTCGACTCCAGCTGGTCGTCCAGCCGCCCGTAGAGGAAGGAGCGCAGCGAGGTGTAGGTGACGATGTCGGTGATCGCCAACCCGATCAGCAGCAGCACCGCCATGGTCAGCGTCAGCCGCCGGTGGAGCCGCATGTGCCCGGCTACTCCTTGGGCAGTCGCAGCGTGTAGCCCACGCCGCGGACGGTGTGGATCAACGGGGGGTCGAACTCGTCGATCTTCTTGCGCAGGTAGCTGATGTACGTCTCCACGATGTTGGCGTCGCCGCTGAAGTCGTAGTCCCAGACGTGGTCGAGGATCTCCGACTTGGGCACCACCCGCCGGGGGTTCTCCAGGAGGTACTGCAGCACGTTGAACTCGGTGGCGGTCAGCTCGATGGAGGTCCGGTCCCGCCACACCTCGTGGGTGTCGACGTTCATCACCAGGTCGGCGAACCGCAGCTCGGGCGAGTCGGGAGGCTCGTGGCCGGCCCGGCGGAGCACCGCCCGCACCCTGGCGACCAGCTCCTCCAGGCTGAAGGGCTTCGTGACGTAGTCGTCGGCCATCCCCAGGCCGGCCACCTTGTCCTCGGTGCTGTCCCGGGCGGTGAGGAACACGACCGGCACGTCCACACCGGTCTCGCGCAGTCGCCGGCAGACCTCGGTGCCGTCGAGGTCCGGCATCATCACGTCCAGCATCACGAGGTCGTGGCGGCCCGGGGTGGCCAGGGCGAGGGCGTCGCGGCCCGAGGTCGCCACCTCCACCGAGAACCCCTCGAACCGCAGGGCGGCCGAGAGGAGGTCGGTGATGAAGGGCTCGTCGTCGACGACGAGGATCCGCTCTCCGTCCGCGCTCACCGGTCCATGATCGCAGACGGCCGCTGCTCCGAGCGGTCGCCGTGGCCGGCGAGCCGGTGCCAGAGCCGCCCCAGCCCCCACCAGCCGACCAGGGCGAAGGCCTCCACCACGATGGCGGACGACATCTTCGAGGAGCCGGCGACCCGGTCCACGAAGCTGATGGGCACCTCGGTGATCGGGGCGCCGGCCTGCTTGGACCGGTAGGTCATCTCGATCTGGAAGCCGTAGCCGTCCGCCCGGACCCGATCGAGGTCCAGGCGCCCCAGCACCGACGCGGCGTACACGCGGAAGCCGGCGGTCGAGTCGGCCACCCCGAGGCCCAGTACGGCGTCGGCATAGCGGTTGCCGCCCCAGGAGAGCAGGTGCCGGTACCAGGACCAGTTGGGGATCGTCCCACCCGGCACGTAGCGGGAGCCGATCACCACCTCGTAGCCGTCCTCCAATGGCGCCACCAGCCGCGGCAGGGCCGCGGGGTCGTGGGAGAAGTCGGCGTCCATCTCCACGCACGCGTCGTAGCCGGCGTCGAGGCCCCAGCGGAACCCCGCCCGGTAGGCGCTCCCGAGGCCCTGCTTGCCCGACCGCCGCAGGACGTGGACGTCCTGGAGCTCGGTCGCCACCTTCTCCACCAGGTCGGCCGTGCCGTCGGGGCTGCCGTCGTCCACCACCAGGATCCCGGCACCGGGCAGAGCGTCGTGGACCTGGCGGACGACGGCCTCCACGTTCTCCGCCTCGTTGTACGTGGGGATGACGACGAGGACTCGCACGACGGGGCAGCATAGATCGCCCCCCTCGGCGTCTTCCCTCCACGTGGCGGCGGCGGGGTGCTGCACCCCCACGAGCGGGGGAACCCGCCTCCGGCGGGCCGTCCATGCCAGCATGAGATCCGTGGACGACCCTGCCGACGCCGCTCCACGCCATCGGGCGGACGAGCCGACGGCGCACGACGCCGTGCCACCCCAGGACGAGGCGCCCCGCACCGGGCCGGCGCCCCAGGCCGAGCCGTCCGGCGCCGCCCGGCGGACCCGCCTGCACCGCGCCTTCGCCCGGATCCGTCGGTGGTGGCAGAAGCCTCCGTTCCGCTGGACGGTGGCCGTGGTCGCCCTCGTCTTCGTGCTCGAGTACCTGCTGCTGCCGGACCTCGCCAACGTCCGCCGGTCGCTCCATCTCCTCGGCGCGGTGAACGTGGTCGGCCTGCTGGTCGGCGTCGCACTGGAGGTGGTCGCCCTGCTGGCCTATGCCGAGCTGACCCACACGGTCCTGCTCACGGACGCGCCCAAGCGCTCGAAGCTCTTCCGGATCAACATGTCGAGCCTGGCGGTGAGCCACGTGGTCCCCGGAGGCACCGCCCCCGGGACGGCCCTCGCCTTCCGGCTCCTGACCGAGGAGGGCGTGCCGAGCGGCGCGGCCGCCTTCGGGCTGGCCACCCAGGGCGTGGGCTCGGCCGTCGTGCTCAACCTGCTGTTCTGGCTGGCCCTCTTCATCTCCATCCCCCTCACCGGCTACAACCCGCTCTACGGCTTCGCCGCCCTCGTCGGCCTCGTGCTGTTCGCCGCCTTCGCCGCCATCGTGATCCTGCTCACCCGGGGTCAGCGGCGGGGTCTGGAGTCGCTGCACGCCTGGGCGGCCAAGGTCCCGCTGGTCAACCCGGACAAGCTGACCGCCCTCGTCCAGACCATCGCCGACCGGCTCCGCATCCTGCTGCGCAACCGGGCGCTCCTGGTCCACGCCATGGAGTGGGCGGCGGCCAACTGGTTGTTCGACGCCGCGTCGCTGTGGGTCTTCGTCTTCGCCTTCGGCAAGGCCGTCTCCCCCGTGGACCTCCTCGTCGCCTACGGCCTGGCCAACATCCTGGCCGTCATCCCCGTCACCCCGAGCGGCCTGGGCGTGGTCGAGGGTGTGCTCATCCCCACGCTCGTGGGGTTCCACGTCACCAAGACAGTCGCCATCCTGGGCGTGCTCTCCTACCGGCTCGTCAACTTCTGGCTCCCCATCCCGGCCGGTGGGGCCTGCTACCTCACGCTCCGCTTCGGCCGCGAGGGCAAGGAGCGGCGCCAAGAGCGCCACGAGCGGGAGCGGCACCACGGCGCTCGGAGCGCACGGCGGATGCGGGAGGCGGGCCCCGGGGCGTCGTGAGCCCGGCGGTGCGGGTCAGGCGCCCTCGGTCGGGTCGGCGTGGCGGGGGTCCACCTCCCGGCGGCGGCGGGCCCGCTCGACGGCCAGCTCCTTGAGGCGGCGCTGGGAGTCGGTGCCGTGCACGGTCCACAGCCGCTGCCACGTGCGGTCGCGCAGGAGCCAGGCGTTGACGTCGTCGGCGAAGACGAGGTCGAGGATCTCGAGCAGACGGGCCTGCAGCTCGGGGTCGTGGACCGGCGCCAGCACCTCGATCCGGCGGTCCAGGTTCCGTTCCATGAGGTCGGCCGAGCCGATGTAGAGCTGGAGCGGGAGGGAGCCGTCCCCCGACGGTGCCCGGTGGGGCACATTGTCGCTGCTGCCACCGAAACGGAAGATCCGGGAGTGCTCCAGGAACTCGCCCACGATCGAGCGGACGGCGATGGTCTCCGACAGCCCCGGCACCCCCGGTCGCAGCCTGCACTGTCCGCGCACGGCCAGGTCGATCGGCACCCCGGCCCCCGACGCGGCGTAGAGGGCGTCGATCATCTCGGGGTCGGTGAGGCCGTTCACCTTGAGCACGATGCGCCCTGCCGGTCCGGCGGCCGCCTGGCGGGCGATCAGCTCGAGGACGGCCTGGCGCAGGGTCACCGGCGCCACCAGGATCTGGCGGTAGTCGGACTGCCGGCTGAAGCCGGTGAGGTAGTTGAACAGGTCCCCCACGTCCGCCCCGATGTCGGCGTCCGAGGTGAGCAGGCCGAGGTCCTCGTAGACGGCGGCGGTCCGGGAGTTGTAGTTGCCCGTGCCCACGTGGCAGTAGCGGCGGATGCTGTCGTCCTCGCGCCGGAGCACGAGCACCGTCTTCGAGTGCGTCTTCAAGCCGACGAGGCCGTACACGACGTGCACGCCCGCCTCCTCCAGCACCCTCGCCCAGCCGATGTTGGCCTGCTCGTCGAACCTCGCCTTCAGCTCGACGATGGCCGCCACCTGCTTGCCCGCCTCGGCCGCCTTGATCAGCGAGGCCACGATCGGGCTGTCGCCGGACGTCCGGTAGAGGGTCTGCTTGATCCCCACCACGTCTGGGTCGTCCGCCGCCTGGGCCACGAACGCCTCCACGGAGGTGGCGAACGAGTCGTACGGGTGGTGGACGAGCACGTCGCGCTCCCGCAGCACGTCGAACAGGTTGCTGGGGGCGTTGCCCGCCGTCGCCAGGTGCGGCGGGGTCATCGGCGTCCACGTCTCGGCGTGCAGGTCGGGGCGGTCCAGGGCGTAGACGGCCCACAGGCCCGACAGGTCGATCGGGGCGTCGACGGTGTACACGCCGTCGGACGGGACGTCGAGCTCCGCCCGCAGGCGCTCCACCAGCTCGGGGTCGGCCCCCGAGGCCACCTCCAGGCGCACGGCGCTGCCGAAGCGCCGGCGGCGCAGCTCCATCTCGACCGCCACGAGCAGGTCGTCCGCCTCGTCCTCCTCGAGGGCCAGGTCGGCGTTGCGCGTGACCCGGAACGTGTCGTGCTCGCCGATCGTCATGCCCGGGAAGAGCGAGTCCAGGTGGGCGGCGATCACCTGCTCGAGCGGCACGAAGCGCTCGCCGTCCGGCATGACCACGAACCGCGGGAGCACGGGCGGGACCTTCACCCTGGCGATGCGCTGGTCGCCGGTGGCGGGGTCCCCCACCTCCACCAGGAGGTTCAGCGAGAGGTTGGAGATGTAGGGGAACGGGTGCCCCGGGTCGACGGCCAGCGGCGTGAGGACCGGGTAGATCTCGCGCTGGTAGACGTCCACGAGGTAGGCACGGTCGTCGTCGTCCAGCGAGGACCAGTCGGACCAGCGCACCCCGGCCTCGGCCAGCCGCGGGACCAGCACGTCGAGGAAGATCCCGTCCTGTCGGGCCACCAGCTGCTCCACCTTGGTCCGGATGGCCGCCAGCTCCTCCCCTGGCCGCAGGCCGTCGACCGACCGGGTGCGCACCCCGGCCACCAGCTTGTCCTGCAGCCCCGCCACCCGCACCTGGAAGAACTCGTCCAGCCCCTCGGAGAAGATGGCCATGAACTTCACCTGCTCGAGCACCGGGAGCCGGGTGTCGGTGGCCAGGTCGAGGAGCCGTGTGAGGAAGTCCAGCCGCGAGAGCTCCTTGTTGGTGAACCGGTGCGAGCCGTACCCGGCGATCGCCTCCCGGACCGGGACGGTCCGGCGGGCGCCGGCCAGCGGCTCGGCGCGGCCCATCGCGCCGACGGCGGTCGCCGGAGCCTGGGCGATGGCCGGGCCGGCGGAACGCTCGGCCGGCGCCAGCCCGTTGCCGGCCGAGCTCGGTCCCTCCGACACCTCGTCGCCGAAGGGCGTGCCCTGGAGTGCCATGATCGCTTCCAGCGTACAGCCCGCCGCTACGCTCTCGGCGGTGGCGACCACCACAGCCCTCGAGGCGCCAGCGAGCCCGGTCCGCCGGATCCCCGTCTGGCGCCGCGGTCCCAAGCCGCGGCGGCGGACCGAGCTGGGCCTGCTCGTCTTCGCCGCCGCGATCACCGTCGCCTTCTACGTGGTGGCCTCCATCGGGGCGAACGGGAGGATCCCCCCGCACGTGGGGCCGATCCTCGGCGTCATCCTGGGCATGGGCCTCGTGGCCCACCTGGCCAACCGATGGCTCGCCCCCAACGCCAGTGCCGTCATCCTCCCCATCGCCGCCCTGCTCAACGGCATCGGCTACGTCGTCATCGTCCGCTTCACACCCTCGAGGGCCAAGGCCCAGGCCACCTGGGCCGCCGTCGGCCTCGTCTTCTACATCGTCACCCTCATCGCCGTCCGCCACTCCCGCGACCTCGACCGCTACCGCTACCTCCTCCTGCTGGCGGCCGGGCTCCTGCTGGTGGCGCCCCTCATCCCCCACATCGGCGTGCCCATCACAGGCACGCGGCTGTGGGTGAAGCTCGGGCCGATCGAGTTCCAGCCGATCGAGATCGCCAAGCTCCTCCTCGTCGTGTTCTTCGCCTCCTACTTCGCCGAGAAGAAGGAGCTGCTCTCCATCCCGACGGCCCGGGTGGGGAACCGCCTCGTCCTCGACCCCCGCCCCTTGGTGCCGATCCTGCTGTTCTGGGCCGTGTCCATGGGGATCATCGCCCTGGAGAACGACGTCGGCTTCGCCATGCTCATCTTCACGATGTTCGTGGTCCTCCTGTGGATCACCACCGGGCGGGTGTCGTACATCGTCTTCTCGATCATCCTGTTCGTGGTCGGCGCCTTCCTGGCCGCCCACCTGTTCCACCAGGTGCAGACACGGGTGAACCTCTGGCTCCACGCCCCGCTCAACACCCAGCTGGGCGAGGGCTACATGGCGCTGGCCCACGGCGGCATCGTCGGCGTCGGCCTCGGGACCGACCACTTCGCCCGGTACATCTACGCCATCACAAGCGACATGATCTTCGTCGCCATCGCCGACGAGATGGGGTTCGTCGGCGCCGCCGCCGTGGTGTTCGCCTTCGTCCTCCTGGTGGCAGCGGGGCTCCGGGTGGCCCAGGCCGCCCGTTCCGACTTCTCCCGGTTGGTGGCCGTCGGCCTCAGCACCGTCCTCGGCTTCCAGGCGTTCTTCATCATGGCCGGGGTGATCCGGCTCCTCCCCTTCACCGGCATCACGTTGCCGTTCGTCGCCTACGGCGGCTCCTCGCTCGTGGCCAACTACATCCTGATCGCCGTGCTCATGCGCGTCTCCGAGGAGGGTGCCTCGTCCACCACCGAGCGAGCCCTCGGCATGCGGTTCCCCGAGGAGACAGCGTTCGTCGCCGCCACCTGAGCGGGGCAGGCAGGTGACCGGGCGCGTTCAGGCTCCGGCCTCGACCGCCTCCGGCGTCGCCTCCACGGCCTCGCCCGCCGGATCTGGCGCCTCGGGCTCGGTGACCGATGGCTCGCGCACCCCGGTCGGCGTCTCGGGCTCCGCCCCCGCCGCGCCGGGCGCCGGCGGCGGCGCGACCGGGAGCGCCTCGTCGGGCAGCACGTCACCGGCTTCGGTGAACAGCCGGTCGTCGGCGAGCACCGGAGCCGGCACGCGCTGGCGCAGCGCCAGGCAGATGCCGTCGCTCGGGCGGCACGTGAGGACCTCGCGGCCGTGCCCCCCCAGGAGGTCGAGCTCGGCGAGGTAGGTGGAGCCGACGCGACCCGTCAGGCGGACCGCCAGCACGTCCACGGCGTAGCGCTGCAACGCCGCCGCGAACAGGTCGTGCGTCGACGGCCGCGGCGACACCGTGCCGTCGAGCACGTGGGCCAAGGCGGCGCCCTCCGCCATCCCGATGCGGAAGGAGAGGGTGCGGCCCTGCACCTCGGTGTCCTCCAGCGAGACCACCGGGTGCTGGTCCGGGAGCGCGACGCGCACCGACGACACCGTGACGATCCGGAACGTGCGCCCGGGGCCCGGTGCCGGGGACCGCACCGTCCCCCTACCCGGCTCGTCGGGCGTACACGCTCAACGCCAGGCCGACCCCGGTGAAGAAGGCGATCACCGCCGTGCCGCCGTAGCTGATGAACGGAAGCGGGATCCCCGTGATCGGCATGATGCCCATGGTCATGCCGGCGTTCTGGAACGTGCTGAAGGCGATGAAGGTGAACACCCCGACGCAGATCAAGCGCCCGAAGTCGTCGCGGGCGAGCTGCCCGGCCCGGAGCACCCGCCAGGCGACGAGCCCGAGCACCGACAGCACGGCGACCGCTCCGACGAACCCCAGCTGCTCACCGACGGCGGTGAAGATGAAGTCGGTCTGCTGCTCGGGCACGTAGCCCAGGGCGGTGGCCGCGCCGTGGTTGATGCCGGTCCCGAGGAGGCCGCCGGCCCCGATGGCGTCCTTCGCCTGCTGGAGGTTGTAGATGGCCCCGGCCAGTGTGTTTGTCAGGTGCTTTGTCGACTGGTGGAGGAAGCCGGTGATCCGCAGGATCTGGTAGTGGTGCAGCAGGCCGGCTGCCAGCACCAAGGTCACCACGGCGGCCGCGCCGAGCAGGAGGATGACCAGGACCCGGTTGGGCAGCCCGGCCACCGCCAGCATCACGAGCAGGATGACCGACATGATGATGCCGGTCCCGAGGTCGGGCTGGATCATGACGAGCCCGATCGGCACCCCCGCCAGCACGAGCAGCTTGACCACGTCGCGCCAGGTCAGCCCGTCGGGACGTCTGGTGCAGTACGTAGCGACGGCGATGATCATGCCCAGGACGGCGAACTCGGAGGGCTGCAGCTGGATCGGGCCGAGGTTGAACCAGCGCTCGGAGCCCAGGGTGTGGGACCCGACGTGGGGAACCATGACCGCCAGGAGGACGAAGATCGACGCGCCGTAGATGGCCATCCCGAAGGCCTCGAGCTTGCGGTAGTCGAACCAGCCCACGCAGGCCATCACCACCAGGCCGAGCAGGACGAAGAGCGCCTGGCGCTTCAGGTAGTACGTCGGGCTCGAGCCCGCCAGCAGCAACTGCCCCCGGGTGGCGGTGTACACCATGACGACGCCGATCGCCGAGGCGGCGACGGTCCCGAGGATCAGGAACGGGTCCACCACCACCGTCGGTCGTCGGGCCATGAGCGGCCGGCGCGTCGACGAGTGGCGGGGTGCGGCGGTCCCGATGCGGTACTGCGTCTGCACCGGGGCAAGGTTATCGGCGGCCCGGCGCCTCGTCGTGGCGCTCGTGCCGGTCCGCCTGGACCCCCCGTTGCGCGGCCTGCCACATGGCCTCGACCGGGGCGTCGTGCCCAGTCCACAGGGAGAGCTGGGCGGCGGCCTGGTGGACCAGCATGCCCAGTCCCCCGGTGGTGGTCGCGCCCCGGGCCGACGCGGCGGCCAGCCAGGGGGTGACGAGCGGGTGGTACACGAGGTCGGCCGCCACCTGGCCCGCTCCGAGGAGCGCGGCGGGCACGAGCGGTGGCTCGGCCGCCGCCGGCGTGCCGGCCATCCCGGCCGGGGTGGCGTCCACCACGAGGTCGGCGTCGGCGGCCTCCTCGGGCACCCCGGTCCGCCCCGCCGACCCGGCCAGCGCCGCCGCCGCTGCGGCGCGCCGCCCTGTCCGGGCCACCACCACCACTTGGCGCGCGCCGGCCTGGGCGAGGGCCAGCACGACCGCCCGGGCCGCCCCGCCGGCGCCCGCCACCACGGCCCCGGCGCCCTCGGGCTCGAAGCCGGTCGCCCGCCGCACCGCGGCCAGGAACCCCTCGCCGTCGGTGTTGTGCCCCACGATCAGGTCGCCGTCGCGCGCCAGGCAGTTGGCGGCGCCCAGTGCGGCGGCGGTCGGGCTGCAACGGTCCGCCAGGGCAGCCGCCGCCTCCTTGTGGGGCATCGTGACGGACAGCCCCCGCAGCCCGAGCGCCCGCATGCCGGTCACCGCCCCTTCGGCGTCCCCGGCTCGGACCCGGAAGCCCACCGAGACCCAGTCGACGCCCATGGCGGCGAACGCAGCGTTGTGGACGAGCGGTGAGAGCGAGTGGTCGACGGGGTCCCCCATCACCCCGACCACGGCGGACGCAGCCGACGGCCAGTCCCCGGTCGGCCGCAGCGGCCCGGTCACGTCCCGGTGCCGCTGCCCGACCCCGAGGACGTCGCGGACCCCTGGGAGGACCCGGGGGACGAGGAGGCGGGGTTGTTGGCGGCCGCCTGCTCGGCGGCGAGCTGTGTTGTGTAGGACGCCGAGAACACCATCACGCCCTTCTTCGGTGTCGTGAGCTCGAAGTAGAGCCAAGGGCCGGGTGGCGGGGCGGCAGCCGCGGCGAGGGCGGCCCTCGAGGGCGTGCAGATGGGGGTGGGGGTCAGTCCGGGGCGGAGGTAGGTGTTGTAGGGGCTTGTGACCTGCTCCTCGGCCGGAGTCACCGGTCCCCCGTCCTGGCCGAGGGAGTAGAGCACCGTGGATGTCATGTCGAGGTGCATGCCGTCGGCCAGCCGGTTGTAGACCACCCGGGCGACCCTGCCGAAGTAGCGGGGGTAGTACCCCTCCTTCATGGCGATCGACGCCACCGTGATCACGCCGTAGGCGCTCTGGCCCCCCACCGTGGTGGTGGGCGAGAGCCCGGCCGCCGCCGCCTCGGCGTCGAAGCGGGCCACCATGCGGGACAGCAGCGTCTTCCCCGACTCGCCCGGCGTGATCTCGTACCGGCCACCGGCGATGAGCCCCTCGAGGCTGCCGTGCTTCTGCGGCTGGTACGGCGAAGGCACCGCTCCGGTGCGGGCCGCGGTCTCGAAGGTCTGGGCCAGGTTGCCCGGGAGCTGGGACAGCTGGTTGGCGATCTCGGTCACCGTGGTCCCCGGCACGACGTCCAGGGAGTAGACGTTGGGCCCGGCGGACAGATCGGCGCTCACGGCGCCGAACGACAGGTTCCGGCGGAGCTGGTAGAGGCCGGGGAGCACGGTCGGGCCGCCATGGAGGATCGACCAGAGCCGGAAGGCGAGCGCGCTGCCGACGACCCCGTCCCGTGTGAGCGTCGCCATCACGGCGCCCAACGACTCGCCCCGGTGGACGTGGACGACCACCGGCGCCCCCGGGGTACCCGACGGGCTCGCCTCCGACTCGATCCATCCGCCGCCGCCTCCGACCACCACCACGAGCACCGCCAGCACCAAGAGGATGCGCCGAGCCCTGCGGGTCAGCCGGGCTCGACGCCCGCGCCGGTGACGCCCGCGCCCCTCGACGCGGGGCGCCCGTCTCCCGGGGCGGGGACCGGCGTCGGTGCGCGCCAGGGTGCGAGGCACCACCACCGGCGGGACGCCGTGGGGCGGCGTGTCGCCGTCGGGGGCCTCCGCGTGCTCGCGGTCGAACGGGCGGTCGCCGTCGGGGGCCCGGGTGGCGGCCCGCGGGTTGTCGGAGGGAGCGGTCATCGGCGGTCGAGCCATGATTGCAGGAGCACGGTGGCGGCCGCACTGTCGACGGTGGCCCGGCGCTCGGGCGAGCGCCTGCCCGCGTTGGCCAACCGAGCGGTGGCAGACACCGTGGTCAGGCGTTCGTCCAGCGTCTCGACCTGCACCCCACGTTGCGCCAAGCCGGCCGCCAGCTCCTCCGCCTCCGCCGCCGCTGCCGCCGCCGCCGCTCCGTGGCGGCCGTCGAGCGAGATCGGCAGGCCCACCACCACCACGGCCGCGCCCACCTCGTCCACGACGGCCGCGATGGCGCGGTGGTCGGCCGCCCGGTCCCCGCTGCGGTCGATGCGCGGCCGGGGGAAGGCCATGGTGCCGGCCGAATCGCTCACGGCCACACCGATGCGCCGCGCCCCGAGGTCGATGGCGACCGCCCGCGTCACGACGTCACGGCCCGGCGAGCAGCCTCCGCGCCTCGGCCAGCGCCGCCTCGATCCGTCCCGGGTCGCGCCCCCCGGCCAGCGCCACCTGCGGAGACCCGCCCCCTCCCCCGCCGACGATCGGCGCCACCTGGCGCACCACGGCGGCGGCGTCGGGGTCCCCGCCCGTGGCGACGGCGATGGCGACCCGCGACCCGTCGGGGGACCCGCCCAGGGCGACCGAGGCGGCCCCGCCGTCCCGCACCGCCTGGGCGAGGGCCCGGAGCTCGTCGGGGCTGCGGCCGTCACGCCGGGCCACGACCAGCCCGTCGGCCGCGGCCGCAGCCAACGCCGCTCCCTCCGACGCCAGCATCGACTGGCGGAGCCGCCCCAGCTCCCGGTCGGCCGCCCGCTGGCGGTCGACGAGCCGCTGGAGCGCGTCCAGCACGCCCTCGGGCTCCACCCGCAAGAGCGCCGCCGCCTCGTCGACCACCCGGTCGCGGTGGCGCGTGCGCTCGACCGAGGCGGTACCCGTCACCGCCTCGATGCGGCGCGTGTTGGAGCCGATCGAGCCCTCCGAGACCACCGCGATGGGCCCCACCATGCCCAGGGAGTCCACGTGGGTGCCGCCGCACAGCTCCAGCGAGTGCGGCCCGGCCTGCACCATCCGCACGACGTCGCCGTACTTGTCCCCGAAGAAGGCGATGGCCCCCAAGGCATCCGCCTCCCCCTTCGCCACCTCCCGGGTCACGACCGGCTCGTCGGTCAGCACGTCGGCGTTGGCCATCGACACCACCGCGTCGAGCTCCTCGGCCGCCGGCGCACCCGGGTGGCTGAAGTCGAAGCGCAACCGGTCGGGCGCGACCAGCGAGCCCTGCTGGCGGACGTGGTCGCCCAGCACCCCGCGCAGGGCCGCGTGCAGGAGGTGGGTCCCGGTGTGGTTGCGGCGGACGGCTTCCCGCCGGGCCCCGTCGATGGCGGCGAGCGCGTCCTGGCCCGCGAACAGCTCGCCCGACAGGCGGGCCCGGTGCGCCGTGAGCCCCGGCAGGGCGGCCACCGTGTCGTACACCTCGGCCCGGCCGGTCTCGGTCACGATCGAGCCGGTGTCGCCCACCTGCCCGCCGCCCTCGGCGTAGAAGGGCGTCTGGTCCAAGAACACCTCGACCGTGCCCGGCTCGGCGCCGGCCAGCACCCCCACCACCCGGGCGGGCACGGCGTAGTGGTCGGGCGACCGGCCGACGAAGCGCGTCGGGCCGGCGCCGTCCAGGAGCTCGCGGTAGGCGGTCTCATCGGCGCCGGCGGGTGCCCGCGCCGCCTCCCGCGCCCGGCGCCGCTGCTCGGCCATGTGGGCGTCGTAGGCGGCACGGTCGACGCGCACGCCCGCCTCGCGTGCGAGCTCCTCGGTCAGCTCGATCGGGAAGCCGTGCGTGTCGTGCAGGCGGAAGGCGGTCTCGCCCGACAGCTCGGCGTCGGTCACGCCGGCCAGCTCGCTCAGCGCGGCCTCCACGATGGTGAGCCCGGCGCGCAGGGTCCGGTCGAAGCCCGCCTCCTCGCGCTCGAGCACGTCGGTCACGACGTCGATCTCGGACCGGACGGCCGGGTACTGCTCCCCCATCACCTGGGCCGCCGTCCGGGCCAGCGCCGGGGTGACGGGGCCGCGCGCCCCGGCCCGTCGCGCCGCCAGCACCGCCCGCCGGATCACCCTGCGCAGCACGTAGCCACGCCCGTCATTCGACGGCAGCACCCCGTCGGCCACCAGCATCGTCATCGCCCGGCCGTGGTCGGCCATGACGCGCAGGGCGACGTCGGTCCGCTCGTCCCGCCCCACCCGGGCCCCGGTGAGCTCCTGCGCCACCTCCACCAGCGGAGCCAGGACGTCCGTGTCGAAGATGGAGTCGGTCCCCTGGAGGACCGGCAGGATCCGCTCGAGCCCCGCCCCGGTGTCGATGTTCTTCTTCGGCAGCTCGGCCATCGACCCGTCCGCCGCCCGGTTGAACTGCATGAAGACGAGGTTCCAGATCTCCACGAACCGCTCGGCGCCGCCCTGGGCCGGACCGCCCGGCGATCCGTAGGGCTCGCCCTTGTCGAAGTAGATCTCCGAGCACGGACCACAGGGCCCGGTCTCGCCCATCTGCCAGAAGTTGTCCTCGCCCATCCGCTGGATCCGTGCCGCCGGCACACCCACGGCGTCGGCCCAGATGGCGGCGGCCTCGTCGTCGCTGTGGTGCACCGTGACCCACAGGCGGCCGGCCTCGATGCCGAGCACCTCGGTGACGAGCTCCCAGGCGTAGGGGATCGCCTGCTCCTTGAAGTAGTCCCCGAAGCTGAAGTTCCCGAGCATCTCGAAGAAGGTGCAGTGCCGGCTGGTGTGGCCGACCACGTCGATGTCGACCGTGCGGAAGCACTTCTGCACCGTGGTGGCGCGCGGCCACGGCGACGGCTCGTCGCCCAGGAAGTACGGCTTGAACGGCACCATCCCGGCGATGGTGAACAGCACCGTCGGGTCGTGGGGGATCAGGCTGGCCGACGGCACCACCTCGTGGCCCCGCGCCGCAAAGAACCCGGTGAAGGCGGCGCGCAGCTGGTTGGCGTCCATCCGGTGCAGCCTACCGGTGCTGCCGGACCGCTCCCCTCGGCTCGAGGCCGGCCCACAGCTCGGCCTCCCGGCGGCGGCGCTCCAGGCGCGCCTCGTCCGCCGCCGACCGGAGGCGCTCGCCGGCGGCGAGGGCCGACCGGCGCACCCCGTCGGCGGCGCCCGCGGGCGTGAGCGCGGCCGAGAGCTGCCGGACGCGGCGCCGCACCCGCTGCTCGGCCCACAGGGTGCCGCCCACGCCGAGGGCCACCCCCGCGCCCAGCCACAGCGGGCGGCGGATCACCGGCTCCTCGCCCCGACGGCCCGCACGGCGCGCCCGTCACGCACGGCGCGCACCCGCCCCCCGCGGCCGGCGTCGTCGGCGCCCCGTCCCTCGCGGACCAGCGCCACCGTGACCGGACGCTGGGGGAGGCGGTCCCCGTGACGAAGCCTCCGCATCCCGCCGACGGCGCCCGCCCGCCAGGCCAGCACCTTCACCACGGGATTGGCGAAGGCCCGGCGGGCGGCCCGGGAGGCCCGGTCCACCGCCGCCGTGACGGCCTCGGTGTCGGCCAGGACGGCGTCCACCCGGGCGATCTCGGCGGCGGCGTGGTCGGCGGCCATCCGGGCGTCCGCCACGAGCGGCACCGTCTCGTGGCGGAGGGCCTCGATGCCCCGTTCCAGGCGGCGCACCTGCCCCACCAGGACCCACGCCGCCACCAGGGCGACGACCGCACCGACGCACGCCACGACGGCCGCGACCAGCACGACGACTGCTGCGGCGTCCACGCCACGACTCTACCGTTCGCCCCGCGCCACGGCGGGTATCCCTGGCCGGCAGCCCGGCACGCTGCGGGGACCGCACGTCATGGAACGGCCGCGCGGCACCGGCTAACGTTTGCGTGTGCAGCAGCTCTCGAGCGCGGCGGCTCGAAACCGCTCCATCTTCTCCGTGCCGCCCCGCGTCGCCGGCCTGGTCGCGCTGACCAAGCCGCGCATCATCGAGCTCCTGCTCATCACCACCGTCCCGGCCATGTTCGTGGCCTCGCCGACGGTCCCCTCCTTCGAGCTGGTGGCCCTGACCGTGGTGGGGGGCACCTTCGCCGCCGGCGGGGCCAACGCCTTCAACATGTTCTACGACCGGGACATCGACGCCGTGATGGACCGGACCAAGCAACGCCCGCTCGTCTCAGGGGTGGTGTCGCCCGCCGACGCCCTGGTCCTCGCCGTCGGGCTCGAGCTCGCCGCCTTCCTCCTGCTGTGGCTGACCGTCAACCTGCTCTCGGCCGCCCTGGCCCTGGCGGCGGCGCTCTTCTACGTGGGCGTCTACACCGTGTGGCTCAAGCGGCGCTTCTCCAGCAACATCGTGATCGGCGGGGCGGCCGGCGCCGTCCCCGTCCTGGTGGGGTGGGCGGCGGTCACCGGTCGCCTGTCGCTGGCGGCCTGGGTCATGTTCGCCATCGTGTTCGCCTGGACCCCGCCGCACTTCTGGGCCCTGGCCATCCGCCACCGAGACGACTACGCCCGCGCCTCGGTCCCCATGCTTCCCTCGGTCGCCGACATCGGCAAGGTCGTCCGCCAGATCCTGGCCTACACGGCGGTCGTCTCGGCGCTGGCCATCGTGCTCGTCTTCGTCACCCACCTCGGGTGGGTCCTCTTCGGCATCACGGTCGCCCTGGACGCCGGCTTCTTCTTCTACGCCCTCCCGCTCCGTACCGACCCGAGCCCCCGTCGGGCCATGCGCCTGTTCGGGTACTCGATCACCTACCTCACGGTCCTGTTCCTGGCCATGGGCGCCGTCGCGATCGTGCACCATCCCTGAGGGCGGTCTCGGGGGGTTGTCCTGGAGTCTGATCGCCGGATCGGCGGCGAGCCCGTGACCGTCGGCCACTCCGATCGGCCACCGGCGGATCCGACGGATCCGGCGGTGGAGCCTGCGGTGGCGGAGCCGGCACCCGCGGAGCCGGCGCCGTCCCGGGCCGGCCTCACGGCCGAGGACCGGAGGGCCGCCTTCGCCGCCGGCACGCCGCGCATGTCGCCCCGGGTGATCGCCTGGGGGATCGCGGTGCTCCTCGTCCTCGGCGTGGGCGGTGCCCTGGCGGACCACCTCGTCACATCGTCGCCTGCCCCAGCCGTCCCGCACCGGCCACCGACGGGCCACGCCGGCCCCGTCGTCCCCAGCCACACGGGCGCGGCGACAGCGGGGGCACAGGTGCACGCGCCGCTCGCCGCCTTCATGGGGATCAGCACGTTGAAGGGCGCGGCCGCGGCCGGCTTCACGCTCACCAACGCGGCCACCCGGACCCCTGTCTCGCTGGCACACCTGGCGGGGCACGTGGTCGTGCTCTCCTTCGCCAACGCTCCGTGCAACGACATCTGCCCCGTCCTGGCCCGGGAGCTGGCCCAGGCCGACGCCATGCTGGGCGCGACGCGCGTGCCGGTCACATTCGTGACCGTCAACACCGACCCTCTCGCTCTCGCCCCCGGGGACGCCGCCATCCTCGCCCGCACCGCCCTCGGGGGGCTGCGCAACTACCGCTTCCTCACCGGGTCGGTCAAGAAGCTCGACCCGGTGTGGACCACCTACGGCATCTCCATCACCGCCGACCGGGCCACCCGAGCGGTCAGCCACAACGAGCTCATGTACTTCATCTCGCCGGCAGGCAAGGTCGCCTGGGCCGCCACCCCCTTCGCCAACGAGTCCGCCGGCGGCACGTACTCCCTGCCCGCGGCCGAGGTCACCCGATTCGCCACCGGCATCGCCCACTACGCCCGAAAGCTGGCCGACGCATGAGCACCTTCTTCACGCCGCGAGGGACGACACTGCCGCCCCTCACGCCCGAGACCATCCCCGACTCCTTCTCCGAGCCGGCGTCGGGCAAGCGACCCTGGTACCGCCGGACCTGGGTGCTCGTGGTGGTGGTCCTGGCGGTCGTGGCCGGCGCCTCCGTCGTCGCCGACCTCCCCCACCAGGCCACCACCTCCGAGCTCACCACCGAGGCCACCGCGCTGGTGAAGGCGGTCGACGCCGACATCCGCACATGCACGTACTCGGTGCGCCAGAGCTACACGATCTACGGCCGCCAACAGGCCGGGACCCTCACCGCGGCCCAACGGTCCCAGGTGCCCACGCTCCTCTCGCAGAACGAGCAGGCGTGCTCGTTCGCCAACCAGGCCGTCGTCTCGCTGGGCACACTCACAGTGCCCAGCGGCCCGGCAGGTCCCCACCTGAGCGCCATGATCACCAGCGTGGAGGTCTGGATGACCTCGGACGCCGTCGCCGCCATGAGCGACATGCAGAAGCTCGTCGCCCACCCCACCGACGTCTCGGCACGCCGCGACCTGCGTGCCAAAGAGCGGTTGCTGCGCCTGGACCGAGCGAAGGCGGACCGCGCCATTGCCGCCGCCGAGCGAAGCTTGGGGGGCGCCCACCTCCCCGACCCCTCCCTGCCGGTCACCCCGCTCGGCTGACGGGAGCTCCGCGGCGCTGCGCCTGGCAGCCGGCCCTCCTCACGCCCGCCCGGAGCGGCGCGCGTCCCGCACCAGCCTGCGCAGCTCGGCGTCGGGATCGTCACCGTTCCTGAGCCAGGTCATCAGGTCGGCGAAGATGGCGGGCAAAAAGGCGGCCACGGCCGCCAGCCAGAGGATGCCCGTGGCGATCTCCTGGTCGAGCGTCACGCCGATGCCCGTCCGCACGTGGTCGAAGGCGTGGTACCACGAATCGTGGGCGAACCCGATGGAGAACGCCATCACCCACGTCGCCCACATGGCCAGTGCCGCCACCACCGCCCGCCAGGGCCGGTGCAGCCGCGGGCGCAGCGGCGGGCAGGCCAGGATCTCGAGCCACAGCCCCACACCGGTCACCGCCAGGGACACCACCTCCACCGGCACGAGCCACCGGTCCCGCACGACGGCGTCGGTCCAGGCGGGCGTGCGCCACAGGATCACCAGGGCGGCGAAAGCGGCCACGAAGGCGAAGGCGCGGACGAAGCTGGCGTGGCGGAGCCGCCGTTCGGCCACCCGGTCGAGGAGCCGCCAGAGCCGGCCCCGGCTTCCCGCTCCGCCCAACCTCCCCCAGGGCCGCCCGACCACCACCAACGCCGGCACGGCGTAGGCGGCGAGGCAGAACTGGATCGCCTGGACGTACTCGTAGCGCGTGCTCTCCGTCCACAGGGGAGGCACGAACTCCAGCACGACGAGTGCTGCTCCCAACCCGAGCGCCCACGGTCGGAGGCGCTCGAAGAGCAGCGAGGCCGGGCCGTCCCCTAGTGGTCCGGGCGACGCTGGAAGAACAGCCACAGCAGCCCGAGAAGGAAGGCCCCCAGCGGGATCGCGAGCGTGAGGACCTGCGCCCCGATGTACTGGTCAGTCCCGAACACGGTTCGCTCCTCTCAACCTGCGATGTAGAAGAAGACCCAGAAGAACACGCTCACGAAGGCGATGAAGCCCCAGAAGTACGTGCACGATTCGACGTTCACCCGGAAATGGGCGCTCGCGAACCCCGCCGACCGCGAGTCCTCCGTCGCCGCCTTGCGCACGCGGGCGTGCCTCGCCAGCAGCGTCTCGGCCCAGTAGACCCCCGACACGAGCAGGATGATGTCCATCACCGCCCAGCCGATGAACACCGAGGTGTAGCCGCCCGTGGAGGGCGAGAACGGCAGGTCCGTGAGCTCCCAGCACTGGAGCCCCAGCGCCAGGAGCCCGCTCGCCACGGCCGTCCATCCGGCGACGTCCCAGTCGAGCGTGTCGTTTCGCCGGAACTGGCGCAGCCCGAAGGCGAGCAGCCCGGTCGACGCGAGCACGAGCGCCATGATGGCGGTGCCCGTCGCCACCGGCGCCGTCACGTCGTGCGGCCGCCAGAGGCCGGCGCTGTTGGTCGAGCGCAGGTAGAAGTAGGCGAACGCCAGCGCAGCGAAGGCGAAGGCGAAGATCCCGATCATGACCCGGCTGGCCGTGAAGAGCGCGTTCTCGGCCGCCCTGGCCTCGTACGCGAGCTCCTCGGGGGTGGCGACGTAACCGGAGTCGGCTGGCACGCGCACCTGGCTCATCGGTCACCCCCCCTGCTTGCGCCCCCTCCGTCGGCGCCGGCCGCCGCCATCTCGGCGAAGCTGGTTGGCGCCAGGTCAGCGACTGGTGGCGGGTCCGGCTCACTGTAGTGGTACGGGTCGGCCATCACGACGGGGATGCGGTCGAAGTTGTGCCGGGGCACCGGCGTCGCCGTCTGCCACTCGAGCCCGAGCGAGCCCCACGGGTTGGCGGGAGCTTCCTGCGGGGCGATGAAGATCGACCAGACGAAGTTCACCACGAAGATGATGAACGAGGCGCCCAGGCAGAATGCCGAGACCGACGAGAAGTCGTTGAGCGTCTGGAGGCCCTGGGCGTACTCGAAGACCCGGCGTGGCTGGCCGAGCAGCCCGATCAGGAACATCGGGAAGAACGTCAGGTTGAAGAAGACGAACATCGCCCAGAAGTGCGCCTTGGCCAGCGTCTTGTTCAGCGACTTCCCGGTGATCTTGGGCGTCCAGTAGTAGACCCCTCCGAAGAAGGCGAAGACGAGGCCGCCCATGATCGTGTAGTGGAAGTGCGCGAGCACGAAGAAGCTGCCGTGCACGGTCACGTCCACGGGGACGTCGGACAGGAAGACGCCGGTGACGCCGCCGATGAGGAAGTTGAAGTACATGGCCAAGGCGAAGAGCATCGGCACCTCGAACCGTATCTTCGCCTTGTAGAGCGTCCCGAGGCCCACGAGGTAGATGAACCCGGTGGGGATCGAGATCAGCTCGGTGGTGAGCATGAAGAGCGGGCGCATGTCGGGGTTGATGCCGCTCTGGAAGAGGTGGTGCTGCCAGACGAAGAACGACAGCAGCGCCACGCCGATCATGCCCGCCGCCGCAACCCGGTAGGCGAACAGCGGCTTGCGGGTGAAGACCGGCAGCATCTCCCCCACGATCCCGAAGCCGGGCAGCGCCATGATGTAGACCTCGGGATGGCCGAAGAACCAGAACAGGTTCTCCCACAGGTACGAGCTGCCCCCGTGGGCAGCCACGTAGAACGAGGTGCCGACCGTCCGGTCCAGGATGCCGAAGACGCAGGCAACCGCCAGGGTGGGCGTGGCCAGGGTGAGGAGGGCGCTCGTGGCCAGGATGGACCAGACGAACACGGGCAACCGTCCCCAGGTCATGCCGGGCGCCCGGTAGTTGATGATGGTGACCAGCAGGTTGAACCCGGCCAGGATCATGCCGAGGCCGATGACCGAGAAGCCGACCAGGTATGAGTCCATGCCCACGTCCGCCTGCGTCTGCAGCGGGGCGTAACCGGTCCAGCCGGTGGGGAAGCCGCCGAGGGGCAGGGCGGTCAGGATGACGAAGTAGCCGGCGGAGAACAGCCAGAAGGAGAAGGCCTCCACCCGGGGGAACGCCATCCGGCGTGCCCCGATCATGAGCGGCACCAGCCAGTTGCCGAGCGGCCCCACCACGAGCGACGAGGCCATCATCATCATGATCGTGCCGTGCTCACCCACGATCGAGATGTAGGTGCCGGGGCCGATGATGTGGTTGGTGGGGCTGAGCAGCTCGGTCCGGATGGACATGGCGAGCAACCCGCCGGTGAACAGGAAGACGAGGACGGCGATCAGGTACTGCAGACCGACGGTCTTGTGCTCGACGCTGAAGCGGAAGTACTTGGTCCAGTGGTCCGCGTCCGGGCGGGCTGCCGGCTCACGGCCGGCCAGCTTGGCCAACGGGTAGTTGAGCGCGCCCACGCCGAGCAGCCAGCCGACGACCGCCAGCACCAGGGCGAGCACGATGGCGACGTCGTTCTCGGCGGCTGTCCCCACGTAGGTGTAGCCGCTGGCGATGACGTTGCCGAGGTAGTGCCCGAGGGCGTACCCTCCCACGGCGAGCACGATGCCCGTGCCCATGTGCTGGCCCAACCACGAGGGACGGCGCATGGCAGCACCACCCGGCGGGCGAACGCCGCCGGCGCTGCCGACCTGCGAGGGAGGCGCGACGTCCAGCGTCATCGGCTCCGGCTCCTCTCGTTGCTCCTGTGGCGGTCCATCATCCTGTGCTGCCGCCTGTTGTGATTGTCGATGTGGCTGTCACCACGTTCTTGAGTGTCTTCTTGGCCGACGTTGTTGCGCCGTACTTCTGCACCTTGGAGAACGGGGCCTGTCCGCTTGTGTTGGCGACTGTGACGCCTGTCGTTGTGTTGGCTGTCGGCACGTAGGTCCAGGCGAACGGGGGAAGGTACTTGGTGTTGTCGGCGTGGGCCCGCTCCGTCGCCTCGCCCCATCGCATGAACTGCGACTTGGTCACGACCTTGCCGAAGTCCCACATCGCCCCGTGCCAGATGCCGCACAGCTCGTTGCAGCGGACGCTGAACCGGCCCAGCTGGTTGGTCGTGGTGTAGCCGATGTCGTCGACGCCGGGGTTGGCGTCGATCTTGACCCCCAGCTGGTACGCCCAGAAGCTGTGGATGACGTCCAGCGAGGTGACGTGGAAGGCGATGGTGGTGTTGTCGGGGATGACCAGCGTGTTGGTCTCCATGCCGCCGAAGGTCGGGTAGCGGTAGGTGAACTTCCACTGCTGGGCGATCACCTGGACCGGCAGGATGGTCTTCGACGTGGGGGTCCAGATCGGGTTCGGCCCCTCGGCGCCCCCGGCGCCGGCCGGCACGATCAGCTCGACCGTCCCGAAGATGAACATGCCGAGCACGGTGATGGTGGTGAGCACGATCCACCACAGCTGCACCTTCAGGTTCGACCGGGCCCGCGGGCCACCGACCGGGTCGGGGACCCCCGGGCGCGACGCCCGCCACATCAGCACCGCGTAGCCCATGTACGTCCACACCCCGAGGATGACGGGGAGCGCCACCATGAACAGGACGTTGAAGTCGAACTGCGCGCCGCTGGCCGACGACGTCATGTCCCCGGGTGGGACGTGCGGCCCGGCGACGAACCAGAAGATCAGGTCCCCGACGATCGACAGCGCGATCCAGATGGCGAAGATCCGGCGGATGTCCTGCAGCGGGTGTGCGCCCGCGGGCCGGCCGGGAGCTCCTGCGCGATCGCTCATGCCTGCACCTCGAGGAACCCGCCCATGTACCCGAGGGTCTGCATCGGCCCGCCGTTACCGGCGTAGTGCCCGGCTCCGCACGGGATGAAGCACTGGAACCGGTAGTTCCCCGGCAGCTTGGGCGTCTTGAAGGAGAAGGTGACGGTGTGGTGCAACTGCGTCTTCGGATTGCAGGGTCCCGATGTGCAGAAGCCCTTCTTCGATGTGTCCACGCCCCGCAAGGGGACGTTGATGCCGAGCGTCGGCACGGTGAACGTGTGCCCCACTGTGTGCTGGTAGGAGTTGACGACCTGGAATGTTGTGCCTGTGATCGTGGCCGAGTTCCCGATCGTGCCGGTCACCCTGCCCCACTGCTGGTTGCGCAGCGGGCTGCCCGAGTCGAACTGGTAGATGGTGACGTCGATCCGCGTGTTGGCCGGGAGCTGCCACAGCGTGGTGTGCACCCACTTGCGCGACTGCGGTGTCTCCACTTGGTACGAGACCCATGTGGGATGGGCTCCTGTGCCGACGGCACCGTCCGTCTGGGCGACCAGATGGACGGGGGCGCCCGGCGAGTGCCCCTTGATG
Organism: Actinomycetes bacterium; assembly: GCA_021791845.1. Classification (GTDB taxonomy): domain Bacteria; phylum Actinomycetota; class Acidimicrobiia; order Acidimicrobiales; family RAAP-2; genus JAJYVT01. The sequence goes on along the minus strand of JAJYVT010000003.1, from coordinate 11,145 downwards.
AAGCTCACCGTCGCCGGTTCCGTCGCTACGAAGGACATGGCCGTCCACACGACGAGGAACGCCACGACCGCGAACAGTCCCAGCACGATGGCTATCCGCCCTGATCGGGACAACCCCCCGTTCCCTCCCTCCTGACAACCGATTGCGCTTGCCGCCACCATAAACAGTCGGGTTGTCCCGTTTCAACCATCTACAGCCGCAAATCGCGTCTTTTCATTTTCACGGTGCAATTGTCGGCCGATCGAAAGAACCCCGGTTGCGGGCAAGGATCACCTCCATGACCTCGGAGAAGCTGCCCTCCTGCTCCACCGCACGGCGGATCACCGAGACCAACGATGGGATGGCCCAGAAGTCGCCGCACACCCACAAGATGGCGGCACCGATCTGCTGGTCGGCGAAGGGCGAGAGCGACACGCCGGGCACGTGGGCGTACACGCTGTACCACGAGGTGCTGGTGAAGATGCTCATGGCCATCGCCAGCACGAACATCACCACGTTGCTCGAGATGATGGCGCCCATCTGCCAGGTCGTGGACCCCCGGCGGTGGAACGGGCGCGACGGGATGATCTGCAGCCAGAACAGGAGCCCGCTCACCACGAAGCTGCCGTGCATCAGCCACACGTAGACGGCCAGTGTCCGCTGCGCCAGGTCGAACGGCCCCGGGACGTGCCAGAACACCATCACGGCGTTGAACACGACCAGCGCGGTCCACGGCGCCGTCACCGTCCGCCACGCTCGGCGGAGCGGGGCGGTGCGCCGGCCGAGCGCGACGGCTCGCCCGATCCGGCGCCGCACCCCGACCGGCACGGCGAAGGCGAAGGGGATCCAGGGCGCGCCGGCCACCATGAGCATGGGGGCGAAGAACATGAGCAGGATGTGCTCGATCATGTGGACGTAGAAGTACCGGTAGGACCAGTAGTCGACGGGGGACGCGACCCCGAGGACCAGGACCACCAGCCCCCCGTAGAACAGGAGCGACCGCCGCCGCCGGCGGCGGGCACGGGCCGGCGCCGCCCGGGCCATCAGGCGCTGCAATCCGAGCTCGTGCACGACGGCGGCCACGACGGCGATCACGGCGAACGGGTCCAGGGTCCAGTGACCGATCACGTCCATCACCACTCCCCCCGCCTCGAGCGCACGGTGCGCACGGTGCGCACGGTGTGGACCCTATGTCGAGGAGCCGTACTCGATCGGCACCTCGAGCCGCGGCCCCCGCCGCCACCCTCCCGCCGACCGGCTCCAGACGGTGACCCAGCTGCCCGACACCGAGAGCGCCGTCGTGCCGGCGCCGACGCCGGCGTCCGCCGGTCCACCGGGGCCGACGACCGCCTCCGTTCCCTTCGGCGCCGCCACCGTGGTCCACCGGGCTCCTGGGCCCGGCACCGCGTGCACGGCGACCCGTCCGGAGCGCGTCGCCGTGACCACGACGACCGCCGGTCCCGTGGAGGCTGCCGACGCGCCGGACCCGGCAGAGGTGGCCGAGGTGGTCGAGGTGGTCGCGGCGGTCGGGGCGGCGGCGTCCGGTGCGACCGGCCCGAAGCCCGCCGACACCAGGTCGCCTTCGACGCGGACGGGCGCCGACACCGTCCACGCCTGGCCGGCCCGGCGCCAGAGGGCGAGCACCGACGTCCGACGCCCGGTCCTTGCCTCCACCACCGCCGCCGTCACCGAGGACACGGTGGAGAGGCGCAGGACGCGCATCGTCGCTCCGGCCTCCTGCCCGACGCGCGGCCCGTCTGCCACCCAGCTCCCCCCCTGGTCGGCCAGCAGCCCGACCACCCCGGGCCTCGTGCAGTCTGCGCCCACCTCCGGACCGGCGGAGCCGAGCGTCACCGCGCTGAGCGCCCGGAGCCCGCACGCCCGCCCGGCGGCCGTCGCCGCCAGGGCGCGCCCGGTGGCGATCGTGGTCCAGCGTGTGAGCGAGCCGTCGCTGCGCACGAGCGTCCCGCCCCGGCCCCGCTCCAGCGCCACCACCGTGCCCGCCGGCGCGCTGGCCATCGCGTCGGCCACCGGTGCCAGGCCGGAGGGGAGCGTGCCGCTCAGCCAGCGCTTCCCGCCGTCGGTCGTGCGGGCGACCGGCGAGTAGCGCAGGTACTTGGCCGGCTGGATCCCGACGGTCACGACCCCTGTGGCCGCCGGTGTGGCCGCCCCGACGACGCCGCCGTTGGTCGCCACCCCGGGCGGCGTCACCAGTGTCCAGCGCGTCGTCCCCGTGCGGCGGAACAGCAGCTCCCAGAACGTGTTGTTGGCCGAGGCCAGGTGCCCCATGGGCAGCGCGGCCCAGGCGCCCTGCGCCGTCGCCCAGGTGGCGCCGATCCCCGACGCCGCCGCGTCCGGCGCGGCCCCCGCGGGCCCGGGTGCCACGGCCGTGGTGGCGCTGCCGGCGACGCACGCCGCTCCGAGCGCGGCCAGAAGGGCGCGCCGGCGGGCGCCGGCCCTCCTGCCCCTCACTGCCCGATCACTCGGCGAAGCTCTTGGTCCACCAGCGTGGACAGCGAGGAGCGTCCCGCGGCTGTTGTCCCCGGCAGCGACCCGAACGCCGCCCGCATGCGGCCGCGCCCGTCGATGACGTAGGCGAGGTCGGAGTGGGCGATCATCGTGCCCGCAGGCAGGATCGACACCTGCAGCCCGTAGGCGTTCCACACCTTGGTCAGCGCCTCGAGCGACCCGGTCAGGTAGAGCCAGTTCGGGAGGCCGGTGAGGTGCTCCTGGCGGTCGAAGGCGTCGACGTTGGCGATCGAGTGGAACACGGGGTTGGCCACGATGGCGACGAACACCGCGCGGCTCGCCTCGCTCCCGAGGCCGGCGTCTGCCTGGCGGAACGCCTGGGCGATGAGCGGGCAGTCCGTGGTGCAGACCGGGTCGAGGAAGGTGAGGGCGACGGCCTTCCCCCGCAGGCTGGCCAGGCTGACCGTCTTGCCGGCCTGGTCGGTCAGGGTGAACCCGGGTGCGGGGCTGTTCACCTGGTCCACGGACCCGTTCAACGCCTCGGTCACGATGGGGTCGGCGTTGGGGTTGGTGGAGGCCGCCGCCATCGGCACGGCGCCCACGCCGATCACGGCCAGCGCCGCCAGCGCCGCCGCGGCCCGTCCCACCACCGCCGGGGTGAGCACCTCCCAGCGCCGCGCCGTGCCGGCGGTGGCCACCTCGCGCACCGACACGAACGCCGGCTCGGGGACGGCTGCCGGGGCCCGCACGAGCGCCGCCACCCCCGCGGCTGCGAGCACGAGCTGGGGCAGCATGGAGTTGGGGTCGGTCCCGACGCCGCCGAAGAACCCGAAGTCCTGCACCAGCACCCAGGTCGCCAGCCCGAGCGCCACCGCTCCGGCCGCGCCCGCCAGGACGGCCCGCCGGCGTCCGGAGAGCAGGGCGGCGCCAACCACCGCCAGCGCCACCACAACGAAGAGGTTGATCCCCCATCCGTGGGCGGCGTCGAAGCTGGCGAACGCCCCGATCCATCCGGCGAACAGGCGGGGCTGCGGCGTGCCGGCCATGGCATGGACCATCGACACCAGGTTCCCGGCGTGGGCACCGGATCCTCCGTGCCAGCTCCCCCGACCCGGCCATGCCTGCAGGAGGGCCATCCCGAGGTAGAAGGCGCCCATGGCCGCGGTGACGGCACGTCCGAGCCGGCGCCCGTGCCAGGCCGACTCGGGAAGGGCCAGCAGGATGCCGGCGACGGCGTAGAACACGGCGGCGCCGGGGGCCCCGGTGAGCCAGCTGAGCCCGTGGCCGAAGATCCCGCCGAAGGCCTCGCCGAAGACCCAGACCGCGGCGGCCCAGGCGGCCCCCGCCGCACCGGCGGCACGCGACCAGCGTCCCCGCGGCGAGAGGAGGATGGCCAGCCCGATGCCGAGCTGGATCCAGACCAGCGACGCCGCCGCCTCGACGGGATGGTCCGACCAGATCGTGATGGCCACGTTGACGACGGCGTGGACCCACGAGGGCGAGCCGGCGGCCGCCGGCTTCACCACGGCCGAGGGCATGCCCAATGGCATCCCGCTCTGGAGCTGGAGCAACCCGTCGAGGAGCCAGAGGAGCCCGACGGCCAGGCGGAGCAACCGGCGCGCCAGGGGCTCGGGCCCGGCCACGCCCCCGGCAGCGGCCCTCGCGGCCCGGGCGGCGCCCGGCCCGATGCCGGCTGCGGCCCCGACCGGGCCGGTCGACGCGTCGGACGGAGACGCGTGGCGCACGTAGAGGGCGAAGGCGACGTTCCACGCCACCGCCAGGACGACGCCGATGCCGAGCACGACCAGGAGCTGGTGGAGGAGCGCCCGGTGGAAGGCGGCCACGATGAGCGGGTTGTCCAGCTGGAGCGGGTGGGACATTCCCGGCACGTCAGCGCCTCCCCGAGGGTGCGGCGGCCGTCGTCATCGCTCGGCGATCCTAAACCACCTCTCCGCCGAGCGGCGCGCCCCCCTCCGAGCCTCCGGGGCGCTCCCGGCGGTGGAGCCGGTCGGCAACGGCTGCCTCCGCCCCGTGCGGCGAGGGCTCGTAGTACACCTGGCCCTCCAGTTCGGCCGGCCGGTACTCCTGCGCCACCCAGCCGGTGGGCGAGTCGTGGGGATAGCGGTAGCCCGTCCCGTGGCCGATCCCCTCGGCCGACCGGTAGTGGCTGTCGCGCAGGTGGGCCGGCACGTCGCCGCGCGACCCGCGGCGCACGTCCTCCCGGGCACGCCCGAGCGCCACCGTCACCCGGTTCGACTTGGGGGCGGTCGCCAGGTAGACGACGGCGTGCGCCAGGTTCAACGCCGCCTCGGGGAGCCCGACCATCTCCACGGCGCGGGCGGCGGCGTCGGCCACCACCAGCCCCATCGGGTCGGCCATGCCGACGTCCTCGCTGGCCAGGATGACGAGCCGGCGGGCGATGAACCGCGCGTCCTCACCCCCCTCGAGCATCCGAGCCATCCAGTACAGGCCGGCGTCGGGGTCCGATCCCCGGACGCTCTTGATGAAGGCGCTCACCTGGTCGTAGTGCTCGTCCACGCCCTGGTGGTACAGGCGCCCGGCCCGGGCGCGGACCACGTCGTCGACCGTGACGACCGCCGGTCCGGGCGCACCGCCACCGGACCGGTCCTGGGCGGCGCGCGCCGCGGCCAGGGCGATCGCCACCTCGAGCGTGGTGAGAGCCGAGCGGGCGTCGCCGTCCGCCGCGCCCACGACGGCCCCGGTCACGCCCTCCTCGGCCCGCGCCCCCTCCGCCTCCAGGCCGCGCCCCACCAGCTCGGCGATGGCGTCCCCGCCCAGCGGCTCCAGCCGCCACAGCGTGGCCCGGCTCATGAGCGGGGCGTTCACCTCGAAGAACGGGTTCTCCGTGGTGGCGCCCACGAGCACGATCAACCCGTCCTCCACCGCCGGCAGGAGGACGTCCTGCTGGGCCTTGTTGAACCGGTGCACCTCGTCGAGGAAGAGGATGGTGCCCCGCCCCTGCTCCCCCAGCCGGCGGCGGGCGCCCTCGATCGCCTCCCGCACGTCCTTCACCCCCGCCGTCACGGCCGACAGCGGGACGAACTCCTTGGCGGTGGCATCGGCCAGGAGGCGCGCCAGGGTGGTCTTGCCCGTGCCCGGCGGCCCCCACAGGACGACCGATCCCAGGCGGTCGGACTCGACGAGCACGCGCAGCGGCGACCCGGGGCCGACCAGGTGGCGCTGGCCGACGACCTCGTCGAGCGTGCGGGGGCGCAGGCGCGCCGCCAGGGGCGCACGAGCCCGCAACCGCTCCTCGGCTGCGGCCTCGAACAGCCCGGTCATCGCGGTTGCGCCGTCCGCAGGCCCAGCTCGGCCAGCTGGCTCGCCGGCAGCTCCTTCGGCGCGCCGGTCAGGAGGTCGGCGCCGGACTGGGTCTTGGGGAAGGCGATCACCTCGCGGATGCTCTCCTCCCCCGCAAGCACGGCGATCAGGCGGTCGATCCCGAAGGCGAACCCGGCGTGGGGCGGGGCGCCGTAGCGGAACGCCCCCATGAGGAACCCGAAGCGCGAGGCCGCGTCCTCGTCGGAGATCCCGAGGGCGGAGAACACCCGGGCCTGGATGTCGGCCCGGTGGATCCGCACGCTGCCGGAGCCGAGCTCCCAGCCGTTCAGCACGAGGTCGTAGGCCTGCGAGCGAACGGAGAGCGGGTCCGTCTTCATCCGCTCGACGTCGTCGGGATGGGGCATGGTGAACGGGTGGTGCGCCGCCACCGGGTGCCCGTCGGCGGCGATGCTCTCGAACAGCGGGAACTCCACCACCCAGACGTAGCGGTAGGGGCCCTGGCCGACCGGGGTGCCTGCCACCTCCACCCGGAGCTGACCGAGCACGGTGCAGGCGGTACGGTGCTCGTCGGCCACCGCCAGCACCAGGTCGCCGGGGACGGCGCCGGTTGCTCGCACCAGGCCGGCGCGCTCGGCGTCCGAGAGGACGCGGGCGAGCGGAGAGTCCAGGCCCGGCAGCCCGTCCTCGCCGTGCTCGGTCACCCGGAACCACGCCAGGCCGGCCGCGCCCAGCGCCTTGGCCCGCTCCACCAGCGCGTCGAGGCCCGAGCGGCTGGTGGCCGCGCCGCCGACGACGCGCAGCCCCTTCACGGTGGGCGCGGTGAAGGCGCGCACCTCGGTCTTGGCAAAGACCTCGGAGAGGTCCACGAGGGCGGTCGGGATGCGGAGGTCCGGCTTGTCGGTCCCGTACCGGTCGAGGGCCTCCGCCCACGTCATCCGGTCGATGGCGGGCGGGCGCTCGCCCGTCGCGGTCTCCGCCGCCTCGAGGACGGCCTCGGAGACGAAGCCGAGCACGTCCTCCTGGGTGACGAAGGACGCTTCCATGTCCAGCTGGGTGAATTCGAACTGGCGGTCGGCCCGCAGGTCCTCGTCCCGGAGGCAACGGGCGATCTGGTAGTAGCGGTCGAACCCGCCCACCATGAGCAGCTGCTTGGCGATCTGCGGGCTCTGGGGCAGCACGTAGAACGCCCCCCGGTGCAGCCGGCTGGGGACGGCGAACTCCCGGGCTCCCTCGGGGGTGGGCGCCCACAAGAGCGGCGTCTCCACCTCGCAGAACCCCTGGCGGTCCATCGCCCGGCGGATGGCCCCCACGACCGCGGCACGCAGGCGGAGGTTCGCCTGCATTCGGGGGCGCCGGAGGTCCACGTAGCGGTACCGGAGCCGCACGGCCTCGTCCACCTCGGCCCGGTCCTCCACCACGAACGGGGGCGGCTCGGCCGTGGCCAGGACCTCGACGGTGCAGTCCCCCACCTCGACCTCGCCGGTCGCCAGCGCAGGGTTCTCCATGCCGGGCGGCCGACGCCGGACCGTGCCCCGGACGGCCACGACGTACTCGCTGCGCAGGTCCGCCGACCCCTCGACCACGCACTGGACGATGCCGCTGCGGTCGCGCAGGTCCACGAAGGCGAGGTGCTCGCCGTGCTCGCGCCGGCGGGCGACCCACCCGCAGAGCCGCACCTCCTTGCCGACGTCGGCGACCCCTACCTCGCCGCACAGCCCGGTGCGCATCGACGTCGCGCTCGTCATGTCCCGTCCTTCCCGGCTCGCTCCTCTTGCACCGCGGCCACCACCTCGCCAGCCTTCACGCTGCGCTGCCCCCCGTCGCCACGCAGCGGGCGGAGCAAGACGGTCTCCGTCCGCAGCTCCTCGGGCCCGACGATCAGTGCCAGCCGGGCGCCGGAGCGGTCGGCCAGCTTCATCTGCGCCTTCATCGACCGGCCGTCGAAGGCCCGGTCCGCCCGCAGCCCTGCCCGCCGCAGTGCGGCCGTCAGGTCGCGCGCCGCGTCGCCCCCCGCCACGTCCACCACGAAGGCGTCCAGCGGCGGCGGCCCGTCGGTGAAGACGCCCTCGGCCTCGCAGGCGATGAGCACCCGCTCGAGCCCGATCCCGAAGCCGACGCCGGGGGTGGGGTCGCCGCCCAGCATCTCCACCAGCCCGTCGTACCGACCGCCGCCGCCCAGCGCGTTCTGGGCGGCCTCGATGGCGGCGGAGGCGAACTCGAAGGTGGTCCGGGTGTAGTAGTCGAAGCCGCGGACCAGGCGGTAGTCGATCTCGGCCGGCACGCCGAGCGCGCCGAGCCCGTCGCGCACCCGCTGGAAGTGGCCGGCGCAGGCGTCGCAGAGGTGGTCGAGCAGGCGCGGGGCGCCGGCCGTCACGGCCCGGCACTCGGGGCGCTTGCAGTCGAGCACCCGCATGGGATTGGTGTCGAGGCGCTGCCGGTGCTCCTCGCACAGCTCGTCCCGGTGGGCGGCGAGGTGCTCGTGCAGGAGGGAGATGTAGCCGGGCCGACAGGTGCCGTCGCCCATCGACCCGATGTGGAGGGTGAACCGGGCGAGCCCGAGACCGCGCAGGAACGAGTCGGCGATCCAGATCGCCTCCACGTCCATGTCGGCGTCGGCCACCCCCAGCGCCTCGATGCCCAGCTGGTGGTGCTGGCGGTACCGGGCCGCCTGCGGGCGCTCGTGGCGGAAGAGGGGGGTGGCGTACCAGGCCTTCCACGGGAGCGTCGGGCGGTGCTGCAGGTACGCCCGGACCACCGAGGCGGTCCCTTCTGGCCGCAGGGCCAGCAGCTTGCCGTCCCGGTCGGCGAACTCGTACATCTCTCGCCCGACGACGTCGTTCTCCTCCCCGATCCCCTTGCGGAACACCGAGGCGTACTCGAACGTCGGGCTCTGCAGCAGGCCGTAGCCGGCGCCCTGGACCAGCTGCGCGAAGCGCGCCGCCGCCGCCTCGAACCGCCACGACTCGGGCCACAGGACGTCCCTCGTCCCGGTCGGGGCGCGCGCCGCTCCCCCGTTCTCCGGTGCCGACCCCACCCCTACGCCTTCTTGCCGGGCAGCAGACGGTAGGCGTCGAACACGCCGTCGAGGTGCTTGAGCGACGCCACGACCGACTGCAGGTGGGTCGGGTCGGCCAGCTCGACCTCGAACCACATGCGGCTGACGCGGTCGGGTGCGGTGGCCGTGCGGGCGGCCACGATGTTCAGGTGGTGCTCCGACACCACCCGGCTGACGTCGGCCAGGAGGCGCTCCCGGTCGAAGGCCAGCACCTCCACGGTGGCCAGGAACACGCCTTCGACGCCCCGGTCCCACTCCACGTCGATGAGGCGCTCCTGGGAGCGCTGCGACAGCGCGGTGGCGTTCGAGCAGTCGGCCCGGTGGACCGAGACCCCGCGGCCCTGGGTCACGAACCCGATGATCTGGTCGCCCGGCACCGGCGTGCAGCACCGCGCCAGGTGGACCATCACGTCGTCCAGACCCTCCACGTACAGCCCGGCCACGGGCATCCGGTTGCGCTTCGCCCGGGTGGCCGTGAGGGTGGCCGTCGTGGGCAGCTGCTCGGGCTCGCCCGTTCGCAGCTCGCGCCCGAGGCGATGGACGACCGACTGGGCCGAGATCTGGTGCTCGCCGATGGCGGCGAAGAGCGCGTCCGGGTCGGCCAGGTTGAGCCCCTTGGCCACCTGGGCCAGCGCGTTCGACGCCATGACCTTGTGGAGGGGCATGCCCTCGCGGCGCAGCGCCTTGGCCAGCTCGTCCCGGCCGGTCTCGATGGCGTCCTCCCGCCGCTCCCGGCTGAACCACTGCCGGATCTTGTTCCGGGCCCGGGACGAGGCGACGATGTCCAGCCAGTCGCGCGACGGGGCGGCCGCCGGCGACTTCGACGTGAAGATCTCCACCGTGTCGGCCGACGCCAGGCGGGTGTCGAGCGGGACCAACCGCCCGTTGACCCGGGCGCCGATGCAGCGGTGCCCCACCTCGGTGTGGATGGCATAGGCGAAGTCCACCGGCGTCGACCGGGCCGGCAGGGCGATGACCTTGCCCTTGGGGGTGAAGACGTAGACCTCGTCCTGCTCGAGGTCGAGCTTGAGGGCCTCGAGGAACTCGAGCGGGTCGGTGGTCTCCCGGTCCACCTCGGCGATGCGCTGCATCCAGGCGATCTCCGAGGAGACGTCCTCCTTCTCCTTGTAGCCCCAGTGGGCGGCGATGCCGTACTCGGCCCGGCGGTGCATCTCGTTGGTCCGCACCTGGACCTCGATCGGCTTCCCGTCCAGCCCGATCACCGTGGTGTGCAGCGACTGGTACAGGTTGAACTTGGGGGTGTTGATGTAGTCCTTGAAGCGGCCCTGGACCGGCGGCCAGATGGCGTGGATGGCGCCGAGCGCGGCCCAGCAGTCCTTCTCCGACGGCGTCACCACCCGCAGCCCCACGAGGTCGTGGATCTCGTCGAACTCCTTGCCCCGGACGACCATCTTCTCGTAGATGCTCCAGAGGTGCTTGGGGCGGCCCGTGACCTCGGCCTCGATCCCCGCCGCCCCCAGCCGCTCGCGCACGGCCACCAGCACCCGGGCCACGTACTCCTCACGCTGGGGGGCCCGGACCGCCACCATCTGCTCGATCTCGGCGTAGCGCCGCGGGTGCAGGGTGGCGAAGGCGAGGTCCTCCAGTTGCCAGCGGACCTGTTGGACGCCGAGGCGGTGGGCCAGCGGCGCGTAGACGTCGAAGGTCTCGGTGGCGATCCGGCGCTGCTTCCACTCGGGCATCACGGCCAGGGTGCGCATGTTGTGCAGCCGGTCGGCCAGCTTGATGAGGAGCACCCGCCAGTCGCTGGCCATGGCCAGCAGCATCTTGCGGATGGTGGCCGCCTGCTGCTCCTCCTTGGAGTCGAACTGGAGGCGGTCCAGCTTGGTGACCCCGTCGACGACGGCCGCCACCACCGGCCCGAGCTCACGCTCGATGACGTCCAGGCCGAGCCCGGTGTCCTCCACCGCGTCGTGCAGGAGGGCGGCGGCCAGCGACACGGCGTCCAGGCCGAGCTCGGCCACGATCCCGGCCACCGCCACCGGGTGCGTGATGTACGGCTCGCCCGACCGGCGGTACTGGCCGGCGTGCGCCTCGGTGGCCATGGTGCCGGCCAGGACGATGGGGGCGACGTCCTCCCCGGGGTGGCGCGCGCTGAAGGCCCGGAGCACCGGTTCCAGCAGTTCCCCGACGTGCTCCGGCTCCGCGGGGGCGGCCTCGCCGCCGCCGACGGCTGCCAGCGTCACCATTCCATCACGCTAGTCGCTGGGGGCTCAGCGACGGCGCTTGCCCTTGCCCCCCTTGCGCGATCGCTGCGGCGGGCGGCGTGCCGGCGCCGGGCGGCGTGCCGGGCCGGCGGCGCGCCCGCCGCCGTTGGC
>JAJYVT010000044.1 GCA_021791845.1 Actinomycetes bacterium | reverse complement strand
GAGGCCCGGGCGGTCCTGGCCCGGGCCGGCACCGCCCCCGGGCACATCTTCAACCTCGGGCACGGGGTCCTGCCCGAGACCGATCCGGGGGTACTCTCCGCCCTCGTGGACCTGGTGCACGCCGAGGGGCTCGCCGGGGTCTCGGGCGCGTGAGCGGTCGGGCGCGCACCGGCGTGCTCGTCATGGCCCACGGCACCCCGGCCCGGCCGGACGAGATCGAGGCCTTCTACACCCGGATCCGGCGCGGGCGGCCGCCGACGCCGGAGCTCCTGGCCGACCTGCAGCGGCGCTACGAGGCGATCGGCGGGACGTCGCCCCTCGCGGCGCGCACCGCGGCCCAGGTGGCGGGGGTCGCCGCCCGGCTGGAGGCCATGGCGCCCGGCGCCTACCTGGTCCGCTACGGGGCCAAGCACACCGAGCCGTCCATCGAGGAGGCGGCGGCCGCCCTGGCTGCCGAGCCCCTCGAGGCGGTCGTGGGCGTCGTGCTCACCCCCCACCGGTCGTCCATGGGCTCCGGGGAGTACCTGGACCGGGCGGAGGCGGCGCTGGCGGCTGCCGGGGGGCCGCCGTTCGTGCGGGTGCCCCAGTGGTACGACGCCGAGGGCTTCGCCCCCCTCCTGGCGGCGCGGGTGCGTGCCGCCCTCGACCGGCTCGAGGGCACCGGCACCCCGACCGTGCTCTTCACCGCCCACTCGCTCCCGGAACGGGTGCTGGCTGCCGGCGATCCGTACCCCGACCAGGTCGCCGACTCGGCGGCCCGCGTGGCCGGCGCGGCGGACCTCGGGCCGGCGGGCATCCCCTGGAGCGTCGCCTGGCAGAGCGCGGGGCGGACGCCGGAGCCCTGGATCGGACCGGACCTGTTGGCCGAGCTCCGGCGGCTGGCAGCCGGGGGCACGGGCGCCGTGGTGGTCTGCCCCATCGGGTTCGTGGCCGACCATCTCGAGGTCCTCTTCGACGTGGACGTGGAGGCCCGCCAGGTGGCCGACGAGGTCGGACTGGCCCTGGAGCGGACCGAGTCGCTCAACGACGACCCCGAGCTCACCGCGCTGCTCGCCGAGGTGGTCGTCCGGGCGGAACGCCGGGCCGGGCCGGGCTCCGGGGCACCGGTTGGTTCCGGGGCACCCGTTGGTCCCGAAGACCCCGGGGTGGTCGATGCCTGACGGCGGCGCGGCGGCGCCGACCCGCGGCCCGGCAGGGCGCCCCACCGTCGTCGTGGTCGGCGGGGGCATCGCCGGCCTGGCCGCGGCGTGGGAGCTCACCGGCGGCGGCGGAGGCCCGGGCGGCGACGCCGGAGGCCCGGGCGGCGACGCCGGAGGCCCGGGTGGCGACACCCCGCTGGTCATCGTCTTGGAGGCGGACAACCGGCTGGGCGGCAAGCTGCGGACGGAGCGCTTCGGCAACGTGTCCCTCGACGTGGGCCCCGACGGGTTCCTCGCCCGGCGTCCCGAGGCCACCGCCCTCTGCCGGGAGCTCGGGCTCGACGCCGAGCTGGAGCCGATCGGCGCGTCCGGCGCGGCCGTCTGGGCGCGCGGCCGGCGCCGTCCCATGCCCGCCGGCCTCTTCCTCGGCGTGCCCACCCGGTTCCTGCCCGTGGCCCGCTCGGGGATCCTGTCGCCGCTCGGCACGGCCCGGCTGCTCGTCGACCTGGTCGCCCCGCGGCCCGACCGCCGGGGACCGCTCGGCGACCGGGCCATCGGCCCGCTCGTGACCCGGAAGCTCGGACGCCAGGCGGTCCGGCGGCTGGTGGAGCCACTGCTCGGCGGCATCTACGCCGGCGGGGTGTCCGACGCCAGCGCGGCCGCCGTGTTCCCGCCGCTCCTCCAGGTCTCGCAGGGTCGTGCCAGCTTCATGCGCTCCATGGGCCGGCTCGCCCGCTCCGGGCCCGCCGCACCGGGGCCTGCCGCACCGGGGGCACCCGGGCCCGCCGCACCGGTTGCACCGGGGGGGCCAGCCGCACCGGGGGGGCCGGGCTCCCAGGAGGGGCCCGACGCGGACGGCGGGCCGCCGGCGCCCGAGCCGGCCTTCTTCGCCCTCCACGACGGGCTGGCCTCGCTGGTCGACCGGCTCGCCTGGGCGCTCGACCAGCGGGGCGTCGAGATCCGCACCGGGTGCGCCGTCACCGCCCTCGTCCCCGACGGCGGGCGTTGGCGGGTGACCACGCCCGCCGGGACGGTCGATGCCGACGGCGTCGTGCTCGCCGTGCCCGCCCGGCCGGCGGCGGAGCTGTTGGCCCCGGTGGACGCCGACGTCGCCGCCACCCTGCAGAACGTGGCCTACGCGTCGGTGGCCGTGGTGACGATGGCGTTCCCGCCCGGCGCCCTCCCCGACAACCTGTACGGCACCGGGCTCCTCGTCCCGAAGGACACGCCGTTGCCACCTGCCTCGGTGGCGGCCCTGGGGGCGCCGCAGGACGAGCGGTGCATGGTCACGGCGTGCACCTACCTGTCCGCCAAGTGGCCCCACCTTGCCGATGCCGACCGGGTGCTGGTGCGGGCGTCGGTCGGCCGCTTCGGCGACGACCGGTTCTGGGCCCTCGACGACCAGGGCCTGGTGGACCGGGTGGTGGGCGAACTGGCCGGGCTGCTCGACGTGACCGCACGCCCCGTCGCCGCCAAGGTCACGCGGTGGAAGGAGGCGCTGCCCCAGTACCGGGTGCACCACCTGCTGCGGGTGGGGGGCGTCGAGTCGGCGGCCCGCAGGCTCGGCGCGCTGGCGGTTGCCGGCGCCGCCTACCGGGGCGTCGGCATCCCCGCCTGCGTCGCCAGCGGCCGGTCGGCGGCCCGGGTCGTGCTCGGGCGTCTCCGCGGAGACGCGCCGGACCCGGCAGGGGCCGAGGAGGCCCAGCCGGCGGCGCCCTGACCGCGGTCGTGGACCCGCCGTTCGTGGACCGGCCGCGCCGCCGCCCGTGGCCGCCCCCCGTGGCACCATGGTCGACCGTGAAGCCGCGCCGGGGCCGCGTGGTCGTCCCGTCCCTCGCCGGCGGGCTCCTCGTCGCCCTCTCCCTCCCGCCGTGGGGATGGTGGCCCCTGGCGTTCCTGGGCGCAGCCGTCCTCTTCGTCCGGCTCCGTGGCCTCCCCCTGCGGACGCGGGTGCTGGCCGGGTGGGCGGCGGGGATGGGGTGCTTCGTCCCCGGGCTGTGGTGGGCCGCCTCGTTCAACTGGTACGGGGCGGTGGTGCTGATGGCGGTCGAGGCGCTGACGATGGCGGCGGCGGCGGCGCTGGTGCCGACGGCCGGCGCCTGGCGGGTCCCGGCCTTCACCGGCGCCTTCACCCTCCTCGAGGCGGCCCGGATGAGCTGGCCCTTCGGCGGGCTGCCCCTCGGCGGGGCCTTCCTGGGCCAGGCCAGCGGCCCGCTGCTGGCGACGGCCCGGCTGGGCGGCCCGCTGCTCATGACGGCCTTGGTCTGGCTCGGCGGGGCGGCGTTGGGCTCCGTCGCCCTGGCGGCACTCGACGGGCGCAAGGCGGCCGCCGGCGGGCCGGCACCGCCGACGCACCGGCTCCGTCGCATCGGGACGGGACCGGGTGCCCTCGCCGGCACCGCGGCGGCGGCCGTCGTGGTCGCCGTCGCCGTCGGCGGGGCCCTCGCCCCCGACGGCGGGCCGCCCGTGCGCGACCTCCCGGTGGCCGTGGTGCAGGGCGGCGGCCGGCGGGGCACGACCGAGGCCCAGCTCGACCCGGCCACCGTCTTCGCCGCCCAGGTGGCGGCGACCGGGGACCTCCCCCGGTCGGCCGGGCCCGACCCGGCGCGCCTCGTCGTCTGGCCCGAGGACGTGATCGCCGTGGGGCCCCGGCTGGCCGGCACCGCCGACGCCGTCCAGATGGCCTCGATCGCCCGGCGGCTCCGGGCCACGGTGGTGGCCGGGGTGACCGAGACGGTCTCGGCCACCGCCTTCCGCAACGAGGCCGTGGTGTGGGCGCCGGACGGGCGGGTCGTCGGCGTCTACGAGAAGGTCCACCGCGTGCCGTTCGGCGAGTACGTCCCCGACCGGTCCTTCTTCGCCCACTTCGCCAGCCTGTCGGAGGTGCCGCTGGACGCCATCCCCGGCCACGGCACCGGCGAGCTGGCCACGCCCGCCGGGCGGCTGGGGCTGATGCTCTCCTACGAGGTGTTCTTCGCCGACCGGGGCCGATCGGCCGTGCGGGCCGGGGCGGAGCTGCTGGTGGTCCCGACCAACACCTCGTCGTACGCCGCCAGCCAGGTGCCGGCGACCGAGGTGGCGGCCGACCGGGTGCAGGCCGTCGAGGAGGGCCGGACACTGGTGCAGGCGGCGCCGACCGGCTACTCGACCGTGGTCGGCCCCGACGGCCGGGTCGAGCGCCGGAGCGTCCTCGGCCGCCGCCAGGCCCTCACCGCCACGGTGGGCCTACGGGTGGGGAAGACGGTCTACGAGCGGTTCGGCGATCCACCGGTGCTCGGGCTGGCGGCTGGAGCCCTGGCCCTGGGGCTCGCCGGCGCGGCCGCCCGCCGCCGGCGCGCCGGGCGTCACTCGTAGTAGCCGCTGTGGATGTAGACGCAGGGCACCCCCTCCTCCACGAACATGGCGTGGTTGAGCGGGTCGTCCTCGAGCGCCAGCCGGAGGTCCAGGCCGTGGGCCCGCAGCTCCTCGACCGACCGGCGCTTGAAGTCCGAGACGTGGGCGGAGTCGCCCCGGTCGCGCATCACGAGCAGGTCCCACCGAACGGCGTAGCGCTCGAGCCAGGCCAGCGTCTGGGGCCGGACCCGGAGGGGGCGGCCCGTGAGCAGGACCACGGCGAGGGAGCGGTCCAGCAGCTCGAGGAGCCGGGCCACCTCCTCGATCACCGGGTCGTCGCCGCAGGCCTCGAAGAACGCCGTCCAGTCGCGCCGCCCCTGCTCGATGAAGTGCTGGCGGCTGGTGGCGTCCGAGAGGACGCCGTCGATGTCGAACACGACGGCCGGACCCACCGACCCCGGCCCGTGGTGCCACTGCCAGTGGCGCGGGGCGCCGGTCGCCACCGCGTCGCTAGGGGAGGAAGAGCAGCGTGGCGTGGTGAGCGAAGGAGGTGAGCGGACCGGGCCAGAAGCCCAGGACCACCGTCACCCCCAGGCACAGGCCCACGGCCACCGCCGTGAGGACGGGGACGGGAGCCCGGCCGGCCGACACCACGCCGGCCACGTCGACGGCGACGCCCTCCCCGCCGCCCGAGTAGTCACCGGGAGTACCGCCGCCGGCCCCGGTTGTCGTGGTGTCCACGAGCATGCGCTCACGCCCCGGCGCGGCCCCGGAGGGCTCGACGGCCAGCGCCCCGGCGGCCAGCCGGCTCTCGGAGGTTGCCGTGCCGCCGTCGCCGGCCAGCGCCAGGGTCAGGGGGTCCCCGTCGAGGAGGAGCCCGGCGTTCAGGTGCTCGATGTCGGCGACGGAGCGCTCGATCCCTGTCCACAGCGGCCGGCCGCCGACCGTGCCCCACGTCGACACCGCCGGCTCGGCGCCCTCGGCCGGGACCGCCGGCTCGGTGGCCACCGCCCCGGCCCGGGCGTACAGGGGCACCGGCTCCTCCGCCGCCGGCTGCACCCCGGGCGCCTCGCCCTCCGCCGGCAGCGGCGAGTACATGAGGACGGCCACCCGCAGGTAGAAGAAGGCGGCGACGGCGGCCGAGACCATGGCCACCACGGCCAGGGGGACGGCGCCGTGCACCGCCGCCAGCACGACCTGCAGCTTGGCCCACAGCCCGGTGGTGAACGGCGCCCCGGCCTGGGCCAGCAGGAGCACGGCGAACACCAGGGCCAGGAGGGGCTGGCGCCGGGCGAGCCCGCGGTAGGAGGAGATGTCGTGGGCGGCGTCGCCCCGGCGGCCGAGCACGGTCACCACGGCGAAGCTCCCGATGACCATGAAGGTGTAGGCGAAGAGGTAGTAGAGCGAGGCGCTCACCCCCCGGGCCGTGGCCGCCTCCAGACCGAGCAGGACGAAGCCGGCGTGGTTGATGGAGGAGTACGCCAGCATCCGCTTGACGTCGCGCTGGACGACCGCCAGGCCCGCTCCCACCAGCAGCGTGACGATCGCCAGGGCGTAGATGACGGGCTGCCAGTCGGTGCGCACCAGGCCGAACGAGGAGATGAACACCCGGAGGAAGGCGGCAAAGGCTCCGGCCTTGGCCACCGCCGCCATGAACCCGGTGATGGGCGACGGGGAGCCCTGGTACACGTCGGGGGTCCACATGTGGAAGGGGACGGCGGCCACCTTGAAGGCGAACCCCACGATGAGGAGCGTCATCCCGGCCAGGAGCAGCCCGTTGGAGGAGAGCACGTTCTTCGACAGGAAGTCGGCGATCTGCGTGAGGTTGGTCGAGCCGGTGGCCCCGTACACGAGGGCGATGCCGTAGACGAACACGGCCGAGGAGAACGAGCCCAGGATGAAGTACTTGAGGGCGGCCTCGCCCGAGGCGGCGCGGCGGTGGTTGAAGGCGGCCAGCACGTAGAGGGCGATGGAGAGGATCTCGAGGCCGAGAAAGACGACGATGAGGTCGTTGGCCGACCCCATGACCATCGCCCCGGTGGCCGACACCATGGCCAGGACGTGCAGCTCGGCCCCGGCACCCCCCTCCCGGCGCAGGTAGCCGTCGGCCACCAGGGCGGTGAGGACCATCGCGCAGGACACGAGGATGTTCACCAGCGCGCTGAAACCGTCCACCACGACGGCGTGGTCGACGGCGGTGAAGGGGCCGTGGCTGCGGACGTCGGCCCACTGCCACAGCGAGCAGCCGAGGGCGCCCAAGGAGATGGCGACGGTCGCGGCGGTGGCCACGCCCACCCGCAGGTTGCGCTGGACCAGCGAGCCCAGGGCCAGGAGCACGACGGCGCCGCCGAGCATGACGATCTCGGGGAGGATGGCCAGGTAGCGAATGTGGGGGGTGAGGAACCCGGCGTGGGAGCCGGACACCGCGGCGGCGAGCTCGATCATCGGCCCGCCCTCCCGGAGGCCGCGGCCTCCGCTCCGGCGACGCCGCTCCTGGCGACGGCCGGCTGGCGGGTGTGGGTGGCCGCCTCCACCTGGGCCACGAGCCCGTTGACGGTCGGCGTGATCCGGTCGAGGACGGGCTTGGGGTAGACGCCGAGGAACACGATCACCAGGATGAGCGGGGCGATGACCACCCGCTCCGCCCAGCTCAGGTCACGGGTGCGGGAGTTGGCCAGGTCGACCTTGCCGTGGAAGACCTGCTGGTACGCCCACAGCAGGTAGATGGCGGCCAGCACCACGCCGAACGTGGCCACCACCGCCCACCACCGGTGGCTGAGGAAGGCGCCGGAGAGGACGAGGAACTCGCTCACGAAGCCGTTCAGCCCGGGGAGCCCGATGGAGGCCAGCATGGCCACGGTGAACACGCCGGCCAGCACGGGCGCCGGCGCCTGCAGGCCGCGCAGCTCGCTCACCTGCCACGTCTGGCGCCGCTCGTAGATCCAACCGATCAGGAGGAAGAGGGCGGCGGTCACGATGCCGTGGTTGAACATGAGGAGGACGCCGCCGGTCAGGCCCTGGCTGGTGAAGGCGAAGATCCCGAGGGCCACGAACCCCATCTGCGCCAGCGACGAGTAGGTCACCACCCGCTTCAGGTCGCGCTGGGCGCAGGCCACGATGGCGCCGTAGAGGATGCCGACGACCGCCAGCGTCAGCATCAGCGGCGCCAGGTCCACCGAGGCCTGGGGGAACAGTCGCAGGTCGAACTGCAAGATGCCGTACGTGCCCAGCTTGGCCATCACGGCGGCGATCACCATCGACCCCCCGGTGGGCGCCTCGGTGTAGGCGTCGGGCGACCAGGTGTGGAACGGGAAGAGCGGGGCCTTGACGGCGAAGGCGGCGGTGAAGGCCAGGAAGAGCAGGATCCCAGTCGCCCCGGCGAAGTGGGTGTGCTCCAAGGCGGGGAGCGAGAAGGTGAGCACCCCCGTCTGGTGCTCGTGGAGGAAGGCCAGCACCAGGATGCCGACGAGCAGGAAGGCCGACCCCAAGAAGGTGTAGACGAAGAACTTGACCGCGGCGTAGGCCCGGCGGGCGTAGCCCCAGCCGCTGATGATGAAGTACGACGGCACCAGCGTCAGCTCGAAGAAGAAGAAGAACAGGATCAGGTCGATCGAGACGAAGCTGCCGATGCAGGCGCTCTCCAGGAGCAGCATCCACCCCACGAAGCTGCGGGCGTCGGAGCGGGTGCGGGCCCCGGCCAGCACGATGGGGAAGAGCACGGCGGCCAGCAGCACCAGGAAGAGCGAGATCCCGTCCACCCCGAGGTGCCACTTGACGCCGACCCCGCTGGCCCAAGCGTGGTCGGAGACGAACTGGAACCCGCCGGTGCCGGTGGAGAACTGGGCGGCCATGGCGATGGCGAACCCCAAGGTGGCGAGGGCCACACCGATCCCGATCCACTCCAGCACGACCCGGCGCACCCCCGGGAGAGCGCCGAGCAGGACGACCCCGAGCGCGCCCCCGGCGGGCAGGAGGACGAGGACCGTCAGGTAGGGGAAGGCGTGGCTCACGACCACCACGTCCTCGAGAGCATGAAGGCGATGATGGCGGCGAGGCCGAGGGCGATCCCGAGCACGTAGTTGCGCACGAAGCCGGTCTGGAGCCGCCGGGCCCCGCTGCCCGTCGCCCGCACCAGCCGGGCGGCCCCGTTGACCGCGCCGTCGATGATCCTCCCGTCCACCACCACGGCGTAGGTCCGGGCCACGAGCTGGCCGGGGCGGCCGATGAGGGCGTCGTAGAGGTTGTCCCAGTACCAGACCCGCTGGAGGAAGGTGGGCTCGAGGCCGGGCCGGTCCACGGTGCGCCGCCACAGGAACCACGCCGCCAGGGCGGCGGCCACGGCCACGACGCCGTCGGCGACCGCCAGGCCCACCTGCAGGCCGGCGCTCTCGTGGGAGTCGAAGAGCCGGTGGCCGAACACCGGCGCCAGCCAGTTCTGGAGGGTGCCGACATGGACCCAGGGCAGGTTGGCGGCGCCGGCGAAGACGGCGAGCACGGCCAGCACCACGAGCGGGGCCCGCATCACCCACGGCGACTCGTGTGGCCGGTGGTGGGCCGGGCGGCCGTCGGGGGCCGGGTCCTTCCACCGCTCCTTGCCGGTGAAGGTGAGGAAGAAGATCCGGCTCATGTAGTAGGAGGTGAAGAGGGCGGTGAGGAGCGCCAGGGCGTAGAGCGGCAGCGACTTGGCGTAGACGTTGGCCAGGATCTCCCCCTTGGCCCAGAAGCCCGAGAACGGGGGCACGGCGGCCAGCGCCAGCCAGGCGCAGAGGAAGGTCACGAAGGTCCAGGGCATGACCCGGCGCAGGCCGCCCATGCGCTTCATGTCCTGCTCTGTCTCCATGCCGTGGATGACCGACCCGGCGCCGAGGAAGAGGAGGCCCTTGTAGCAGGCGTGGGCGACCATGAGGAAGATGGCGGCCACGTAGGCCCCCGTCCCCACCGCCAGGACCATGTAGCCGATCTGGGAGACGGTCGAGAAGGCGAGCGCCTTCTTGATGTCCTGCTGGGTGCTGGCGATGGTGGCGGCCACGAAGGCGGTCAGCCCGCCGATGATGGCGATCACCCACATGGCGTTGTGTGTCAGGGCCAGGAGCGGGTTCACCCGGCACATGAGGTAGACGCCGGCGGTCACCATCGTGGCGGCGTGGATGAGGGCCGAGACCGGGGTCGGGCCCTCCATGGCGTCGGGCAGCCAGTTGAACAGCGGGATCTGGGCCGACTTGCCGGTGGCCGCCATGAAGAGGAGGAGGACGGCGGCGGTGATCGACCAGCCGCTCAGCAGGTGGCTGTGGGCGAAGATCGTGACGTAGGTGAGCGAGCCGGTCTTGGAGAAGATGAGGAAGACGGCGAGGAGGAAGCCGACGTCGCCGATGCGGTTGTAGATGAAGGCCTTCTTGCCCGCCGAGGCCGCCGAGTCCCGGAAGAACCAGAACGACACCAGCCAGTAGGAGCAGACCCCCACCCCCTCCCAGCCGACGAAGGTCACGAGGAGGTTGTTGGCCAGGACCAGCACCACCATCGAGAACACGAAGGCGTTCAGGTACACGAAGAACTTCGTGAAGTCGCGGTCGCCCTTCATGTAGCCGATGGAGTACAGGTGGATCAACATGCTGACCCCGGTGACGAACATGCACATCGTCATCGACAGCGGGTCCAGCAGGATGGCGGCGGTGATGTGGAGCCCGTCGACGGCGATCCACGTGAAGAACGAGTGGGCGTTGGCGCCGGTGCCGCAGGCGTCCGAGCAGGTGAGGGTGCGGGCGTGGGCGGGCTGGTTGGCCAGGCCGGCCAGGGTGATGCAGGCGGAGACGAAGGCGCCGGTGACGGCGAGGGTGCCGATCCAGCCGGCGACCGGCTCGCCGATGCGGCGGCCGAAGGCGAGCAGCACCACGAACCCGACCAGCGGGAACAGCGGGACGAGGAAGACGGCGTGCAGCACGGCTCAGCCCTTCATCCCGTGCAGGTCGTCGGCCATGGTGGTCGACCGGCGCCGGAAGATGGCCACCACGATGCCGAGACCCACCACCACCTCGGCCGCCGCCACCACGAGCACGAAGAACACCAGCGACTGGCCGCCGATGTCGCCGAGGACGCGCGAGAAGGTGACGAAGGTGAGGTTGGCGGCGTTGAGCATCAGCTCGATGCACATGAACATCACCAGCACGTTGCGGCGGATGAGGACGCCGATGGCGCCCATGCTGAAGAGCACGGCGGCGAGGCCCAGGTACCACGCGGGGGCGATGCTCATCGCGTCCCCCCCTCGGCGGGTCCGGTGGTTCCGCCCGCCGGGGCCCCGCTGCCCACGCCGGCCGGCTGGTCCGGGCGCATCTCGTCCTCCCTCGTGCGGGCGGTGGGCGCGGGCGGCGCCCCCGCGGTCTCGGCGCCGCCCCGGGCGGCTTCTCCGTCGGCCGGGCCCGGCCCGGCCCCGCCGGCGCCCGGCAGGGCACCGGGCGCCTCGCTCGTGTCGTGGACCCGGGACGGGCGTCGGGCCAGGACGACCGCGCCCACGACGGCCACCACCAGCAGGGCGGCCGTGATCTCGAACGCCCACAGGTAGGTGGTGAAGATCGACTTCCCCAACAGGTAGGTGTCGGTGTGGCCGCCGGCGGTGGTCGAGCCCGCCACCCCGTGCGCCCCCGTGACCCAGTTGGAGGCCGCCGCCATGGCCAGCACGCCGCCCAGGGAGATGGCCACGAACAGCAGCGCCAGCGGTCGCTGGCCCTTCAACGGCTCGCGCTCGATGTCCTCCCGGCGGTCCACGCCGAGGAACATGATCACGAAGAGGAACAGCACCACGATGGCGCCGGCGTAGACGATCACCTGGACGGCGGCCAGGAAGTAGGCGTGCTGCTCGATGAACAGCACGGCGACGCCGAACAGCGTGGCCACGAGGGAGAGGGCGGCGTGGACGGCGTTGCGCGAGGTGATCACGCCGATCCCGCCCGACAGGACCACCGCCGCGCACAGGGCGAAGGTGACGACGTCGGGGACGGTGGCGGCGAGCATCGGGGTCACGACGCGCCGCCCCGTTCCCGCTTGGCCGCGGCCCGGGCGGCGCGCAGCTCCTGCATGCGCTCGCGTGCCCGCTCCATCTTCCGGCGGTTGCGCTGGGCCGAGAGCTGGGCCCGCCACAGGCGGCCGCGCATGCCGCGGTGCTCGAAGGGGATGTCCTCGTCGAGCAGGTGGGCCTCGAGCACCTCGCGCAACGGCAGCGACCCCGTCGCCCCGTCGTCCCGGCGCCCCGACTGGCCGCCCTCGGGGGGGCGCACGCCGTAGCCCAGCTCGCCGGACCACTGGACCTCGCCCTCGTAGGCGGCGCTGCCGCTCGGCGCCGTGGCCCGCATCCACCCCGAGGTGTGGAGGTCTGTCCCGTCGCGCCAGTCCTCCCAGGGCAGCTTCTTGGGCCGCCCGTCGTCGTCCACCACCAGCTCCGCCTTGGTGTAGATGGCGTCGGCCCGGTTGGTGAAGGAGAACTCGAACAGTTTCGACTCGGTGATGGCCTCGGTGGGGCACGCCTCCACGCACATGTCGCAGTGGATGCAGCGCAGGTAGTTGATCTCGTAGACGTAGCCGTAGCGCTCGCCGGGTGAGACCGGGTCGTCGGGAGGGTTGTCGAGGCCCCGCACGTAGATGCAGTCGGCCGGGCAGACGCCGGCGCACAGCTCGCAGCCGATGCACTTCTCCATCCCGTCCTCGTAGCGGTTGAGGACGTGGCGGCCGTGCTGGCGCGGCTGCTTGGGCATCTTCTCCTCGGGGTACTGCCGGGTGACCCGAGGCCGGGTGAGGTGCTCGAAGGTGAGCTTGAACCCGCCGAAGAACTTGAGCTCCTCGCGGATGTCGGAGAGCATGCCCATCAGCCGTCGGCCTCCCCGCCGCCCTGCCCGTGCGGGGGGACGGCGACGAGGGTCGGCCGGTCGAGCCGTGTGCCGACCGGTTCCAGCAGCGGCTGGCGCTCGGTCCGTCGCTTCCCCACCGCGAACGCCCGCACCAGCAGCCCGGTCACGAGGAGGGCGCCGACGATGATGCCCGCGCCCCACCAGCCGTCCACCAGGAAGCCGGCCACCGCCAGCAGCCAGCCGAGGCTGAGCGGGATCAGGTACTTCCAGCCCAGGGTCATGAGCTGGTCGTAGCGGAGGCGTGGCAGGGCGGCGCGGAGCCACACGTAGAGGAAGAGGAAGAGGAAGACCTTGCCCACGAACCACACGGTGGGGAACCACACGTCGAAGGTCGGGAGGTGGGGCACGGGCCCGTCGGGGCCGCCGAAGAACAGCGTCACCACCACGCCCGACATGGTGATCACGTTCATGAACTCGGCCAGGAAGAAGAGGGCGAAGCGGATCGAGGAGTACTCGGTGTGGAACCCGCCGACCAGCTCCTGCTCGGCCTCGGTCAGGTCGAAGGGCGGGCGGGTGAGCTCGGCGGTGATGGCGGTGAGGAAGAGGAAGAACGGGACGATGCCGAGCCGGATCACGTTCCAGTCCCAGAAGGCCGGCCCCTGGGACTCGATGATGGCCCGGGTCGACAGCGAGCCCGTGACGAGGACCACGGTGACGGTGGTGATCCCGAGCGCCGCCTCGTAGGAGATCATCTGGGCCGACGCCCGCACCGATCCGAGCAACGGGTACTTGGAGCCCGAGGACCACCCGGCGAGCATGACGCCGTAGACGGCGATCGACGACATCACGAGGACGACCAGGATGCCGATCGTGGGGTCGGCCACCTGGAGCTCGAAACGGTGGCCGGCGATGGTGACGAAGCCCCCGACCGGGACCACGGTGAAGATGAGCAGCGCCGGGACGAGCGACAGGTAGGGCGCGAGCTTGAAGACGAACCGGTCCGCCTGGGCCGGGAGCAGGTCCTCCTTGAAGAAGAGCTTGGTCCCGTCGGCCAGCGTCTGCAGCAGGCCCCACGGTCCGGCGCGGTTGGGCCCGATCCGGCTCTGCATGTCGGAGATGAGCTTGCGCTCGAACCAGATCATGAGCATCACGGCCACCAGCAGCACGATGAACGCCACCAGCACCTTGATGAGGACCACGACCCAGACGAACCACCCCACGCCGTGGGCGAAGAGGGGTGTGCCGTGGGTGGTGAGGGCGGCCAGCACGTCGCGCCCGGCGCTCGCGGCGAGGCGGGTCATCGGACCGACTCCAGGCGGACCTCGGTGACGGCCGCGCCCACCTCGATGAGGGCGGCGGCCGTGTTCTCGCCGCCCGCCGCCGAGGGGACCCCGCCGTCGGCGGCACCGGGCCCGGCGGCCAGGTTGAAGTCCACCGCCACCACGCCCCGGGGGAGCTGGGCGTCGACCTGGCAGGGCAGGGTGCGCGACCCGCGCGCCGAGCGGAGCAGCACGGCGTCCCCGTCCGCCGCCCCGATCCGGTCCAGGTCGGCCGGGTTGGCCCGGACGACGGCCGCCCGCACCAGCGGGACGAGGGACGGCGAGTGGCTGACCGCGGCCCCGCCGTCGTAGAGGCGGCGGCCGGAGACGAGCCGCAGGGAGTAGCGGTCGAAGGGAGGGAGGTGCGGGGCCTCGAGGGCGTCGACGAGCACCTGCAGCCCGGCCCCGGCCAAGGGGCTCTCCACCGGCTCACCGCCGCCAGCCGCCGGCAGCGCCGGCCGGGCCCGCACGGCCTGCTCCTCCGCCGTCGGCGCCTCCGCCAGCCCGACCCGCGGCGGGGCGCCCTGGCGCTCGACCGACTCCACGCCGGGCGTGGCCATGGGGTCGATCGGCAGCACCGCCCGGCGGCCCGGCCGGTACGGGGCGAGCACGCCGTCGTGGGCGCCCGGCGCGTCGAGGACGGCGCCGGTGAACCCGGCGAACAGGGGGGCGACCCGCTCGATCTCCTCCCAGACGTCGGCCGTCGAGCCGAAGCCGAGGTCCGCCCCCAGCTCGGCCGCCAGCTCGGCGGCGATCATCCAGTCGGCCCAGGCCTGGCCGGGCGGGACGATCTTCTGGCCCAGCCGACTGACGCGCCCCTCGACGTTGGTCGTGGTGCCGGCGCGCTCGTGGTCGACCGCGGCGGGCAGCACCACGTCGGCCCGCTCGGCGGTGGCCGAGGGGTGGCCGCACACGGCCACCACGGTGTCGGCCTGCTCCAGCGCCCGGCGGGCGAGGTCGGCGTCGGGGAAGTCGGAGAGGAGGTCGGCGCCCAGCACGACGAGGGCCTTCACCTCGCCGCCCTCGGCCGCGGACCGCAGGGACCCGGCGGCGTCGAGGCCGCGCCGCTCCGGCGCCGCGCCCCAGGCGGCGGCGAACCACGCCCGGCCGGCGTCGAGCGAGACCCGGCCCGGCAGGAGCCCCGGGGCCATGCCCAGCTCGAGGGCCCCCAGCACGTTGCCCCGGCGGAGCGCGGGGAGGAACGTGACCCCCGGCACGGTGGCGGCCAGCCGGCGGGCCGCGGCCGCGACGACCCCGGCGTCCTCGGCCAGGGACGGGCGCCCGAGCACGACGACCACGCCTCCCGCGCCTCCCGCGCCCTCGTCGTCGCTCCCCGCCAGCAGCTGGCGGGCCCGCTCCAGGTCGGCGGCGGTGACCGCCTCGCCGTCGGGGTGGGTGGGCACGGGCGCGCCGGGTCCGCCGACGACGGCCTCCACGATCGCCGGGGTGTCCCCGGGCCGGGCCCGGAGCGAGACGGCGCAGAGCGGGGTGAGGGCGGTGGGCTGCGCCGCGATCTCGACCAGCGAGGTGGTGCCGGCCTGCACCGCGGCCCGCAGGCGCAGGAACAGCACCGGCAGCTCCTCCCGGACGTCGCCCGAGAGGACGAGCACGGTACGGGCCCGGCACGCGTCGTCGATGGTCGCCCGGGGCAGCGCCAGCACGAGCTCGGCCGGCAGACCGTCGGCGAGCTGGGCGTCGACCGAGTCGGTGCGCAGGACGGACTTGGCCAGCTTGGTCCAGGCATAGGCGCCCTCGTTGGTGGAACGGGCGCCGCCGATCACGGCGATGGCCTCCGGTCCGTGGGCGCGGCGCACCGCGTCCAGGCGGGCGGCGGCGGCGGCCAGCGCCTCGCCCCACCCGGCCGCGACGAGCTGGCCGTCCTTGCGCACCATCGGCTCGGCCAGCCGCCCGGTGCGGACCTCGCGGTCCTCGGCCACCTCGCCCATGAACTGCCCGCGCGACGGTGCGAGGGAGCCGACCTGGGAGGCGGTGGCCGGCACCACGTCGACCGCCGGGTCGGACGCGCCCTGCGGGAGCGGGCCGCGGGAGACCTCGTCGCCGTTGACCGCCTCGAAGACGAACCGCCCCTTGTCGCACAGCCAGCTCTGGTTCACCGGGTCGGCGTCGATGCCGAGCAGGCGGGTCAGCCGGTTGGTCGACGACTGCACGGCCACCCGGCAGCCGAAGGCGCACGTGGTGCAGGTGGACTCCACCTGGTCAAGGTCCCAAGGACGGGCGGTGAACCGGTACGGCTTGGCGGTCAGGGCCCCGACGGGGCAGATCTGCACCGTGTTGCCGCTGAAGTAGGAGCGGAACGGCTCGTCCGGGAAGGTGGCCACCTCCACCCGCTCGCCCCGGCCGGCGAAGTCGATGAGGGCCTCGCCGGCGATCTCGTCGGCAAAGCGGGTGCAGCGGGCGCACTGGATGCAGCGCTCCCGGTCGAGCAGCACCAGGTCCGAGATGGCGATGGGTTTCTCGAAGTGGCGCTTCTCCTCCACGAAGCGGCTCTCGCCCGGCCCGTAGGCCAGCGTCTGGTCCTGCAGCGGGCACTCGCCGCCCTTGTCGCACACCGGGCAGTCCAGCGGGTGGTTCACGAGCAGGAACTCGAGGACGCCGTCCTGCGCCTTCTTCACCTTCTCGGAGTCGGTGACGACCTCCATGCCCTCGGCCACGCTGACGTAGCAGGCCGGCTGGAGGGTGGCCCCCCGGGGGCCGCTCACCTCGACCAGGCACATGCGGCACATCCCGACCGGCTTCATCCGCGGGTGGTAGCAGAAGCGAGGGATGTACGTCCCCGCCCGCTCGGCCGCGCTGATGACGACCTCGCCGGGCCGGGCCGTCGCCGGACGGCCGTCGAGGGTGAAGGGGACCGAGCCGGCGTCGGCCGGGTCGACCTCGTCGCCGGTGTCGAGGCGGTGGTGCTCGCCGGGTGCCGTCTCAGGCAAAGGGGCACCTCCCCTCTTTCACGTGCAGCAGGAACTCGTCGCGGAACATGTCGATGGCGGAGTGGATGGACGACGGGATCGAAGGCCCGAGCACGCAGATGGTCGTCTGCTGAGGCGGCCACCGCAAACCGGGCGAGATGTTGTCGCACGCGTCCAGGAGGAGCTCCAGGTCCTCCTCCCTGCCCCCGCCGTGCTCGATGCGCCGCATGATCCGCTCGAGCCAGCCGGATCCCTCCCGGCACGGGGTGCACTGCCCGCAGGACTCGCGGGCGAAGAACTTGGTGACCCGCCACGCCGCCCGCACCATGCAGGTGGTCGAGTCCATCACGGTGATGGCCCCCGACCCGAGCATCGATCCGGCCTCGCCCACCTCGTCCTGGCCGAGCGGCAGGTCGAGGTGCTGGGGCCCGAACCACGGGGCCGACACGCCGCCGGGGATGAAGGCCTTCACCTCCCGTCCGCCGGTGACGCCCCCGCCGTACACCGGCGCCTCGATGAGGTCCCGGAAGGTGGTCTTCACCATCTCGACCTCGTAGGTGCCGGGCCGCTTCACGTGGCCCGACAGGGCGAACAGCCGGGTGCCGGCCGACCGCCCCCCGCCCAGGCCGGCGAAGGCCTGGCCGCCGTTGAGGACGATCCAGGGCAGGTTGGACATCGTCTCGACGTTGTTCACCACCGTGGGCTGCCCGTAGAGCCCGATGACGGCGGGGAAGAAGGGCGGCTTGATCCGGGGGAACCCGCGCTTGCCCTCGAGCGACTCGAGGAGGGCGGTCTCCTCGCCGCAGATGTAGGCGCCCGCGCCGGGGTGGACCACGAGGTCCACCGAGAAGCCGGACCCGAAGATGTCGGTGCCGACGGCGCCGTGGTCGTACGCCTCGTTCAGAGCCTGCTGGACCCGCTCGAGCCCGAGGGCGAACTCGCCCCGGAGGTAGATGAACGCCTGGGTGACCTGCAGCGCGTAGGCGGCGATGAGGACGCCCTCGATCAGCTGGTGCGGGTCCCGCTCGACCAGCAGGTGGTCCTTGAACGTGGCGGGCTCGCTCTCGTCCCCGTTCACCACCAGGTACGTGACGGGGTCCTTGCGCAGCATCGACCACTTGCGCCCGGCCGGGAAGCCGGCGCCGCCCCGGCCGAGCAGGCTGGCCGCGTCCACCTCGGCCGCGACCGCCTCCGGGGTCATGGAGAGCGCCTTGCGCAGCCCCTCGTACCCGCCGGTCGCCAGGAAGCGCTCGAGGGTGTACGAGTCCTCGTAGGCCGTCCGGGCCGTCACGATGCGGGGAGCGTCGGTCACGGCCATCAGGACCCGCCTCCCCCGCCCGCGCCGCCCTGGGCCTCCTGCTCGCGCTGCTCACGGGCGGCCTTCTCCCGCGCCCGGGCGGCCTGGGCCTCGGCCATGGCGGCCCGCTCGGCCGCCACCCGGGACGGGTCGGCCCGCAGGCCGCCGTTGCGGCGCACCCGCACGAGGGTCCCGTGCGGGGGGATCTCCTCGGCCCGGCGCCCCGCCCGCAGGTCGTCCACCAGCTGGTCGAACGCCTCCGGCGAGAGGCCCCCGACGTAGCGGTGGTTCACCGTCACGCACGGGGTGCGGTCGCAGTCCGCCAGGCACTCGGCGTCCTCGAGGGTGATCACCCCGTCGGCCGTGGTCCCGCCGGCGCGCACCCCGAGGGTCGCCTCGGCATGGGCCAGGAGCTCCTCGGCCCCGCCGAGCAGGCAGGCGATGTTGGTGCAGACGGACACCACGTAGCGGCCCACGGGCTCGGTGTGGAGCATGTCGTAGAAGCTGGCGGTGCCCCGCACCTCGGCCGGCGTCACCCCGACGAGCTCGGCGATCTCCTCCATGGCGTCGACCTGGAGCCACCCGTCCTGCTCCTGGGCCAGATGGCAGAGCGGGATCAGGGCGGACCGCGGCTCGGGGTAGAGGGCCACCAGGGCGCGTGCCCGGTCGGCCATCTCGGGGCTGAAGCGGCTCACCGGTCCACCTCGCCCATGACCGGGTCCACCGAGGAGATGATGGCCACGGCGTCGGCGATGAGGCCGCCGCGCAGCAGGGTCGGGACGGCCTGCAGGTTGACGAAGCTCGGCCCGCGGATGTGCATGCGGTAGGGCTTGGACGTGCCGTCCGACACGAGGTAGCAGCCGATCTCGCCCCGGGGCGACTCGATCGCCACGTAGACCTCGCCCTCGGGCACCCGGAAGCCCTCGGTGAAGATCTTGAAGTGGTGGATCAGGGCCTCCATGGACTCGTCGATCCGGGCCCGGGGCGGCGGGGTCACCTTGCGGTCCTGGACCCGGTAGTCCCCCGGCGGCATGCGGTCCCTGATCTGGCGCACGAGCTTCACCGACTCGCGGATCTCGTTGAGCCGGATGGCGTAACGGTCGAAGTTGTCGCCGTAGGTGCCCACGATCACGTCGAAGTCCAGCTGCGCGTAGTCGAGGTAGGGCATGGTCCGCCGGAGGTCCCACGGCACGCCGGTCGAACGCAGGATGGGGCCGGTGACCGACAGGGCCAGGGCCTCCTCGGCCGAGAGGTTCCCCACCCCCTCCATGCGCTCCCGGAAGATCGGCTGGCCGGTCAGCAGCTCGTCGTACTCGTACGTCCGCCGCAGGATGGTGTCGCAGATGACGTCGACGTCGTCCTCCCACCCGTCCGGCAGGTCGGCCGCCACGCCGCCGGGTCGGATGTAGTTGTGGTTCATCCGCAGGCCGGTGACCTTCTCCCAGAAGGCGAGGATCATCTCGCGCTCGCGGAAGCCGTAGATCATCATCGAGGTGGAGCCGAGGTCCATGCCGTTCGTGGCCATCCACATGAGGTGCGACGACATTCGCTGGAGCTCCGACATCAGCATGCGGATCCAGGTGGCGCGGGGCGGGAGCTCGACGTCGAGCAGCGCCTCGGTGGCCAGCGCGAACACGAGCTCGTTGGTGAGCGGAGAGAGGTAGTCCATGCGGGTGACGTTGGTCCCGCCCTGGATGTAGGTGAGCTCCTCCCCCGTCTTCTCCATCCCGGTGTGCAGGTAGCCGATCACCGGCTTGGTGCGCAGCACCGTCTCGCCGTCGAGCTCCAGCATCAGGCGCAGCACGCCGTGGGTGGACGGGTGCTGGGGCCCCATGTTGATGATCATCGTCTCGTCGGACCGGCGCTCGATGTCGATGTCGCCGGCGTCGACCACGCCGCCCTCGGGGATGCGGAGCACCGCCCCGGCCTCGCGGCGCAGCTCGTCGGGCGACGTCCTCGCCCGTGTCGCCAGCTCCTGGGCTCCCTCCGACGTCTCGGCGGTGGCGAAGCGGCGCGCCTGTCGCACCCCGCCCACGGATCGCTCGTCGCTCATCGCGGACCCGGCGCTTCCTTGAACTGCACGGGCACCCTTCCGACGCCGTAGTCCTTGCGCAGCGGGTGGCCCTCCCAGTCCTCGGGCATGAGGATGCGCGTCAGGTCGGGGTGGCCGGCGAAGCGGATCCCGAAGAGGTCGAACACCTCGCGCTCCATCGCCTCGGCCCCGGGATAGAGGTCCCACAGCGTGTCCACGGCCGGGTCGTCCTCCGGCACCTGCACCCGCACCCGGACGCGGCGGCGGGCGGAGAGGGACAGCAGGTTGGCCACGACCTCGAACCTCGCCGCCTCCACCCCCGGCGGGAGGCTCCGTCCGGGGTGGGTCAGGTAGTCGACCGCGGTCAGGTCGGAGAGCTGCTCGAAGCCCGACGCCTTGTACTCCTCGACCAGCTGGTGGTAGCTGGCCCGCGGCGGGAAGGCGACCTCGTCGGTCCACCGCCCCGGGGCGCGGGGCACGTCGGGCACGTCGGGGGACCCGGCGGTGCCGGCGGCCTCGGGAGCGGCCGCCGGGGTCGGCTCGACGGCGCTCATCTCGGCGTGGAGACTCGCACCGCGTCGGGCGCCTCGGGCACCCATCCGGCAAGCTGCTCGCCGCGGGCCGTCCTGGCGAGGCGGTCGGGGCGGCGGGTGATGGCGCCGGTGCGGATCTTCTCGTGCAGCGTGAGGATCGCGTGCAGCAGCGTCTCGGGGGACGGGGGGCAGCCGGGGGCGTACACGTCCACCGGCACGACCTGGTCCACACCCTGCACGATGGCGTAGTTGTTGAACATCCCGCCGGTCGAGGCGCAGACGCCCATGGAGATGACCCACTTGGGCTCCATCATCTGGTCGTACACCTGGCGGAGCACCGGGGCCATCTTCTGCGACACCCGCCCGGCGACGATCATGAGGTCCGCCTGGCGGGGCGAGGCGCGGAACACCTCCATGCCCAGCCGGCTGATGTCGAAGTCGGCCGCGCCCACGGCCATCATCTCGATGGCGCAGCACGCCAGCCCGAAGGTGGCGGGCCAGACGCTGTTGCGCCGCGCCCACTTCACCAGGTCCTCGAGCCGGCCGGTCAGGAAGTTGTGCTGGAGGTCCTCGAGACCCATTGCAGCGTCCCTCTACGCCGCCCGGTCCGGGGCGGGGGCGTCGGTCTGCACACGGGCGATGGTGGACTCGGACGTGCGGGCAGGCACGCCGGGCTGGAGCCGGCGGCCCGGGCCCCACTGCAGCGCGCCGTTGCTCACGAGGTAGGCGAAGGCGACCAGCACCACGGCCGCGAACACGAGCACCTCGACCAGGCCGAACACGCGCAGCTGCCGGAAGACGACCGCCCAGGGGTAGAGGAAGATGATCTCGATGTCGAAGATGATGAAGATCATCGCCACGAGGTAGAAGCGGACCGGGAAGCGCGACGGCGGCTCGCGGTCGGGCACGATCCCGCACTCGTAGGGCGCCACCTTCTGCGCCGTGGGCTTGGCCCGGGGGGCCAGCAGCTTCGATGCGCCGAACGAGAGCGCTGCGAAGAGCGCTCCGAGCACCATGAGCAGGAGGATCGGGAGGTACTGGTCCACGACGAATTCGTTTCTACCACGGGCTCGTTCACGCGGTCACATCCGAACGCCCCGTGCCGGCGGCCGCCGACGGCGGCCGGGCGGGGCGCGCCTACGATCCGGGGGATGACCGCAGCCGACGCGACCCCCACGCCGGCGCCGAGCCGGCGACGCCGCAAGGCCCCCCACGTCCACGACGTCCTGGTGGTGGGGGGCGGGCCCGCCGGCTCGTCCTGCGCCTACTGGCTGGCCGACGCCGGTTGGGATGTGGCGGTCGTGGAGAAGAAGCAGTTCCCGCGGGAGAAGACCTGCGGCGACGGCCTCACCCCCCGCGCCGTGCGCCAGCTGGCCGACATGGGGCTGGAGGACGCCCTGGAGGCCGGGCACCGCTACTGGGGCCTGCGCTCCTGCGGGTGGGGACAGGTGCTGGAGATGCCCTGGCCCCAGCACCCCGTGTTCCCCTCCTACGGCTACACCATCACCCGTCACGACCTCGACGGCCTGGTGGCGGAGCGGGCGGCCAAGGCCGGCGCATCGGTCCACCAGCACACCGAGGCCCTGTCGCCGATCCTGGCCGAGGGGGCCGGCGGCAGCCCGGCCGGCGGGAAGGGCGGCGACCGGGAAGGCGACCGGATCGGCGGCGAGGACGGCGACCGGATCGGCGGCGGCGAGGCGGGGCCCGGGCCGGGGGACGGGGCGAGACACCTGCCCTCGTGCCTCGGGGCGGTGGTGCGGGACACCGAGTCGGGCGAGACGCGCGAGCTCCGGGCGCGCTACGTGGTCGTGGCCGACGGGTCCAACTCCCGCTTCGGCCGGGCCCTCGGGAGCGCCCGGCAGAAGGGCTACCCGCTGGGCATGGCGCTCCGGGGCTACTACCGCTCCCCGCGCCACGACGACGTGTACATCGAGTCCCACCTCGACATCCGCGACGCCGACGGCAACGCCGTCCCCGGCTACGGCTGGATCTTCCCGCTCGGCGACGGCCGGGTGAACGTGGGCGTCGGGCTCTTGTCGACCGACCAGCGCTGGAAGGGCGTCAACACGTCGCGCCTCATGGACGCCTTCGTGGCCGGGGCGCCCGCGAGCTGGGGCCTGTCGCCGGAGACGAGCTGCGGCCCGCCCACCGGCGGGAAGCTCCCGATGAGCATGGCCGTCCAACCGCACACCGGCGACAACGTCCTGTTGGCCGGGGACGCCGGGGGCTCGATCAACCCGTTCAACGGCGAGGGGATCGCCTACGCCTACGAGACCGGCCGGCTCGCCGCCGCCTTCCTGGGCGCGGCGCTGGCGGGCGAGGGCCCGGCGGCGCTGCGGCGCTACGACCGGCACCTCACCGAGGCGTACGGCGACTACTACCGCGTCGGCCGTGCCTTCGTCCGGCTCATCTCCAACCCCGCCGCCATGCACTGGTGCGTGGCCGTCGGCATGCGGTCCGAGGCGTTCATGAAGGAGCTGCTGCGGATCATGGCCAACCTCATGCGGCCGGGCGCCCCGGGGGTGGCGGAGCTGGGGTACGACCTGCTGCTGCGCATCGCCGACACGATGCCCCCCGAGCTGGCCTCCTCGCTGCTCGCCTGAGCGCTCCGGGCTCGCCCGGCGCTGGGAACCCCGGCCCGCTGCCACGGTCGCCACAGCCCGTTGCCACGGTCGGCCCGGGCCGGCGCCACGGGTCTGGTCGCCGCCGCCAGGTCAGGCGGCACCGGCGGCGGCCACCTCCTCCTCCAGGGTGGCGGCCAGGGCCTGGGAGGTGCTCGTCGGCACGCCCGTCGTGCTGAAGCTGACGAGGGTCGCCACCACCCTGGCCCCGGTGACGAAGACGAACCCGAGCTGCACGCTGGTGGCCTCGCCCCGGATGTCCAGCGGCACCTTCAGCTCGACCCCCGTGGCCCGGATACCGGCCCAGCGGGGCAGGGGAAGCGCCTGCGCGCTGGCCGTGCCCGTGGTCACGCCCGACGGCGCCTGGGCGGCGAGCGAGCTGGCGAGCTCCTGTCCCACCGCGGCGCCGAAGCAGGAGGCGAAGCGTTGGCGCTCCAGCTGGGCCACGGCCCGGCGGACCGGGGCCGGCGTGGCGTAGACCGCGGTGATCGAGGCGACCTGCATCGGCGCCCCCGTCGCCGGTCCGGCGAAGGCGCCCGACGTCGACTGGGCCAGCGGCGTGGGGCCGGCGCCGACGAGCGGCACCGCCGGCGTGCGGACGCCCAGGCAGTGGGCGTAGCTGCCGGCCGCCTGCACCGACCCGGGCGTGGGACGCGAACCGGCGGCCGCGTCCACGAAGCCGCTCAGCGGCCCCGACGGTGTCGAGACCGGGGTCCACCCCGCCGGCAGGTCGGCCTGGCGCAGGGAGACGGCGCTGGCCAGGGAACGGGCCTGCACCAGGCGGTGCGTGCTCGCCGGGTGGGCGCGGTGACGCGGACGGTGGGGAACGTGGACGGAGGACACCACCAGCAGCCCGGCGCCCACCAGCACGAGCGCCACGACGGCCAGCCAGGCGACCGCCGTGCCGAGCGACCGTGGCGCGGCCGTCCTCGCCCTCGCCGCCGGCCGGAGCGGCGGCCGGAGCGGCGGCAGGGGCGGCGGCAGGGGCGGAGCGCTCCACGGACCGCCCGGCGCCGGGCCCTGCGCCAGCGGGCGGGCAGCACGGGCTCCGGTCCGGGCCGCGCCCCGCCCGGCGGCTGCGGGGTCGGTGGCGGCGGTGCCGTCGGCGGCGGGGATGGCGGCGGTCGCGGGGTCGGTGGCGGCGCTGCCGTCGGCGGCGGGGATGGCGGCGGCTGCGGGGTCGGTGGCGGCGCTGCCGTCGGCGGCGCTGCCGTCGGCGGCGGCGGTTCGGGCGGCGAGGAGCTGGTCGATGGCCATGGCGCGCGCCGGGGGCATCTGGTCCTCGGGGACGAGCCAGCGCACCAGGCGGCCGCCCACCGTGGCGGCGACGGCCACGGCCGGCGTGCCGTCGTCCAGGATGCCCCCCTCGCCGCAGCGGGCCCAGCCCACCGACGACCAGGGCACCGCGGTCGGCGGGCCCGACGGCCGGGTGACGGTCAGGCCGTCGGGCCCGAGTGCCAGCGTCACGCCGGTGACGACCGTGGCCGGTCCCCGTGTCCCGGCCAGCTCCATCGTCGCGCCCATGAGGACGAGGCCGCCGGGGGCACCGCTCGGGGACGGCGCGGTCACCGCATCATCGTACGGCCGCCCCGCCCGGCCCCGGTGAGATGCCGGTGCGATGCGGGTGCGCTCAGGCGGCGGGCAGGGCGGTGACCACCTCGGCCGCGGCATCGGCCGCCGCCTCCACCGCCACCGCCAGCTCCCGCTCGCCGTGGGCGAGCCCGGGGAACAGCACCTCGTACGGCCCCGGCGCCAGGGCCACCCCGCGGCGGAGGAGGGCGTGGAACAGTCGGGCGTAGACGCCGTTGCCGGCCAGGGCGCGCGCCCCCTCGTAGTCCGCCGGCGGCGCCACCTCGGAGCCCGGCGGGCCGACGAACAGGCCGACGAGCGGGCCGACGGCGACCGTGGACGCGGCCAGCCCCCCGCCCACGAGGGCGGCGCCGAGGTCGGCGGCGAAGGCGGCAGCCCGTCCGGCCAGGGCGTCGTAGTCGCCGGCCGACACGTGGGAGAGGACGGCGAGCCCGGCCGCCGTGGCCAACGGGTTCCCCGAGAGGGTGCCCGCCTGGTACACGGGGCCCTGGGGCGCGAGCGCCCTCATCACGTCCCGACGGCCGCCCAGCGCCCCGATGGGCAGGCCGCCCCCGATCACCTTGCCGAAGCACCACAGGTCGGGGATCACGCCGGAACGGGCGGTGGCGCCACCCGGCCCGAGGCGGAAGCCGGTGATCACCTCGTCGAACACGAGCAGCGCGCCGGCGGCGTCGCAGGCGGCCCGCAGGCCCTCCAGGAACCCCGGCGCCGGCGGCACCAGGTTCATGTTGGCGGCCACCGGCTCCACCACGACGCAGGCCACGTCGTCGCCGAGCTGGGGCACCTGGTTGTAGGGCACCACCAGCGTGTCGGCCACGGCGGCCGGCGGAACGCCGGCCGAGCCGGGCAGGCCCAGGGTGGCGACGCCGCTGCCCCCGCCGGCGAGCAGCACGTCGGAGTGGCCGTGGTAGCAGCCGTCGAACTTGACCACCCGTGGGCGCCCCGTGGCTCCCCGGG
>JAJYVT010000043.1 GCA_021791845.1 Actinomycetes bacterium | reverse complement strand
CCCGATCCGATCGACAGCGTGGTGAGGATTGTGCCGTAGAACGGCTTCCCCTCTGTGGTGCTGATGACGCCGTCATGGTTGGTTGTGGCTGTCGCACCGGGGCACGTGCCCTTGGCGCCGCCGTGAATGTGCTGGACGTGCGGGAACGGGTTCCCTGTGAACGTGGCGGCAAGCCCGGTCACGTGCTCGGTGATCGTGGCCTTGCTCCCTGTGAGCACGAGCTTCAGTGTTCCCGACGCCTGTGTCTGCCCGTTCAACGGGACCGGCTTCAACGTCGCGGTGTACGTGGTCGCACCCGTTGTGGCGGCACCGGCCAGCGGCGCCGTCGTCGCGCCGAGGCCGAGCAGGGTCATGCCTGCGGCCCCGGCCGTCGCGCCAGCGATGCTGAGCAGCTTCTTCTTCGAGTTGTGCATGGTTGTCCAAATCCCTTCCGTCGTTGGGGTCCTTCGTGCGCTCCTTCGGAGCCACGCCCGCGGCCGGATGACGGCGGTGCCGGTGGTGCGGGGACGCGCATCGGCGCCGCACCTCGCTTGATCCGCTTAATCCGCGCCGGGGCGCGGTGCCGGAGAAGGCGAGGGGGTGGAGTACGAACGAGAGGAGCACGCGCATCCATGGCACGCACGAACCGGCTCGCAATCGGCAGTGCGTCGAGGGGCGTGACGGTGTCCGGCGCCGTCCTTCTTCTGGCGGGCGGGCTTGCCGTGGGCGTGGCCGCCGCCTCGCAGGAGCATGCCCCCCAACCGACTGCACAGGTGGCGGGAACCACCGGGCCGGCCAGCACGGCTGGGGCGGGCGGGGACGCGGTCCGGTCGGCGGAGCCGGCGACGGGCCCCAACCCGAAGGTCGTCGGACCGACGCTGCCCGCGTCGAGACCGGTCTCGATCGACATCCCGGCCATCCAGGTGGCGTCCAAGCTCCAGGATCTCGGCGTGGCGCCGACAGGCACCATCCAGGTGCCGCAGCCCGGGCCGGCCTACAACGAGGCGGCGTGGTTCGACGCCTCGCCCACCCCGGGCGAGATCGGTCCGTCCGTCATCGAAGGTCACATCGACTCGGCTGCGACAGGACCGTCGGTCTTCTTCGATCTCGGCGCCCTCGAGCCGGGGGACCCGGTGAACGTGACGCTCGCCGACGGGATCGTCGCCGT
Organism: Actinomycetes bacterium; assembly: GCA_021791845.1. Classification (GTDB taxonomy): domain Bacteria; phylum Actinomycetota; class Acidimicrobiia; order Acidimicrobiales; family RAAP-2; genus JAJYVT01. The sequence goes on along the minus strand of JAJYVT010000043.1, from coordinate 25,068 downwards.
CTTCACCGTCACCGGGGTTCGCGAGTACCCCAAGTCGAGCTTCCCCACGACGGCGGTCTACGGCAACACCGACTTCGCCGCTCTCCGACTGATCACCTGCGGAGGGGCATTCGACTCCACAACCGGGCACTACCTCTCGAACACGGTCGTGTACGCCTCGCTGACGTCAGCCTACCCGGTGACGAGCACCGGGAGCCCGTGATGGCCGCCCTCCAGTTTCTGCACGACGTGCCCGAGTCCCGGAGCGGGCGCCGGCCGTGGGTGACCCGGCGCACGCTGCAACTCGCCCTCGGCGTCGTCTGGACCCTCGACGGCGCCCTGCAGCTCCAGCCGTTCATGTTCACCAGAGGGTTCGCAGAGCGGGTCATCCTTCCCTCCGCGAGCGGGGAGCCCCTCTACGTGCGCGACCCCGTGCAGTGGGCGAGCGCGATGATCCTCGCCCACCCGGTTGTCTGGGACGCGCTGTTCGCGCTCGTCCAACTGGGGATCGGTGGGGGTCTGCTCTTCAAGAGGACGGTCCGTCCCGCGCTCGCCCTCTCGATCGGGTGGGCGCTCGGGGTGTGGCTTCTCGGCGAGGGTCTGGGAGGCCTTGCCGCCGGGGCGACCACCTTCGTGGCCGGAGCGCCCGGGGCGGTCGTCCTCTATGCCGTCATCGGCCTGGCGGCGTGGCCACCCCTCGGCGCGAGGGGCCGCCAGCGCGTCCTGGGCCGGGGGCATCGCCCGCGGGCGAGGGTCCACGCGGCCCTCTCGAGGTGCGAGGATGCCGCGCCGGCGCCATGGGTGCCGGCTGCCTGGGGACTGGTCTGGGGGCTGTTCGCTCTGCTGCAGGCGTTGCCCGCCAACAGCTCGGGGGTGGCGCTGGGACGCGAGGTTCTGGCAAGCGCCGCCGGCGCGCCGAACTGGCTCGTGCACGTCCAGCACTGGGTCGCTCGCGACCTCGTACGTGACGGGACCGGCATCGTGGCCGCCATGGTGCTCGTCGAGCTGGCGATCGGCGTGCTGGGGATCCTGCCGTGGCGGTTCCGGATCGTGGCCGCATGGAGCGGGATCGCGGTCGCGCTGGCGGTGTGGGTGGTCGGGCAGGGGTTCGGGCAGATCCCGACCGGGATGGGCACCGACCCGAGCTCGGGGCCGCTCGTCGGGCTGCTCGGGGTCGCCCTCCTCGGGATCCCACCCCGCGCGACGCTGGACCGTGCCTCAGGCCGCGCCCGGGTCGCCCTGGTCTCCCGGGACGACCGGAACGACCGGAACGACCGGAACGACCGGAACGACCGGAACGACCGGCGCCGGATAGCCGATGCGGGCGAGTCCGCGCCGGCCCAGACGCCATGGCTCGTGGACCAGGGCCGTGTCGAGCGACCGCAGCTCGGGGACGTAGCGCCGGACGTACTCGCCGCGGGGATCGAATCGCCGAGCCTGGCGCGTCGGGCTCAGCACCCGGTGCGGGTTCGTCCCGGTGCCGCGCCCGGCCACCCACTGCCAGTTCAGGTTGTTGAGCGCGACGTCCGCGTCCACGAGGTGCGCCAGGAAGTGGCGCGCTCCGTCCTGCCAGCGCTGCCCCAGGTGCCGCGTGAAGAAGGAGGCCGCGATCATCCGGGCACGGTTCGAGAGGTAGCCCTCCGCCAGCAGCTGCCGCATGGCGGCGTCCACGATCGGCACGCCCGTGAGACCGCTGCGCCATGCGTCGAACCGGACCGGATCGCTTCGATCCTGGCCGCCCCGGTGGACGAGGTCGGCCCACGCCGCGTCCGGACGCGCCGCGAGGAGCTGAAGGTAGAAGTCGCGCCAGCACAGCTGGCGCAGGAACGGCGCCGCTCCGGGCAGGTCGGCGAGGGCGGTCTCGACCCGCAGCGGGGAGAGCGAGCCGAAGTGCAGGTCTGCGGAGAGACCGGAGGTCGCCGGATCGGCGAGGTCGTCCCGCTGCTCCCCGTAGCGGGCGAGCGCTCCCTTCCCCCAGGCGGCGAGGCGTGCCCGGGCGGCCCGCTCCCCACCGGACGCGACCCCGGGGGCGGGACCGGAGGCTGGCCCGGGGCCGGGGGCCGGCCCGGGGAGGGAGCAGGGCGGGGGGGCGGGAAGGAGCGGGCGCCGGGGGACAGCCAGCCACCGACGGTAGAAGGGCGTGAAGACGCGGTAGTGGTCACCCCCCGCCGGCGTGACGGCACCGGGGGGCACGATGGTGAGGCCGGGGGCTCTGCGCACCTCGGCGGACCGGCCGGCGGCGGCCTCGAGCCGACCAAGCCGACGCTGGGCGTACGGCGTCACGTCGTCGCTCGAGTGGATCGTCCGCGCCCCGGTCTCCGCCGCGAGTCGCAGGACCTCGTCCACCCAGCGTCCGGCCCGCTGCTCGAGCCGAGCGCCACGCTGCCGGAGCGACGCGTCGAGGTCGGCGAGACAGTCGGCGAGAAACCGGGTTCGGAGCGGATGCATCGGGGAGCCGGATCGCAACGTCGCGTCGTGGACGAAGGCGCAGACGACCTGTGACGCACCTCCGGCGGCGGCGGCAAGGGCGGGATGGTCGTCGACGCGGAGGTCCCGCGTGAAGACGACCAGTGCGACGGGGCCGTCGCCCCTCATGCGTCCCACCCCATGTCCAGCCCCATGCCGGTGCGTACCGTGCACCAGTCCCACAGCAGGTGCCCTTGCTCCTCGCTCCCGTCCCGGGGGCGCGTCCAGGGCAGGTAGTGCTCGCCGCGACGTCGCCGATCGTGCCAGAACCCCGCCTTCACCGACGGCGTGCCATCGCCCCCGCTCACTGCGAGCGCACGCGCGCCACCGGCCGCGAGCCAGACCGCGGTGTCGGCTCCCTCTTCAGGTCGGCGGAGCAGCGGGCCGAGGTGGGCGAACGAGGGGAGACCGGCCGACAGGCCAGGCGTCGCCACCCACCCCGGGTGCATGGCGTAGCTGGCGACGTTCCAGGGCGTCCACCGACGTGCCCACTCGCCGGCCAGGACGACCTGGGCGCGCTTGGCCCGTGCGTAGGCGCGAACACCGTCGTAGTGCTCGGAAGACACCTCGAGGCGGGCAAGGTCGAACCGCTCGGTGTACATGCCGCCAGACGACACCGTCACGATGGTGGGTGTCGCCGCGCGGTGCAAAAGGGGTGCAAGCTGCCACGTGAGCCGGAAGGGGCCGAGCACGTGGGTCGCCACGGTCATCTCTATTCCGTCCCTCGACACGGCGTGGTCGCGCAGCAGGGCTCCGGCGGCGTGGACGACGCCGTCCAGCTCGTCGTGCGCCGAGGCGAACCGCTCGACGAAGGTGTCGACCGACGAGCCGTCGGTCACGTCGAGCACCGAGGCTCGGGCACGGGCTCCCCCGCCGCCGATGGCGTCTGCGACGGCCCCGGTGCGCGCGGCGTCGCGGCCGAGCGCCCACACCTCGGCGCCCAGCCGCCCGAGGGCGACGGCGATCGCCCGCCCGATCCCGGACGAGGCACCGGTGACGACGAACACCTTGCCGTCGACCCGAGGCGGATCGCCCCAGCCTCCGGCCGCCCGTCGCACCAGGTAGCCGGCACGGCTGAAGCTCCCGACGACCGTGGCCTCGAGCAGGCCGTCGACCGCCCGCGCCATCGGTTCGGGCCAACCGTCCGTCGTCCCGCGTTGCCTGGTGACCATGGACCGAATTTTAGTGCTAAATTAGGCGGAGTGCGCATCGCCATCGTCGGGACGGGGATCTCGGGCCTGACGTGCGCGTTCCTGCTCGGGAAGTGCCACGACGTGACCGTGTTCGAGCGCGACGGGCGCCCGGGCGGGCATTCCAACACCGTCCGCATCGAGCTCGGCGACGAGACGCACGACGTGGACACCGGGTTCATCGTCTACAACGAGCAGAACTACCCAGGACTGTCCCGGCTCTTCGAGCGCCTGGGCGTCCGGACCAAGCTCAGCGAGATGAGCTTCAGCGTCTCGGACGCCGGCACCGGGGTCGAATGGCGATCGACGTCCCCGCGAACCGTCTTCGCCCAGCGACGCAACGCGCTGCGACCCGCGTTCCTCCGGATGCTGGCCGACATCGTTCACTTCAATCGTTCCACGAGGCGTCTTCTGGCGGACGGCGAGCTCGACGGCCGGACCCTCGGAGAGCTGGTGGCGGCCGGGCCGTGGTCTCGCTCCATGGTCACCTGGTACCTGGCGCCGATGGTCTCGGCCATCTGGTCGGCGCCGGTCCGTGACGCGCTGGACATCCCTGCGGCAACCTTCGCCCGGTTCTTCGACAACCACGGCCTGCTCCGGCTCGGCGCGCAGCCGTGTTGGCGGACGGTCGACGGCGGAGCCCGCACCTACGTCGAGCGGATTCTCGCGCCGCTCGGGGACCGGGTGCGCCTCGGGACCCCGGTGACCAAGGTCGTTCGCCGTCCCGGTGGCGTGGAGCTCGTGACCGACCGCCACGGGCCGGAGCGGTTCGACCACGTCATCCTGGCGGGGCACAGCGACCAGAGCCTCGAGGTGTTGGGCGACCCCAGCACGCGCGAGCGGTCCGTGCTCGGCAGCATCCGGTACCAGTCCAACGTCGCCGTGCTCCACACCGACGTGCGCCTGCTGCCCCGCACCCGGAGGGCCTGGGCCAGCTGGAACTACCGACTGGACGGCACCGGCGGAGGCGGGCCGGTCGGGGCGACCCTCACGTACCATATGAACCGGTTGCAGTCGATCACGTCCCGCCATCAGATCTGCGTCACCTTGAACCAGCAAGGCGCGATCGACCCGCGAGCGGTCCTCGGCACCTTCGAGTACGCGCACCCGGTCCTCGACAGCGCCGCCGTGGAGGCCCAGGGGCGATACCACGAGATCAGCGGGGTACGCTCGACCTGGTACTGCGGCGCCTACTGGGGGTATGGCTTCCACGAGGACGGGCTCCAGAGCGCGTTGCGTGTGTGCCGGGCACTCGGAGCCGAGCTGTGACGCACGGAGCGGCGAGGTGAGGAGCGCGATCTACGACGGCACGGTCGTCCACCGCCGACGCTCCCCCGTGCCGCACCGGTTCTCGTACCGGATCGCCCTGCCGTTCGTGGACCTGGACGAGCTCGACGCCGTCTGCGGGCTTCACCCGCTGTGGTCGGTGGAGCGGCGCAACGTTGTCAGCTTCCGACGCCGTGATTACCTTCCGGACCGGCCGGGGCCGTTGGCGGATGCCGTCCGCGACCTGGCGGGGGAGCGGCTCGGCCGCCGCCCGTCCGGACCGGTCGTCATGCTCGCCCACCTGAGGACGTGGGGCTGGCTGTTCAACCCCATCGCGCTCTACTACTGCTTCGACCCGGCGGCCCGCCGGGTGGAGGCGCTGGTGGCAGAGGTCACCAACACCCCGTGGCACGAACGGCACGTCTACGTGGTGGGCGAGCCGGGACGGCACCGCTTCGCCAAGGCGCTGCACGTGTCCCCGTTCTTCGACATGGACATGGACTACGAGCTTCGCTACGACGCGCCCGGCGATCACCTTTCGCTGTCCATGCAGACGGTGCGTGGCGGCGAGGTCCTCTTCGACGCCGGGCTGCGGCTGGAGCGCCGGGCGGCTGACCGTGACGCCCTCGGCCGCCTGGTCTGGCGCCATCCGCTGTCGACCGTGCGGGTCTCGGCCGGCATCTACCGTCAGGCGTTTGCGCTCTTCCGGGCTGGTGCACCCTTCGTCCCCCACCCGGAGGCCGTCCATGGCTGATGTCGTCGTCGCCCCGGTCGCCAGCCGGCCGGACCAGCGCGCCGGCGGCGCACCCCCGCACTCCACCGTCGGGGCGCGGCTCGCTCGCAGGGTGGTGGCAGAGGCAGGCGGGCGACTCGCATGGGGCGCCATCGAGATCGGGGACGACGCGGGGGTCCTCCAGCTGGGTCACGGCAATCCCCGCGCCCGGGTGCGTGTGCACCACCCGGGCGCTTACGGCGCACTCCTGCGGCACGGCTCGGTGGGGCTCGGGCGCAGCTACGCCGCCGGCTGGTGGGAGAGCGACGACCTGACGACGCTGGTGCGGATCCTCGTCCACAACCGGGGGGCGGCAGGACGGGCGAGGGACCGGCTCGGCGAGGTCGTCTCCACCGTCACCGACCCGTTGCGGCGGTTGCGGGGGCGGGCCCCAGCCGACGACCGCCGTGACGTCCGGGCCCACTACGACATCGGTAACGAGCTCTTCTCGCTCATGCTCGACCCCACGCTGAGCTATTCGTGCGCCCTGTTCGAGCGGCCGGGCATGACCCTCGAGGACGCCTCGATCGCCAAGCTGGACCGCGTCTGCCGGAAGCTGGACCTGACGGCGGCGGACCACGTCGTCGAGATCGGCACCGGCTGGGGCGGCTTTGCCGTGCACGCCGCCACGCGCTACGGCTGCCGCGTGACCTCGACGACCGTCTCGGCCGAGCAGTACGCCTACGCCAGCGACTGGGTGCGGCGCGCCGGCCTGTCCGGACGCGTGACCATCCTCCAAGAGGACTACCGGAACCTGCGCGGCCAGTACGACAAGCTGGTCTCGATCGAGATGGTCGAGGCGGTCGACTGGCGCGTGCTCGACACCTACTTCACGACGTGCGCAAGGTTGCTGCGGCCGGACGGCCTCATGGCACTGCAGGCCATCACCATCGCGGATCGCAGCTACGAGCGGGCCAAGCACGGCGAGGACTTCATCAAGGCGTCCATCTTCCCCGGCAGTTGCCTCCCGTCCGTCGCCTCGCTCGCCCGGGCCGTGGCCAGGACGGACCTGCGGATCGTGGACCTCGAGGACATCGGCCGCCACTACGCCGAGACCCTGCGGCGGTGGCGGGCGAACGTGGACGAGCACCGGTCGCACATCGAGGACCTTGGCTTCGGCGGTCCCTTCCTGCGCACGTGGCGCCTCTATCTCTCTTACTGCGAAGCGGCCTTCCTGGAGCGGCACATCAGTGACGTGCAGCTGGTCCTCGCCCGCCCGGCATGGCGGGCGCCACTGCTCCTCCGGACGTGACCCGCCGCAGGCTGAGCCGCCTGTCGGCTCCCGGTGCCGCCGCCGACGCGCCCTCAGCCGCCGTCGGGGGCCGCCAACAGCTCCTCGACCGCAGCCACGACGTGACGGGCGTCCCGGCCCGTCCACCGGTCAGACCCCAGGCGACGTGCCGTCTGCTCGTTCGGGACCGCAGCGCCGCCCACGAGCACGCGACAGCGGGCCCCGGACCGGAGCGCTGCCACGGCCTCGGCCACCGCCGCCTCGTGGCCCGAACCCGTGACGGACACGAGCACGCACACCGGGGCGACGCGCTCGGCGGCGGTCACGAAGGAGGTGGCGGGCGTGTCGGCTCCGAGGTCCACCACGTCGAACCCCGCGCCGCGCAGCTGGTCGGCCACGATCGCTCCGGGGATCTCGTGGCGCTCGCCGGCGACGGCACCGAGGACGACGGCGCCCCGCTTGCGACCCCGGCGGAGGAACCGCGGCCCCAGGCGGCTCAGCACGCGTCGCGCCACCACGGAAGCTCGATGCTCCTCGCCGACGCTGACGCTCCCGGCCGCCCACCGCTCACCGATGGCCCGCAGCGCCGGAGCGATGAGCTCGAGGTGGACCTCGGCCGGCTCCGCCCCGGATGCCAACGCCGACTCCACGATGTTCCAGGCCCCGACCTCGTCCCCCGCGACGAGCCGGTCGAGCATGCGGCCCATTGCCCACGCGCGACGCGACCCGCGGCCGGTGGCAGTCGCCCCGGGGCTCCGCAGCTTCTCGACGTCCGCGGCGCGGACCCGCCACTCGCCCGCCACCTTCACGGCAGGGAGCCTGCCCGTGCGCAGGTAGCGGTAGACGGTCATGTAGTGGACCCCGAGCCGGTCCGCCGCCTCCCTCAGGCCGACCATGCCGGAACCGCCGCTGTCACCCCTCGCCATCACGGCTCCCCTCATCGACCTGTCTCGAAGTTTAGTGCTAATATCGACGCAACCCGGGGAGGATCGCATGGCCCACGTTGTCAGGACCGTCACGACCGGCTGGAGCCCGGACCAGGCGTTCGCCTACATGTCCGACTTCAGCCACGCCGCCGAGTGGGACCCGGGAGTGGTCGCCGCCAGGAGGGAGGACGCCGGTGCCATCGGGCCGGGTAGTATCTTCGCTCTCACCGTCCACGTTGCGGGGCGGCGGTTGCCCCTCCGCTACGAGGTGACCGACTGGGGACCGGGAAGGGTCACGTTCACGGCCCGCTCGGCCGCCCTCGAGTCGGTGGACACGGTGACCGTCGTCGCCCGAGGGGAGGCCACCGAAGTGCGCTACGACGCCCGTCTCCGTTTCCGTGGCCCCCTCGGGCTTGCCGATCCACTGCTCGCCGTCGGCTTCCGAAAGATCGCCGACCGGGCGATCCGGGGCTTGGAGCGGCGTCTGGCCGAGGTCGCACCCGGGTGACGTCCTTGACGACCGAGGACGCCGCCGACCGGTCCGAGCCGGCGGCCCGACCGGCGTCGCCGAGCCGCGCCCGCGTGGGCGTCCCGTTCGTGCTCGTGCACCTCGGCGTCCTCGCGCTGCCCTTCGTCGGCTGGAGCTGGGCGGCTCTCTGCGGGTGCGCCGTGCTCTACGTGAGCCGGATGCTGGGGATCACCGTCTTCTACCACCGCGGCTTCGCGCACCGCTCCTTCGCCATGACGCGCCCGGTCCAGCTGGCGGGAGCGACCCTCGGCGCCGCCGCCGGCCAGCGCGGCCCGCTCTGGTGGGTGGCGACGCACCGGGTGCACCATCGGTTCACCGACCGGCCCGGAGACCCTCACTCACCCGTTGTCGACGGTTTCTTCCAGAGCCACGTCGGGTGGCTCTTCCGGCCGCAGAGCGCGCCGCCCGGCAACGTGGCCGACCTCGCCCGCTTCCCGGAGCTCCGCTTCGTGGACCGCTTCCACCACATTGCCCCGATCGCGACGGCGCTGGCGGCGTTCGGGGCGGGGGCGATCCTGGGACGGGCGGACCCGGCGCTGCACACGTCGGGTCCCCAGATGCTGGTCTGGGGCTTCTTCGTGTCCACGACCCTGCTGTACCACGCCACCTTCTCGGTGAACTCCGTGGCCCACCGCTTCGGGCGCCGGCGCTTCGCCACCCGTGACGAGAGCCGGAACAACGGACTGGTCGCCCTCGCCACCCTGGGGGAGGGCTGGCACAACAACCACCACCGGTTCCCGGCGAACGCCCGTCAGGGGCTCGGGCGCTTTGAGCTCGATCCCGCCTGGTGGTTCATCCGGGGGCTGGCGTCGCTGCGCCTCGTCGGTGCCGTCCGCACGGTCCCCGTGAGCGTCTGGAGCCGAGCGAGCCAGGATGGTCAGGAGCGCGTGGCACCCGCCGATCGCCGCCCGCAGGACGTCAGCGGCCCGCCCCAGCGGCTGGCCGATCGCGCGTAGCCCACTGGCCGCCGGCCCCGGCGGGGTACCGTCGTAGTCGGCATGACGGCGACTCGCGCGGCGATGGGATGCGCGGCCCCTTGAGGGGCCGGCGGCAGCGGGAGCACTCGGCTGGCATGCGCAGAGATCTCGGGGCCGCCCTCGTCGGCACCATCGCCGTCGGACTGCCGGTCTTCCTCGTGGGGACGATGGCGATCCAGGTGCGCCACTCGCTCCACTTCGGCGCGGCCGAGCTCGGCGTGGCTGTCGGCGTCTACTACCTCGGTGCGGCGTTGAGCTCGGTGCCGGGGAGTTGGCTGGCCGAAGCCGTGGGTGGGGCCCGGGTCATGCGGGCGATCCTCGTCGTGAGCGGAGCCGTCCAGGTGGCGATCGCCTGGACGACCGCGTCGTGGGCGGTGCTCAGCGTGCTGCTGTTCCTCGCAGGGGCACTGAGCGGGGCCATGAGCCCGGGCACGAACCTGTTCCTGGCCCGCCGCAGCGCCGTGGAGCGGCAGGGTCTCGCCTTCGGGCTCAAGCAGTCCGCGGTGCCGTTCGCCTCGCTGCTGGGAGGGCTCGCGGTCCCGGCCGTCGCGCTCAGCGTGGGGTGGCGTTGGGCGTTCTGCCTCGGCGGGATCGTGGCGCTCGGTGCCGCCTGGTTGATCCCCGCATCGCGCACCTCGCTGGCGGAGCGGCGTCGCCAACATCGTGCCCAACCGCGTGCCGAGGTCCGCACGGGGGCGCTGGTGGTGCTCGCGCTGGGGCTCGGCCTGGGCGTGCTGGCCGCGAGCGGCTGTGTCGCCTTCCTCGTCAGCTCGGCGGTGCACATCGGGTACCAGAAGGGGACGGCGGGCCTCATCGTGGCGATGGCCAGCGTCGCCGCGGTTCTGGCACGCATCGTCAACGGGATCCAAGCTGACCGGCGGGGCCGTCGACATTTCATCGTGATCGCGATGATGCTCGGCGTCGGGGTGGCCGGCTACGCGGCCCTCGCTGCAGGTGCGGGGCTCGGTGACCGCGTGCTCTTCGCGGTCGGAGCCATCGTGGCGCTCGGGGCCGGCTGGGGTTGGAACGGTCTCTTCAACTTCGCCGTGGTCCGCTCGCATCCCGACTCCCCGGCGACCGCGACCGGGGTGACCCAGGTCGGCGGGCGGCTGGGCGGTGTCTTCGGGCCGGTGCTGATCGGGGTGGTCGTCGCCCACGGCTCGTACACGGACGGCTGGCTCGTGGCCGCCGGGGCCGCGTTGTGCGGGGCGCTGGTCACCCTCGCCGGGGGGAGGCTCCTTCGTCGGCCGTCCGGCCGTCCGGCCGCTGCGCTCGGCCTGCGCCCGGAGCCTGCCTCAGCTCCCGGCGAGCTCGGTCGTCGCTGAGCCGCCTCCGTCGTCGGCTTCAGCCGCAGCCGCAGCCGCGCTGGCACGCTCCCAGGCGTCCCGAACGGCGACGGGGAGCCTCCCGCGCTCGGGGACGGCGAAGCCCTCGAGGCGTGCCCAGGCCCGGATCTCGGACGCCGTGTGCCCGGACGCCGTGTGCCCGGACGCCGTGTGCCGGAGTGGGAGCGCAGCCGCCCGCGCCGCGATGCCCTCGCTCCCGTCGCTGCCGATGGCCTGGAGGGGTCCGCCGGTGATGCGCTCGACCGCGGCCGACTCGCCGGTTGCCCACTCGTGCGCTGCGGCCAGGTAGCGGTACGTCCACTCCTCGGCGAGCCCGCGGGTCTCGCAGAAGACGATCGGGATCGAGGGCCAGCGAACCTGGCACTCGGCGAGCTGGTCGGCGACCACGGAAGGACGGACGCGGGTCTGCTTGAAGACCTGCGAGTAGCGTTCCTCGACGACCACCGCCGCTCGGGGCAGCGCGGCCAGTTCGCCGAGCGCATAGCGCAGGCGGCCGCTCGTCAGGCTGCCGACGAGATCGGGGAGGGACTTGCGCTCCACCGCGGCCACCAGCCCGCCGTCGAGAACGATCCCGTAGTCCCCGCAGGGGAGCGCCCGTCGGCCCGTGACCACCTGTTGGCTGGTGAACCGGTAGGGGTACCGCTCGTGCGCGTCCACCAGGATCTCCAGCTGCGGGATCCCTGCCGCCCGGGCGGTGGGAAGGTCGACGGCCGGCCGGGCCTGCTTGCGCGTCCGCGGGGACTGCCAGAAGACCGCCTGCCGGCCCCTGGCGGTGGTGAAGACGATCTGGGACCGGTTCTCCCGGAAGCGGTCGGCCACGATGTCGATCGCCGCTCCCCGGCGGGCACAGGACCGCAGGGGCACCGCCTCGACGACGTCGGGCTCGTCCGGCCACTCGTCGGCGGGGACCGGGTGGCAGTAGAGGGCCTTGGTGCGCGGCCAGGTGCCGGACGTCCGCAGGACGATGCCTTCTCCCAGCGGGATCCGCAGCAGGTACGCCAGGCGCGATGTGGGGTCTGGGTTCGTGGCGATCAGGAGCTCCGACATGACGGCACCGAGTTTCGCAGCCTCCGCCGATGCGGTCCATGGATCCCCGGCAGCCCGGGGTGCAAGGCTCGACCCGTGCTGCTCGTCGACGCCGCCAACGTCATCGGCTCCCGGCCGACCGGGTGGTGGCGGGACCGGGCAGGCGCGGCCCGTCAGCTCGTCGACGAGCTGCGCGACGCGGTGCGAGCCGGCCGCCTCCCTTCGCCGGTGGTCGTGGTCCTCGAAGGCGCGGCCCGTGCCGGCGTCGCCGAGGCCGACGTCGACGGGGTGCGCGTCGTGCACGCCGCCCGCAGCGGCGACGACGCGCTCGTGGCGCAGCTCGCGGACCCCGCCGCCGACGGCTCTGCCGCCACCGTGGTCACCGCCGACCGCCAGCTCCGCGAGCGCGTTCGCGAGCTGGGCGCCGAGACGGTCGGCCCCGGCTGGCTCACCGCCCGGCTGTGAGCCCAGCGCCTCGGCTGGCTGGGCGGGGCCAACCGGGTCGTCGCCGCCTGCGGCCGGGGTCGACAGGTCGATCCCGACGATCACCGGCCCGCCGAAAGGTCCGCTGCCTGCGTCCCGACCGCCTCCGTGCCCACCGCCGGGATGTCGCCGCCGCCGTGGTGGAAGCGCCGGAGAGACGTGTGCACGATCGGTCCGATGGTGGCGGCGTAGAGGAGCGTGCCGACGCCCACCGAACCGCCGATCGCCCAGCCGACGATGAGCACGGAGAGCTCGAGCGCCGTCCGGACGACTCTGATCGAGTGCCCGCGGGCCGCGATCCCCGTCATGAGGCCGTCGCGGGGACCGGGCCCGAACCCCGCCCCGATGTAGAGCCCGCTCGACGTCCCGATGAGGAAGATCCCGCCTGCCAGCGCGGCCACCCGGAACACGAGGCTGTGTGGCGCCGGGAGCGCGGAGAGCACCGCGTTGGCCACGAGGCCGATCACGACGACGTTGCACAGCGTGCCGAACCCGGGACGCTGCCGGAGCGGCACCCACGCCATGAGGACGACAGCGCCGACCGCATCGACGACCCAGCCCATCTCGACGTGCAGCTCGCGGGCGATGCCCTGGCTGAGGACGTCCCACGGGTCCAGACCGAACCGTGCCCGCACGAGGAGCGCCACGCCGGCACCGAACCCGCACAGGCCGCCGAGGAGCTGCAGCACCCGGAGGGTGGGGAAGCGCCGCCGCCGTGTTGCTGACACCTCAGCCACCCTAAGCAGGAGGTTGCTGACGCGTCAACTTCCGGTCCCGGTAGGGTGTCGGTCCGTGCCCCGGACCCGATGGCTCACGCCGGACCAGGAGCGTGCATGGCGTGCCTACCGCCGGATGCACGCGCTGCTCGCCCTCCAGATCGCAAGGGATCTCGGCCACGACTCCTCGCTCTCGGAGGCCGACTACGACGTGCTCACCGCCTTGAGCGAGGTCCCGTCCCGAAGTTGGCGTGCGAGCGAGCTGGCGGCTCGCCTCCTGTGGTCGACGAGCCGGCTCGCCCATCACGTCGGGAGGATGGAGCGCCGCGGGCTGGTGCGCCGGAGCGGGTCCCCCGACGACCGGCGGGGGGCCGTCGTCGCCCTGACCGATGAGGGGTGCTCGACGCTGCGCCGGGCGGTGCCGGCGCACGTGGCGTCGGTGCGCCGTCACTTCGTCGAGCTGATGACCGACGAGGAGCTCCGCGTCCTGGGTGACGTCGCGACCAGGGTGGTCGACCACCTCTCTCCGTCCACCGGCGACGGTGCCCCCCGTTGACGCCTGAGGGCGCCCCGCCCCTCCTTCGCCCCGAGACCGCCGCGGCAGCGGACGCTGTCGCCCAGGCGCTGCGTCGCGCCGCGGCCGGGACGGGCACCGTCCACGCCAAGCAGGGACGCGACGTCGTCACGGACACCGATCTCGGAGCCGAGGACTTGATCCGGGAGGCGCTCTTCGGCCAGTTCGGCTGGCCTGTGATCGGCGAGGAGCGAGGCGGCGCGATCCCGGTCGCCGGGCCCTACTGGCTCGTCGACCCCATCTGCGGGACGCGGAATTACGCCTCGGGGATCCCCCTGTACGCCGTCAACGTCGCGCTCGTCGAGGACGGCGTCGTCACGACCGCGGCCGTCGGCGACGGGTCCACCGGCATGATCGCCGTCGCGGAGCGTGATCGTGGCGCATGGAGCGTCCGGCCGTCTCGGAAGCGGCTCCGCTCGGACGATGCCAGCGCGACCGTCGACCTCGGCGCGTGGCCACGCTCCCCGGCGACACGGGCCCACGCAGGGCGCCGAGCGGCGGCGTTGATCGAGGCGGACCTGTGGGACGTGCGGTCCTTCTCGACGACGCTGTCCCTCGCCTACGTCGCCGCCGGACGCCTTGCAGGCTGCATACTCTTCCGGACCCCGGGCGTCGTGCACACCGCGGCCGGGTCCCTCCTCGTGGCCGAGGCCGGCGGCACGGTGACCGATATCGACGGTCGAGCATGGACGTTGGCGTCGGGCCCGATGCTCTGTGGCGCCACCCCCCGGCTCCACCAGGACCTGTTGCGGCTCATGGGCTGAGGGCGGCCCTCATGCCCCCCGGTACCCGCCGGTAGGCTACCGCCGTGGGCAAGGCAGCGCCTCCGCCGTTCCTGCTCGCCTTCACCGACATCCGCGCCCACCCCATGGTGCCCGAGATCCGCCTCCGCCTGGCCGGCGACACCATCGCGCTGTGGGAGGAAGCCGAGGAGGCGATGGGCCGGGGCGAGCTTGCCGCCCCGTTCTGGGCGTCGGTCTGGCCCGGCGGCCTTGCCCTGGCCCGCTACCTGCTCGGCCACCCGGCGCTGGTCGCCGGCCGGGCCGTGGTCGATGTGGCCACCGGGTCCGGGGTCGTCGCCATCGCCGCAGCCCTGGCCGGAGCTCGTTCCGTCGCCGCCTACGACACCGACGAGCTCGCGGTCCACGCGGCGCGGCTGAACGCCGGTCTCAACCGGGTGCGGGTCGCCGTCCGCCAGGCGGACGTCAGGTCGGTCTCCGCAGCCGAGGGCGCCCTCGTGACGGCAGGCGACGTCTTCTACGACCGCGACATTTCCACGGCCATGATCGAGGGCCTCGCGGCACTGGCGGTAGCCGGCGCGGAGGTCCTGGTCGGCGATCCGTACCGCTCCTTCCTCCCTCAGGATCGTCTCGAACCGCTTGCCAACTACTACGTCGGCGTGGACGACGCGGTGGAGAGCGAGCCGTTGAAGACCAGCGTGGTGGCGCGCTTCTCCTGACCCGGCGACCTCGTGGCGACGCCGTGCTCAGGTGCGGACCGGGTTCCCCGACAGCTCAGGGTGGCGGAGCGAGAGGTCGGCGCAGGCCTCGCACACGGAGGGGGGGAGGAGGCCCAGGCGCATGAGGATCCCGAAGACCTTGCACCCGAGGCACAGCCCGAGCGCCGCCTCGAGGAAGGCGGCGCTGGCGAGGGCGGCGGTCACCCCCAGTGCGGGCAGGTGGGCGCCCGCCACGAACCACAGCAGCGCGGCGGCGGTGCTGAAGGCGGTGCCGATGGCCTGGGCGAAGCGCTTGGGCGGTCCGGGGACGTGCTTGGGCTTCCCGAGGGCCGGTGCCACCACCGACGTGGCCAGGCGGCCGAGCGGGCTCAGCGTCGGGCCGGTGAGGACCCGAGCCCAGAAGCCCAGGGCCACGACAACGAGCAGCCACGACTGCTGCGTGACGAGCGCCGCCACGCTCATGGCCACCACGCCGGCGGCCACGGTCCGGGCCGCCTTCTCGTTGACCGGATCGGGGAAGGAGAACAGCGATCGCACCGTCATCCTCGAAATATTACCAAACTGGTCAGGTTTTGACGACCCGGGGGGAAGATCCAGTGGAAGATCGGCCGACACTGCGTGAGAATCGGAGCGGGCCACGGGACGGCCTGTGACCCGGAGAACGAGCGCAAGTCCGACCGGCTGGCGGAGAGCGGCGCGAGAGGTGCGGGTGAGAGATGACGATGCAAGCACGAACCACGGCCGACACAGTCTCGACCACCCTCTACTTCGGCCCATGGTACCGACGGTCCCCGTTCTTCGAAGCGACGCGCCGGTGGGGATGCAGCGCGTACGACATTTACAACCACATGTACCTTCCCGCCTATTACGACGACCCGATCGCGGAGTACTGGGCGCTCGTCAACGACGTCACGTTGTGGGACGTCGGGGTAGAGCGCGTGGTGGAGATCAGCGGGCCTGATGGCTTCGAGCTCGCAAATTCGCTCACGTGCCGCGACCTCACTCGGTGCGCCGTCGGGCAGGCGAAGTACGCCATCATCACCGCTCCGGATGGTGGGATCGTGAACGACCCGGTCCTTCTCCGGCGTAGCGAGGACACCTTCTGGCTCTGCTTGGCGGACGCCGACGTCCACCTCTACGCCATGGGCCTGGCCGAGGGGAGGGGGCTGCGAGCGACGGTCTCGCTCCCGCCCGTCCACCCGGTACAGGTCCAAGGTCCGAAGGCGCACCCTCTCATGGTGGACCTCGTCGGCGACGCCATCAACCAGGTGCGCTACTACTGGACCCTCGACGTCGCCATCGGAGACATCCCGGTCGTCATCAGCCGGACCGGCTGGACCGGCGAGGTCGGGTACGAGCTCTACCTCACGGACCCGGCCCGGGGTGACGAGCTCTGGGAGACGATCATGCGCGCCGGGGCGCCCTACAGGATCCGTCCGATCGCCCCCTGCGAGCCGCGGCGCATCGAGGCTGGCATCTTCAACTGCAATTCCGACTTCACCCTCGAGAACAACCCGTTCGAGGTGAGCGGTCTCGAGCGCCTGGTCGAGGAGCAGGAGGCCGACTACGTGGGCAAGGCGGCTCTCGAGCGGGTGCGCCGGGAGGGAGTGAAGCAGAAGCTGGTCGGCCTGGAGCTGCCTGGTGAACCGCTCGCCCAGGAGATCAGCGAGGCGAGGCCCGCACTCGTGGGCGGTGTCGCTGTGGGCCGGGTGACGGACCTCGTCTGGTCGCCGCGACTCGAACGGAACATCGGGTACGTGTGGGTCCCGATCGAGCTTGCAGCCCCGGGTACCACGCTCCAGGTGGACTTCGGAGGGGGCAGGCTGGCTGAGGGTCGCACGGCGGCCGTTCCCTTCATCGACGCGAGCAAGAAGACCCCGCTCGGGGCGCGCACGTAGTCGTCGCCGCTGCCGCCGGACTGCCGGTCGTCGAGCCACAAGGTAGTACGTTCGTTATGCGAAGACGAGGTGCCGGGAGTCGCGAGCCATGCCGAAGGTCGTCGATCACGAAGCCCGTCGGGAGGAGGTGCTCGAGGCGACCTGGCGTGTGATGGCACGCTCGGGCCTCGACGGGACGAACCTGCGCGACATCGCCGCCGAGGCCGGCTACTCGACGGGCGTCATCGCCCACTACTTCCGGAACAAGGACGACGTGGTGCGTTCGGCGCTCCGCCGGGTGTGGCGGCGCGAAGCCGAGCGCATCCAGGACCAGACGGAAGGCCTCGAGGGCGTGGCGGCCCTCGAGCGCACGGTCGCCCAGGTGCTGCCGTTCGGCGAGGAGCGCCGGCTCGAGATGGCAGTGTGGATGTCCTTTTGGAGCAGCGCCGTCGCTGACGAGCGCCTTGCCGCCGAGCAGGCTGCCTACTACGGCCAGTGGCGGGAACGGCTCCGGCGGCACTTCGCTGAAGCGGTCACGCGCAACGAGGTCGCATCCGATCTCGACACGGCGTTGGAGGCAGCCCGCCTCGCCGCCCTCGTCGACGGGATCAGCATCCAGGCCATGTTCGAGCCGCGGCGGTTCTCACCGCGCTTCGTCCGGGGCCTGGTCCACGAGTATCTCCGGCGGCTCGGGCCGGCCGGCTGACCCACCGTCTGGCGGGACCCCGTGCAGCGCCGCGCCGGCACTCCCGCCGCCCTCTCTCCGTGTTGTAGTATAGCCGACGTATTATAAAGGGAGGAGCGTGCTGGTGGACCTGAGCTACAGCCCGTCCCAAACGGAGCTCAAGCGCCGCGCAGGAAGGCTTGCGGAGACGATCAAGGCCTACGAGCAGCCGTGCGAGGAGCAAAGCGGGCTTCCCGGCGACGCCCTCGACATCATCAAGCAGCACGTCTTCGAATCGGGTCTCGCCGCCATCAACATGCCAGCCGAGTGGGGGGGCGCGGGCCTGTCGATCCTCGACCAGGCGATCGTCCAAGGTGAGCTCGGCCAGCTCACCAACGCCCTCTGGGACACCGTGTGGCGTCCTGCCAACGCTCTTCGTGCCTGCACGCCGGCGCAACGCCAGCGCTACCTGCTGCCTGCCATCCGCGGCGATCGGCGCGACTGCTACGCCGTCAGCGAGTCGAACGCCGGCTCGGACTACGCCGCCGTCGAGACGACCGCCACCCGCCGAGAGGACGGCGGGTACCGCATCAGCGGGGAGAAGTGGTTCGTCACCGTCGGCGACGTGGCCGACTTCCTCATCGTGCTGGCCAGGGTCGTCCCGGCTGGCGGGCTCACCCTGTTCCTGGTCGACCGCGACCTTCCAGGGGTGTGCACCGAACGCACCCCCCGCTACATGCACACCTTCGTCTACGAGCACCCGATCATCTCGTTCCACGACGTGCCCGTGGCTGCGGAGTGCGTCCTCGGGGCCGTCGGCCAGGGTCAGGAGCTGACGCGGGAGTGGTTCGTGGAGGAACGGATCATGATCGCCGCCCGCACCCTCGGCGCCGCCGAGCGAGCGCTACGGGAGGCCACGGCATGGGCAAAGGAACGCAGGCAGTTCGACTCGCGGCTCGTCGACCACCAGATGATCCTGGCGATGCTGGCGGACAGCGCGGTCGACATCGCCACGAACCGCGCCTTCATGCTCCAGGTCGCCAGCGAGGCGGACGCGGGCATGGACCGCAAGCTCCTCCACGCCAAGGCGTCCGTCACCAAGCTCGCAGCGTCCGAGGCGGCGGGCCGAGTGGTGGACCGGGCCGTGCAGATCTTCGGCGGGCGCGGGTACATGCGCGAGTACGCCGTCGAACGGCTCTACCGCGAGATACGGGTCGACCGCATATGGGAGGGCACGTCCGAGATCCAGCGGCTCGTCATCGCCAACGAGATCGTGAAGCGCGGCATCAACGGGCTGCTGACACCATGGGCTGCATCCTGAATTGGCGAGAGGCCGCTGACCGACTGGATGGCTGGACGACCCTCCAGACCGCAAGGGTGGGTGTGGCGGCGGCTGGCCTTTCAACGCCGCCACGAAAGCGCTGGGGGGGACTCATACCCAAGGCGTCAGACCTTGCTCGCCACCAGTGCGGCCAGCGCCGCCGCCCCTGTCCCGTCGATGGGAAGGTGGGTCTGTGTCGGATAGAGCCACTGGGGATCGGCCGCGGCGAGCGAGTACCAGTCGGCGAGCACCGCCCGGGTGGTGCGGTCCACGCCGGCAGCGAGCACGGCGTTGTTGGCTGTCTGCCATGTCCGGTCGACACGCGTGTTGACGAACACCACCCGCGAGGCGCCCGCGAGCAGTGTCATCATCGAGTTGAACTGTGTGGCAGTGACGGGGCCGTTGGTGGCCAACCCGACCACGACGACGGCGCCGAGCTGGCCCGAGGCCTCGAGCTGGCGCAGCACTGTCTCGCCTGCTGTCCACCCGCGGCTGACGGCTGCTGTGACGGCGATCCCCGGCACGTCCTGCTCGAGCAGGCCCTCGTAGTCGATCATCACCGAGTCGCCGACGGCGGTGACGTGGTCGGGCACGAAGCCGGGGCCGGGGGGCGGCAGCGGGGGGGAGGTGATGGGACCCTCGCCTGGGTTGGGTGCCACCTGGGCCGGCGCGGTGGGACCGGTCGTGGTGGTCGTCGGCGGCTCGGTCGTCGTGGTGGTCGTCGGCGGCTCCGTCGTCGTGGTGGTCGTGCTGGTCGTGGGTGGTGCCGTGGTCGTCGTCGCTTTCGCACGCTGGACATGGGGGTCGAGGGCCGGCCGGATCTCGTGACGGTTGGCCGTCGCCGACGGCCCGGTGGGCGAGCCGCAGGCCGCCGCGCCGACTCCGAGGCCGACCATCGCGGCCATCATGGCCAGTCGCCTGCCCCAGCGGGGTCGGCTCCCGGGGGGGACGCTCGGCGTGGAGCGGGAGGCGTCGGTCATCGGTACAGGTCAGAGTGCTCTGGTCGCCTCGAACGGTCGGGCGGCGCTCGTCGATTGTGGCACACCGTCACCATTGGCCGGTCACGATCCCCGCGACCTCCGTGCGTACGTGTCACGCTCGATCTACGAATGGGCAATCGTGAGCAGGGGGTGCTCCCCGACATGGAGCTGAGCGCTTCCGCCGATGGGCAGGGTGGCCAACGGGCTCGTGTGCCCGAAGTCGGCGTTCGCGAGCACCGGGACACCGCCGAGTGAGGGCTGCCGGGAGACGATCTGCTCGAGCAGTGCACGCGTCATGCCACTCGCCATTTGGAACCGACCGACGATCATTCCCCGGACCCCTTCCGCATCGGGAAGCTGGAGGAGCGAGGTCAGGTCGCGGGCGAACGTCTGGACGTCGCTCGCTGCGTCGTCCTCGACGAAGAGCACGGCTCCGTCGAGGGATGGCATGTACTCGGTGCCCTGGAGGAGGTTGAGGGTGCACAGGTTGCCACCGACGATCCGACCGCGTCCCTCTCCCCACTGGATCGGCCACCAGCCATCGTTTCGTCGCAGGACCCGGGCGTCCTGGTGCGAGAACCACGGGTCGTCGGTCCAGGTGTCCGCGGGATGGAGCTCGATGGGGCCGTCGTCGAAGAGGGCGGCTTTGAACCACTCCCCGGTCGGCTCGAAGTGGTCCCGCATGCCGAAGGTCGACCAGTGCGGCCCCAAGTAGGTGACCAGGCCGACCTTGGCGAGGATGGCGTTCTGGAGGGTGGTGATGTCCGAATAGCCGCAGAAGACCTTGGGGTTGGCAGCGATGAGGTCCCAGTCGAGGTGGGATAGGAGCTCGTTGCTGTTCGCCCCGCCGATCACCGTCATGATCCCTGCCACGTCGGGGTCGCAGAACGCGTCATGGAGGTCAGCGACCCGCGAGGCGATCGACGAGGAGTCGAAGTCGTCGCGCTCGTCGACGTGGTTCGCGAAGCTGAGCTCGAGGCCCATCTCGTCGAAGCGCCTCTCGATCAGGAGGTTGTGGTCGTGCTCGGCCACGAACGCCCGGCTCAGGGCAGGAGCGACAACCCTCACCGTGTCACCCCGACGAAGCCGACGAGGCACGACCATCTCAGGAGCCATCGGGCCATTATGCCGGTGTGGGCAAGACCGCTTCGCTCGAGCTCAGATCATCCTGTTCGGCGCCTCAGGCGACCGTTTGCCGCGTGGCGTTGTGGTGGTCCCGCCACGTCAGCCATGCCGGCAAGGGATCGAGGTCGATGTCCGGACTTCTCGGCAAGTGGATCACGAACAAGGTCGCCCCGAGCGCCAGCAGCGGATCCCCGACGACGGCTGGATCCCCAGCCACGAGGACCGATCGCTCGATCTCTGCTGGGTCCCTCCCCGCCTCTCGACAGTAGCGGTCGAGAACGCCGGACTTGCGATCGAAGTCCGCCCCTTCCGCAAAGGTGTGCCAGATGTCGGCGTGGTGCGCGACGACGCGGAGCGTCCGGCGCTCGCCGGACCCGCCGACCAGCACCGGAGTCCGGCGCACCGGTGCTGGGTTCAGACGGCCAAGGCGCCGTCGGATGCGCGTCAACCCTGCATCGAGCTCGGCGATCCGATCCGCCGCGGACCCGAAGGGGTATCCGTACTCCTGGTAGTCGCGCGACTTGAATCCTGCGCCGACACCGAGAATGAGACGTCCTCCGCTGATGTGGTCCACAGTGCGCGCCATGTCCGCCACCAGGTCGGGATTGCGGTACCCGATCGCGCTCACCAGAGGTCCGAGCTCGACCGAGGTGGTCCTGGCTGCCCAAGCCGCGAGCACGGTCCAGCACTCGAAGTGGGGTTCCGGAGAGTCTGCTCCCGGGCCGAAGAAGTGATCCCAGTTGAACAGTGCATCGACGCCCAAGGCTTCGGCGTCGCGGGCGGTGTCGAGGAGCGTCCTCCACGTCATCCCGTATTGCGCGAGCTGCATGCCGACGCGGATCGGTCGTGTGGGTGCACCCGGCCGTGGGCTCCCCTGGACGATCCGCTCCCCTGGGGTCAGGCCCGGGCCCAGTAGTCGGCGGACGCCTTGCTCTCCTGGAGCGCCTCAGACGTCTCGAACCCGGGAGCGAGCGAGGCGCTCGTGCCGGCCATGACCTGGTGGTGCTCGATGTTGAGCAGGCGGAGCCAGCTCTGCTGCCCGAGCGTGAGCCCGATTGCGCAGCCGAGCTCGACCAGCTCCTGCTCGGAGAAGTGCGCGTGCAGCCGGTCCCAGAACGCGTCGTCCGTCTCGAGCCGCCAAGCGATCGCCTCGGCATAGGAGAGCGCCGCCTTCTGGCGCTCCGTGTACGTCGACGAGCGCTCGAAGTTCAAGAGGTCGTCGTACTGCCCCTCGACCAGACCCAGCTGCCGGCCCTTCTCCGACCGCTGGTTGCCGCAGTACTCGCACTTGACGGTGCGCGACACGTAGACACGGCAGAGCTCCTTGATGGCGTGGTCGCAGATCCCGTTGCGGAACAAGTTGTCCCAGCCGTTGGCGAAGAACCAGAAGGCGGCGGGGACGTGGGCCCGGATGGCGGAGCTCTCGGGGCGGGGCGTCCCTTCACGGGCGCACCGCTCCATCTCACGGCGCATGTCCTCGGTCATGTCCTCGACCGGCACGTAGCTGATCCGCTGTCGGTTCCCCATCGCCGCTCCTCCGTCTCCTGGTGATCGATTGCAATCCCGATGATAGCCAGCTCGGCTCGTCGCTGGCTGGCTGGCGGCTTGACGCACCAGGCCGAACCGTGAGCAAACGACCAGCCCGGAAAGCGTCCCGTCCCGGGCAGGCTCCGCCTCCGGCCATCGTGGACCAGCAGTCCGAGCTCCCGGCCGTCGTGCCCCTTGCCGGTCCTTGTATCCCGCAATATCCTCCCGAGAGGGGAGGGCGTAGAGGGGCCGGCTGTGAGCTTCTTGCGAGCATTCGTTTCAAGGCTGGCGCAACGGGCGATCGACGCTGCCCGTAGCACGGCTTGGTCCGTGAAGCGCCCGGTGGCGCCGACGGCCGTCCGCAAGGTGCAGGGCGCGCGACGTTTCCTGGGACCGGCCGCGACACTGCTGGGCCCGAACGCGTGGCGCTCCTACTTCATGTGAGCGCGAAGGGCACGGGGCCAGCGGACATGGCGAGTCCCCCACCACCGAACCTCACCGGAAAGCCTCGTAGGCGGTGGCCTTGGATCCTTGCAGTCCCGGCGGCACTGGTACTTCTCCTCGGACTCATCGGAGCCATCACGACACCGGGAACCCACCACCGAGAACACGACTCTGCAATGCGCGCTCCGACCCCGGGTTCGCTCCCGCAGACAACGACATCCACACCGACACTCTCCAAGACAGCGACAACAACAGACCACGAGCCCTTCGAGACGAGCCAACAGGCGGCAGCGGCTGCGAAGACGCCGGCGACCCCTCCAACCGGTGTGCCATCGGCCAAGCAGACGCAGCCCGCGGTAGCGCTCGCGGCCGCCTCCGGAAAGTGTCGGAACGGCTCGCCGCTCGCCAACGTGTACCACCCGTACCGGCTCCAGGTCATCAAGGCCTGCATCACGGTGACGGGCGCCGTGACCCGGGTCCGCTACGAAGACGACGGCGACATCCACATCAACCTCTCGCTTCCAGCGGCAGAACAGAGCCTGCTCAACAACGGCAACCGCACCGACGAGGACGGCGATCTCGTCACCGAGATCGTCCCCGCCGACCAGCCAGGCTGCACTCCCGGGAAACCGCCGCCGCTTCCGGTCACGGCCTACAGAAGTGGCGGGTACACATACGGCATCTGCACGGGTGCCGACCTGCCAACGCCTGCGGTGGGTGACCAAGTGTCGGTGACTGGCCCGTACGTGCTCGACATGGATCACGGTTGGATGGAGGTCCATCCCGTTTGGTCGATCACTGTCGGAGCAGCAGCAACTGGGACAGCTTCCGCCAGCGGATCAGCACTCTCCCAGTGGGCCCAGGGTACGAAGGGCAGCGTCACGGGCCTCATGCGGGCCGCAGTTGCCTTGAAGTTGCACCCAGGAGCCCTCGCGCGGTGTGCAGTGCTCGGCCGCGCGCTTCAGAGAGCGACGCGCGCGACTGCTCCGCCAAATGCCCGAGCAGCCTGGCGACATGCCTTGACGTACCTGTTGTCCGCGTCGACCGCCTGTCATGCGCACGCGGGAGGTCGCATCGGGAGAACGAGGTTGCGCGTCGCCCTGGGTGTGCGCCTGCTCCGGCGCTTCGGAACCTATCTCGCCCACAGAGGGATACCACTCGGAGAAGATCTGGTGATCCTCGTCGCATCTCCCGCCCCAGCGCGATCGACTGGCACAAGCGCCCCCAAGTCGAGCACGCAACCGGGGAGTGCCGCCTCACCGACGACCTCCACCCCTCGGCCGGTCACGACGGTACCTCCGCCACCGACGACCACCACGGCCCCGCCACCACCCCCGACCACGAGCACGGAACCGCCACCGCCACCGCCACCGCCACCCCCGACCACGACCACGGCCCCACCCCCGTCAGGCGCGTGGTGCACGGCCACCGCGGGACCTGCCAACGATGGCTATTCGACAGATGTGATCGTCTACGTTCACTCGAACCAGCCCTATACCGATGCCACGGCCTCAGGTTCAGGGAACACCTGGGGAAAGGAGACGAACGCGACAGGCGACGCCACAATCTTGCTCTATTACCAGACGTCAGGAGCACCGATCTCAGTAACCGTCGGCGCCGCACACTGCTCCACGGCTGCCTAGCGCTCGGGCCACATCCTGCAGTGTCGCCAGGTGCCGCTGCTCTTCCACAGGGCGTCAATCGAAAGCAGCGTCTCCCACCGATGGGATGCACCGACCAACGTGCTGACCGTCCCGTCGATGTACGAGGACTTCGGAACTGCCCCGTCCCGGGTTCCGTGGAGCCCGGTAGCTGGAGCCAGCCCGCTGCGGTAGCCATGGTGAAGCTCGAACTCCACTGCCGCCATCATGCCAAGCGACGAGTGGCGGCACTTGCGGTTGTGACCACCTCGAGGTAGTAGGAGAGGGCCTGTCGGGAAGCCGTTCGGACCGAGGCGCACCGTCAGCTGGCCGTCCCAGTCGAACTCCGTAGACCGTAGCTACGCTGCTCGTAGCTACGCTTGCCGTCGCTACGGGTGCCGTAGTAAGATCTTCCTGTGAGACCTTCGACCACCGATCGCGTAGGGACTGGCCACGAAACGCTCTCGGGGGCGCTGCTCCTCGTGCTCACCAGCCTCGCCGCAGGCCCGAAACACGGGCACGCGCTGATGAAGGACATCTCTGTGTTCGC
>JAJYVT010000042.1 GCA_021791845.1 Actinomycetes bacterium | reverse complement strand
GGCGCTGCCGAAGGCGGCCACGTTCCCGCCGGCCGACGCCACGACGTAGCCCGTGGCCGAGGTGGCGACCACCTGGGCGGCGCCGGCACCCGCCGGCGTCCCGACGGCCGAGCCGAAGAAGCCGGCGTCGCCGAAGGTGAAGATGCCACCGTCGGCGGCGACCAGCCAGTAGCCGCCGGCGTCGGGGGTGGCGGCCATGCCCACGATCGGGGCGTTGAGGGTCATGGCCCCGGTCGAGCCGTCGAAGCGGGCGTTGCCGAAGGTGAAGATGCCCCCGTCTTCGGCCACGAGCCAGTAGCCCCCGCCTGTGGCCGTGGCCGCCATCCCCACGATGGGCTGGTTCAGGTGGGAGCCGCCCATCGAGCCGTCGAAGGGGGCGTCGAAGCTGAAGATCCCCCCGTCGGCCGCCACCTCCCAGTAGCCGCCGGTCGCCCGGTCGGCCGCCATGCCCACGATGGGCTGGTTCAGGTGGGAGCCGCCCATCGAGCCCGAGAACCGGGCGTTGCCGAAGGTGAAGATGCCCCCGTCTTCGGCCACGAGCCAGTAGCCCCCGCCTGTGGCCGTGGCCGCCATCCCCACGATGGGCTGGTTGAGCGGGGTCGCCATCGAGCCGTGGGCCGCCGCCCCGCCGAAGGCGAAGACGTCGCCGGCCGAGTCGGCCAGCCAGTACCCGGGCGGGGGCGCTGTCCCGGCGGAGCCGGGCGACGGTGTCGACCCCGCCGGGGATGTTGTCGCCGCCGTCGCGGCGACGGCCAGTGTCCCCGGATGGGCGGCGGCCACGGAGGTGAAGTGCGAACGGAAGCCCGCGCCCATGCCCGTGGGCACGCCTGTGTAGCCCGTGATGAGCGAGGGGCCACCGGTGCACGTCCAGCCCCCGCCGGCGTCCCACGCCCACCCGAGGTAGGAGACGCCGTGGGCGTCGGCCCACTGCATGTAGGCGTCCACGAACGACTGGCCGCAGTCGTTCTCGCCGAGCTCGCCGGTCACCACCGGCACGGCGGCGGCCACCGGGGCGATGGTGGCGTCCCAGCACGCCACGGTTGCGCATCCGCTGAAGTTGTAGAGGTGCACGCTGGCGACCAGCTGGTGGTCGGGGTCCACCGGCTCGTGGCTCAGCCAGCCCGACAGTGTGCCGGCCCAGCCGAGCCCGCCCACCATCACCGGCTGGGTGGCGCCGGCCGAGCGGACGGCGTCGAGGAGTGTCTGCATGCCGGCCGCCCGCCAACCGGCGGAGGTCGTGCAGCCGTGGAGCCAGCATGTCCAGCTGATTGTGTGGGGCTCGTTGTAGAGGTCGAAGACGACCCCCCGGGTGGCGGAGAACGCCGACGCCACCGACGACCAGAACGCCGGCGAGTGTGTGGCGTCGGCCATGACCTGCTGCCCCGTGGCCAGCTCGGTCCCAGGTGCGTTCCAGTGCAGGTCCAGCACGGCGACGATGCCGCTCGCGTTGAGCAGCTGCACGTAGGCGGCGATCGCCTGGCGGTACGCAGCGCCGCCGTACGCCGGGTTCACGCCGTTGATGCCGAGCCAGCAGTCCTCGTTGAGCGGGACCCGCACGGCGTCGACGTGCCACGCCGCCATGGCCGCCACCGAGGCCGCGTCCGACGGGCCGTCAAAGATGCCCCAGCCCTGCACGCAGGCGTACTCCGTTCCGGACCGGTCGACGCCGAGCAGCCGCACCGGGGCGCCGTCGCCGTTCACCAGCTGGTTGCCCGACACGCGGACCTCGACCGTGCTCGGCCCCGGTGCCGGTGACGCACCGGTGCGGGCGCGCCCGTCCAGCGGGCGACCACCGGCCGTCGCGGCGCCACCGGCCGCGAGCACGAAGAGCGCGGCCGCCGCCGCCCACCCGACCCGGGTCGGCAGGCGGTGCCGCGCCGAGTGCGCCGACGTGGCGCTCCCTGCACCCATCCCCATCCCTTCGCCTGCACCGGCCACGCCCGTGGTGGCGGGCCGCCGTCGCCGGACGCCCCGCGCCCGCGACAGCGGCACGGTAGGCGCCTCGCCGGGTGGCGACAAGACCCCGCCCCGGTTGCAATTTCACCCAGCATTTGCGCCGGGCACGCCGGGACGGACCCGGTGACGCGCACGGTGACGGCGCGACGGACGGTGACCACCGTGCCGATGGTGGAGAATGTGGGATGGAACTCCGGGGCCGCAGCTACCTGAAGGACGCGGACTTCGACACCGAGGAGCTCCTCGGTGTCGTCGAGCTCGCCGCCACGCTCCGCCGGGAGAAGCGCGAGGGGCGGGAACGGCGCCGCCTCGAGGGCAAGCACGTGGCCCTCATCTTCCAGAAGACCTCGACCCGCACCCGCGTGGCCTTCGAGGTGGGCGCCCACGACCAGGGCGCGCACACGACGTACCTCGGGCCGGGCGAGTCGCAGCTGGGGCACAAGGAGTCGGTGACCGACACGGCGCGGGTGCTGGGCCGCATGGTCGACGGCATCGAGTTCCGCGGCTTCGACCAGAGCGACGTGGAGGTGCTGGCGGCCCACGCCGGGGTGCCCGTCTGGAACGGGCTGACCGACGAGTGGCACCCCACCCAGAGCCTGGCCGACCTCCTCACCATGCGGGACCACGCCGCCCGGCCGCTCGACGACGTGTCGGTCGCCTTCGTGGGGGACGGGGCCGGGAACGTGTGCGCCTCCCTCGTCACGAGCGGCGCCCTGGCCGGCATGGACGTGCGGGTGGCGGCACCGGCGTCACGGCAGCCGGCGGAGGCCGTGTGGACCGCCGCCGCCGGGCTGGCGGAGGCATCCGGCGGCCGGCTGACGCTCACCGAGGAACCCGAGGAGGCGGTGGCGGGAGCGGACTTCGTCTACACCGACGTCTGGGTGTCGTTGGGCGAACCCGAGGAGCTCTGGGACGAGCGCATCGACCTGCTCCTCCCCTACCAGGTGAACACCGGGCTGCTGGCGGCCACCGGGAACCCCGACGTGAAGCTCCTGCACTGCCTGCCGGCGTTCCACGACGACCACACGGAGGTCGGCCGCCGCATCCGGGCGGCGCGCGGGCTGGAGGCGATGGAGGTCACCGACGACGTCTTCGAGTCGCCGGCGTCGGTGGCCTTCGACCAGGCCGAGAACCGCCTCCACACCATCAAGGCGCTCATGGTGGCCACCCTCGCCGGCCCGGACGCCGGAGGTTGACGCCGAGAGGTCCCGCCCCGGTCCGCCCTCAGGCCGGGCTGGTCCCGCCGGCCAGCGCCAGCAAGGCGGCGTTGACCACCGCCGGGGCGTCCAGCCGGTACGAGCGGTACAGGTCGGGGGTGGACCCGACCTGGCCGAACCGGTCCACGCCCAGGGGGACGACCGGGACGCCGCGGACCGCTCCGAGCCAGCTCATGGTGTGCGGCGCCCCGTCGTGCACCGTCACGATCGGCGCCCGGGCCTCGGACGCCGGGAAGAGCCGCTCCAACTGCGGCGGCGGGGCCACCCGCCCCGCCGTCTCCAGCGCGCCGAGGGCGGCGGCTCGCCACTGGCGGAACAGGCGGTCCACGGAGGTGACGTCGATGACGTTGGCCGCCACCCCCTCGTCCGCCAACCGGGCCGCGGCCTCCAGCACCTCGGGCAGCACCGTGCCGCAGGCCACCAGGTGGACGACGTCGCCGCCGGGCGCCGCCTCCTGCCCCTCCACCAGCCGGTAGCCGCCGGCAAGGACGTCGGCCCGCAGCTGCGCGTCGCCCACCCGCTGCCGCAAGGCCTCGAACGGGGCCTGGTCGACCGGTCGGGTCGAGAGGCGCAGGTAGCTCGACTCCCCGTCGGGAGCGAGCACGTTGCGGAGCGCCTCGCAGAGCACCCAGTCGACCGCGGTGGCGAACGCCAGCTCGTAGAAGCACGTTCCCGGGAGCTCGGCCCCCACCGACGGCGTGATGATCGACTGGTGGGCGCCGCCCTCGTAGCCGAGCGCGATCCCGGCGGGCGTCCCGACCACGACGAAGCGGGCACCGGCGTAGACGCTGTAGACGAAGGCGTCGAGGCCGCGGAGCACGAAGGGGTCGTACACCGTCCCGATCGGCGCGAGCGGCTCGCCGAAGTCGTCGCCGGCCGAGCCGAGCTGCCCGAGCAGGAGGAAGAGGTTCATCTCGGAGAGGTCGAGCTCGAAGTGCTGCCCGCTCGGGCCCTCGACCCAGCGGAGCAGCTGGTTGTCGCCCGCCGGCTCGGGCCGGGGCTCGGGGGTGAACACGCCGACCTTGTTGACCCAGCCGCCCAGGTTGGTCGAGATCGTCACGTCGGGCGACGCGGTCACGATCCGCGCCGCCGCCTCGGGGCTCCGGGCCAGCTCGGCGAGCGTGCGGCCGAACGCCTCCTGGGTGGAGGTCGTCTTGGCCACCCGCGCCCCGCTGTGGGCGGGCACCACGCCCGACAGGTCCGGCCGGGCCTGCACGGTGCGGGCCAGGCGGGCCCGGACCTCGGCGCACGCCCGGCCCTCGGGCGAGCTCGGTTCGAAGCGGTCCCACTCGCGCTCGGGGTCGAGCCCAACCGAGCGTCGCAGCTCTTCCACCTGCGCCGGCGTCAGCAGGGCGGCGTGGTTCAGCCGGTCGCCGGCGATGGGCAGCCCCCACCCCTTGACGGTGTAGGCGAAGACGACGGCGGGGCGGTCCCACGTCACCGTCTGGAAGGCGGAGAGCAGCTGGGCGATGTCGTGACCGCCGAGGTCGGTGAGGGTGCGTCGCAGCTCGGCGTCGGGCACGTCCTCGATCGCCCGCTTGACCGCCGGGTCGGCCCCGGCCAGGAACCGGTCGCGGAGCTGGGGCTGGGGCACGGTGAAGAGGGCCTGGTAGTCCTCGTTGGCCATCTCGTCGATGTGGCGGCGCAGCGCCGGACCCTCGGGGCGGTCGAACAGGGCGTGCAGCCGGCGGCCGTACTTGGCCTCGACCACCTGCCAGTCGTTGGCGTCGAAGAGGCGCTCGAGGCGCGCCACCTTCATCCCCGGCACCACGCGGTCCAGGCTCTGGCGGTTGAGGTCGACCACCCACAGCACGTTGCGCAACCCCTGGACGACCGGGTCGGTGATGGCCTCCCAGATGTTCCCCTCGTCCAGCTCGGCATCGCCCACCAGCGAGACGAAGCGGCCGGCGTTTGGGGTGGCGAAGTGGGCGCGCAGGTACCGGGCGGTGACGGCCCCGAAGATCGGCGCCACCGCCCCCAGCCCCACCGACCCGGTGGAGTAGTCGACGGGGTCGGGGTCCTTGGTGCGGCTCGGGTACGACTGGAGGCCGCCGAGGGCGCGCAGCTCCGTGAGATAGCGGCGGTCCAAGGTGCCGAGGAGGTAGTTGACGGCGTGGAGGACGGGCGAGGCGTGGGGCTTCACCGAGACCCGGTCGTCCCGCTCGAGGAACCCCCACCACAGCGCCGTCATCAACGACACCATCGAGGCCGACGAGGCCTGGTGGCCGCCGACCTTCAGGCTGTCGGGCTTGGGCCGCTCGTGGTTGGCGTGGTCCACCATGCGCACGGCCAGCCACAGGACCCGCTCGGCGATGCGCTCCAGGGTGGCGACCTGCTCGGGACCGGGACGGCGGGCGCCCGCCGGAATGGACTCCACCGGGGCAGTGTACGTTCGTCGGCCCCCGCCCCGGCGGGGAGCCGCCCGCCCGCCGCCGGCGTCAGGCGCGCTCGAACACCGGCTGGCCGTCCACGAAAGTGGCGTCGACGCCGGCCAGCCCCAGCTCGGGCGGCGGCACGGCGAAGAGGTCCCGGTCGACCACCACCAGGTCGGCCCGCTTGCCGACGGTGATCGACCCGGTCGTGGCATCCAGGTGGTTGCAATGGGCGGCGCCGAGGGTGAAGGCGGCCAACGCGTCCTCGAGCCGGAGCCGCTCGTCGGGGAGGAACGGCGGGACGTCCGCCTCGTCGGGCGTGACGCCCGACCCCTCGGGGGCCGGCGTCCGGTTCACGGCCACGTGGATCTCCGAGAGCACGTCGGGGGTGGAGACGGGCCAGTCGCTCCCGAAGCACAGCCGGGCCCCCGAGGCGAGGAGGCTCCGGAACGGGTACTGGCAGGCCGACCGCTCGGGGCCGAGGAACGGCAGGGTGAGCTCGGTCATCTGCGGCTCGGCGCAGGCCCAGAGCGGCTGGCCGTTGGCCAGGAGCCCGAGTGCGGCGAACCGGGGGATGTCGTCGGGGTGCACCACCTGGATGTGCGCCGCGCAGTGCCGGTGGTCCGAGGGCCCGTTGGCCGCCCGGGCGGCGGCGACCGCGTCGAGCACCTCGCGCACCGCCCGGTCGCCGATGGCGTGGAAGTGGGCCTGGAACCCCTCGGCGTCCACCCGGGTCACGTAGTGGGCGAGCGCCTCGGGGTCGAAGAAGCTCTTCCCGTGGTTGGCGCTCTCGTGACCGTGGACGTCGAGGTAGGGCGTCAGCATCGACGCGGTGAAGTTCTCGCACACGCCGTCCTGCATGAACTTGACCGACGTGGCGGCAAAGCGCCGGCCGGCCGCCGCCCGCTCCCGCCGGGCGAGCAGCACGTCGAGCTGCTCCTCGCCGTGCTCGCGAGCCCACCACAGGGCGCCCACCACCCGGGCGGTGAGCTTGTCGGCGCGGTCGAGGGCCACGAAGGCCTCGAAGCAGTCGGGCACCACCGGGTAGTCGCCCACGATGGCCTCCTGCCAGGCGGTGACGCCCAGGCTGTGGAGATAGCGCTGGCCCTCGAGGACGCCTTCGGCGATCTGCTCGACGCTCGGCGGCGGCACGACCCGCTGGACGAGCGCCATGGCGCCCTCCTGGAGCATCCCGACCGGCTCGCCGCGGCCGTCACGCTCGATCCGGCCGTCGGAGGGGTCGGGCGTGCCGGCGTCGATCCCCGCCCGCTCGAGGGCGGCGGAGCTCACCCACGCGCCGTGGTGGTCGCGGTTGGAGAGGAAGACCGGCCGGCCGGGCACGACCGCGTCCAGGTCCTCCTTGGTCGGCACGCCGCCGGGGAAGGCGTCCATGGACCAGCCGCCGCCGGTGATCCACGGCGCGTCCGGGTGGTCGGCGGCGTAGCGGGCCACCACGGCCAGGTAGGCCTGGCGATCGTGCACTCCCGTCAGGTCGCACTGCCGCCGCTCCAGCCCGCCGCCGGAGGCGTGGACGTGGCTGTCCTGGAACGACGGGAGGAGCATGCGGCCGGCCAGGTCGAAGGTCTCGGTGCGGGGACCGGCCAGCCGGCGCACGTCGGCGTCGGGCCCGACGGCCACGATGGCGCCGTCCCGCACGGCGACGGCCTCGGCCCGGGGCCGGGCCGCGTCGACCGTGTAGACGCTCCCGCCGGTGAAGATCAGCTCGGCGTTGTCGGTCGTGGCCATGCTCGTGGGCTCCCCTTCCGCCGGGCACGCTCCGCCGCGCCGCGCTGCCAAGCCTTTCGCCCCAGCCTTCCGCCCCGTCCCCGTCTCCGCAACCCCAGGCGGACGCCTACCGTGGGGCGCTTGCGCCCACGGACGCCGGGCACCGCGCGAGGGCGCGGGCACCGATGGACCGGATGAGACGGAGGATGCCGAATGGGACGAGCCACACGAGAGGCCACGTGAGAGGACCGACGTGACCTCGACCGACGACCTGCTGGCGCTCCTCCCCTCCCCCGTCCCGCACGAGCGGGACGAGGTGGCGTACGCGCAGCTGGCCGAGCGCATCAGCGAGGGGACAGAGGACGGGCGGCTGGCCGCCATCGGCGACCGGTGCGCGACCTTCCTCGGTCACCCGGCGGTCCAAGCCCGGACCTTCGGCGCCCTCGTGCTGGCCGAGGCGGTCGAGCGGGACGCGGTGGCAGCCGAGCTCGCGCCGGCGACGGTGCACGGCTGGCAGGACGCGCTGTGCCGCTGGTACCTGGCCGAGGACGACCTGCGCGGGTGGGACCCGGCGCTCGGCTGGTTGCACGCGGTGGCGCAGGGCGCCGACGCCCTCGGCACGCTCGGGCGATCCCGCCACACCACACGTCGCCGCCTCACCGAGCTCGTGGCGGTCGCTCGCGACCGGCTGCTCACCACGGGCGACGTCCTCCTCGTCAACGCCGAAGAAGACCGCGTGGCCTTCGCCATGGTGCTGGCGCTCAGCCGGCCCGAGCTTTCCGAAGACGACGCCACCGGCTGGCTCGACCCGGTACGTGCCGCCTTCGCCGCCGGCGAGCCCGGGCCGCTCCCCGCCTGGGTGTCGAACATGTCGCACGCGCTGCGGGCGCTCTACGTGCTCGCCGCCCGAGGTGTGAGAACCCCGTCGGACCCCGGGGTGCTGCTGGTCGCGCCGCACCGCGACGCCGTCCTCGAGACGTTGGCCCGCACGATGCGCGAGACCTTCCGGTTCATCGGTTGACGGCTCACCGGCCGGCGGCACGCGCCGAGACGCCCCGAAGATCGCCCTCGCCGTCTCGCCAGGGGGTGACCGTTCCGAAGCCGTGCTCCTCCAGGAACGGGTGGAGCAGTACGTCCTGGTCCGCACCGAGCTCGGCCAGGAGCCAGCCACCCGGACGAAGGAGCCTGGCGGCGTCGGCAACCACGCGTCGCACGACGTCCAGCCCGTCGGCGCCGCCGTCGAGGGCGGTGCGCGGCTCGTGGCGCTGCACGTCCGCAGGAAGGTAGGCCAGGGCGGCCGTCGGCACGTAGGGCGACACCGCGGTCACCACGTCGGCGCACCTGGCGGCGAGCGACGCCCCGAGATCCCCGACCACGGTCCGCACGCCGTTGCGGCGGGCGCATCGGGCGGCCCGGGGGTCGCAGTCCACGCCGACCACGAGCACCGCGGGCACCGCAGCCATGCAGTGGATCGCCACCGCGCCGGCACCGGTGCACAGGTCCACGGCTCGCGCCCCGGCGCCGAGCGAGCGCAGGAGATCGGCGGCCCGGCCGGCCAGCTCCTCCGTCTGCGGTCGCGGGACGTACACGCCGGGGTCGACCCGGACGTCATGGCCGCAGAAGCGCACCGTGCCGGTGATCCATGCCAGCGGCTCACCGGCCACCCGGCGGCGCAACGCGGCCTCGAGGGCGGGGCCGTCCCCGCCCGTCGCGGCCAGCAGCTCGACCGCCTCCTCGTCGGCGGCCACGCACCCCGCCGCGGCCAGCCGGGCCATGACCACCTCCAACGGCGGCGCGGGCATCCCGGCCACGCCCCTCGGGGCCGGCGACGGCAGCCAGCGGTGGCGGTCCATCGGCCCAGTATCCCCGCACTCGGGTGGACGTCTCCCCGCCGGTCCCCGGCCGCGCACCCGGGCACTCGGTGGGGCGCCTCCCGGCCGGTCCGTCGGCGTGTCACAGGGGCCGGGTATCGTCGGCCCCCAGGTGACCGCCCTGCCCTCCCCCAAGCCTCTCCGCCGTCGTGGACGCTCCGGCACGACCACGTCGGTCTTCGGCGTCGGCCGACGTGAGAACCACGATGCCAGCGACTTCTACCGCCGCTTCGCCGCCCCCGCCATCAGCCACGATGACCGCGTCTGCCCGCCCGAGGATCGTCCCGCCGTCGACAAGCTCTTCCACGGTGACATCCGCGAGCTGTCGCACACCCTCGCCGAACGGTCGGTCGCCCTCGTGGTGACGTCGCCGCCCTACTACTCCGGCAAGGAGTACGAGACCGCCATGGGGCAAGGGCACGTCCCGGCCGGCTACACCGAGTACCTCGGGATGCTGACCGGGGTGTTCGCGGCGTGCGTCGAAGCCCTGGAGCCAGGCGGCCGCATCGCCGTCAACGTCGCCAACCTGGGCCGCAAGCCCTACCGCAGCCTGTCGGCCGACGTGATCCGGATCCTCGAGGAGGACCTCGGATTGCTGCTCCGGGGCGAGATCGTCTGGCAGAAGGCGAAGGGTGCAGCCGGCAACTGCGCCTGGGGCACGTACCAGAAGCCGGGCGACCCCGTCCTGCGGGACGTGACCGAGCGGGTCGTGATCGCGTCGAAGGGGCGGTTCGACCGCGCCGTTCCCCCGACCGAGCGCGCCGCCCGTGGCCTGCCGTCGGAAGCCACCATCTTTCGCGACGAGTTCCTCGAGGCCACCGTCGACCTGTGGGAGCTGCCCACCGAGAGCGCCACCCGGGTGGGGCATCCGGCGCCGTTCCCGGTCGAGCTGCCGCAGCGCCTGATCGATCTCTACACCTACCGTGGCGACCTCGTCGTCGACCCGTTCATGGGGTCGGGGACGACGGCCGTGGCTGCCGTGCGCACCGACCGCAACTTCGTCGGCTACGACACCGACGCCGGGTACGTGAAAGCGGCCCGTGCCCGCGTCCGGGCCGAACTGGAGCGAAAGAAGAAGGAAGCCGCCCGGCCCGGGCATCTCGGCCGCCCGCGCCTGCCGGCCGTGCCGGCGCCCGGCCCCGACAACGAGCACTTCCAAGCCCGGGGCGTGCGCGAGGGCCGGCGGGCCCGGGAGATCGCCAAGATGGCGCTCGAACGAGCCGGGTTCCGGATCGTGGCCGAG
Source organism: Actinomycetes bacterium (assembly GCA_021791845.1). Classification (GTDB taxonomy): domain Bacteria; phylum Actinomycetota; class Acidimicrobiia; order Acidimicrobiales; family RAAP-2; genus JAJYVT01. The sequence continues at coordinate 16,099 of JAJYVT010000042.1, read as the reverse complement.
AACCAGCGCCGCCAAGGAGGGGTCGAGCTCAACTTCGTCGCCCTGGACCAGGCGGGGACCGAGTGGCTCTTCGACGTGTCCGGTGCCTTCACCTCGGCCCGGGCGGGCCTCCAGCGGACCGACACCCTGTGGAAGGCGCTCGGAAAGGCGACGGTGGTCCACTACACCCACGAAGGCGCTCGGTACGTGCTGCTCACCACCGACGCGCCAGCCCCCAACAGTGCCGGCGGCAAGGCACTGCGGAACGTGACCGGACCCGGCAAGCCGGTCTACGCCGTCCTCAGCCTCCGGGTCCTGGCCGACCTCGAGCTGCTCGAGGACTACGGCCGTGGTCGCTCCTGAGAGTCGGTGGTCGCCGACCGCACGCTCGTCACGGAACTGGCCACCGCGCTGGGGACCCTCCCGTTCCCCGATCTCGACGCCGCCATCGCCAGCCGTTCAGAGGTGCTCCGGATCGACAGCCGGGTGTGGGACCAGCTGGGCCGCCTGCACGCCTCCGGCTCGTACCGGCGCGAGTTCGTGGCCGCCTACGGCAACGGCCAGGCGTTCGCCGCTGCGACGTGCGGGCTGGCCGGCCGGCACCCGCACCTCGTGGAGTGGACGGGCGGGCGCCGCCCCGGCGGCGACGAGGTGGCGCCCATCGACCTGCGCATCGACCACGTCTACCTGATCAGCTGCAAGTACCTCTCGGCCAACGTCGCCAACCCGTCCCCGGCCCGGCTCTTCGACGGGCTCCTCGCCACCACCGGATCCTGGGAGCACGGAGACTGGTACGCCGCCGTCGCCCCCGCTGCCTACCAGGACCTGTACGCCGCCTGCCGCACCGCCACGGGGCTGACCGACTTGCCGGACGGCGCGACCAAGCTGTCCTCCGCCGACCGCGACCGGCTGCGGCGGGCACTGCCCGGCCGCCGCTACCCTCTCTCGGCACGGGAGGCGTACCGCCGGCTGTGCGCCGAGGTGAGCGCCCGGTCGGCGGAGCGGTGGCGTGCCGCGCTGAGCTCGGTCGACCCCGAGCGGATGCTCTGCCGCCTGCTGCGCATCGGGAGCGCTCCCTACTTCCTCCTCGGCGCCCACGACACGGACAGCCTGCGGCTCCGCGTCGACACGCCGCTCGACTGGCACGACCGCTACCGCTGCACGCAGCTGGCGGTGACGGCCGCGGACGTCGGGCAGCCCCGGGTGGACTGGAGGGCCCGCTATGTCGTCCGCGCCACGGGGAGGCAGGGCGAGGTGGACGGCCACATCGAGATCCGTTGGAGCCACGGGCGCTTCGGTCAACCGCCGGAGGCCAAGGTCTACCTCGACACGCCGGTCGACCGGGTCCCGGGGTACAACCCGCTCGAGCCGCGCCGGGGTGGCACAGCCGGTGCGGCTGGCACAGCCGGCACAGCCGGTGCAGCCGGCACAGCCGGTGCAGCCGGCACAGCCGGTGCGGCTGCCCCGGGTGACACGCTCGGACAGGGCCGCTTCCCGGTCACAGGCGAGTAGCGCCTTGGGGGACACCTTCTGCATCCGGCCCCAGGGGGGCGGATGGGGGGCCGGATGCCAGAAGGTGCCGATCATGCCCCTGGAGCCGGAGGTGGCGCCGGAGGTGGTGCCGGAGGTGGTGCCCCGAGCGGGGTGGGGCCCGGACCGCTCGCCGTCGTCAAGCCACCGGCTCGTTGCGCCAGCGACGCCGGCGCGCCCGGCGCCACAGCAAGAAGGCGATGCCGAGAAGCAGCCAGGGCACCCGCGGGAACCACATCCAGGGCATCCAGGGTCCGGCCTGCCACGGCACGGCCATGAGCGCCAGCACCACCACCCCGAGCACCAGCCAGCCACCGGCACGCCGCCGATGCGGCGGCGCCGCGACCGCCGGTTGCTGGCCGGGAAGGGACGGCAGGTCCGACAGCAGCCCCGAGAGGTCGGCACCGGTCTTGGCCGTCATGGCCTTGTCGAGCCGCTCCTTCAGCTCCGTGTCGTCCAGGCGCCCAGCCGAGAAGTGCTGGGACAGCGCATCGGCGACCTCGTTGCGTTCGGCGTCGCCGATGCGAAGCGTGGGATCGGCGGATCGACGACCCCAAGGCGGGCTGCCAGGGCTCCCGAATGTCTCAGTGCGTCGTGCCATCGTCCCTCCGTTGGTGGTCGGCGTCTCCGAGGCCGTGCCGAAGGAGCCGCTCGACGATGCTCGCTTCGCTGCCCTCCTCCGGGATGAGAAGCCATGCCGCAACGTAGAGCGGCACCGCGAATCCTCCGAGCAGAGCGAGGGCGACGATGGCGAACCGCACGAGCACGACGTCCACGTCGAAGTACTCGGCGAGCCCGGCAGCGACGCCGGCGACCAGCCGGTCCCCGGTCGCTCGGTGCAGGGAGCGGATGGCCGCCATGCCGGCGCCCTGTTGCGCAGTGGTGGTCGGTTCCATGCCTCGATGGTGCGCTTCGCGCGCCCGCGGCACCATCGGGAGCGGCCCTGATCGGACCCCGGGCCGGGGAGCAACGGGGCTCCGGCGCCGTCAGGGGGTTCCCTGATGCCGGTGAGGGCCGAGCGGCGCGATCATCGGGGGATCACCGAGACGCCTCACCCCGCACGGCCTGGTCACGGGGCGCTGACGGCCGGCGACGGCACGGGCGCCGGCGGTCGCTCCGACGCGCCGCCGCCGCCTCCGCCTCCGCAGCCGACGCCTCCGCAGCCGCCGCTTCCGCAGCCGCCGCCCGGGGCTTCCGCTGCCGCGCCGTCCGGACCTGGGCCAGGGCGGAGCTCGGTCAGGCTTCCTCCCTGGGGCGACCCCTCGGACTGCCGTGGCGCCGCCCACGGGCGTGGCCGTCACGGCGCCAGGGCGGCCCGGGACCGGCGCCCCGGGGGTGGCCCGGTCAGGCGCCACGGGCGCGGCCCGTGGCGGCGGAGCCAGGACGACCGCATCTTTGCCGGGGTGGCCGGCGGGGTGGGCCGCCGGTTCGGGATCGACGCCACCGTGGTGCGCATCGGCTTCGTGATCGCCACCCTGGCCGGTGGATGGGGGCTGACCCTCTACATGGTGGCGTGGCTTCTCATGCCGCTCGACGGCCGGGAGGAGAGCGTCGGGGTCCGCGTCGTCCGCGACCGCCAGGGGATCCTGATGGCGTTGGCCTTCGTGCCGGCACTGGTGGTGGCGATGGTGGTCGCCAGGGCGCTCCACGCCGGCTTCGTGACCTCGCTGGCCTGGTCCGGGTTCTTGTTCTGTGCCGGGGTGCTCCTGCTCTGGCGCAACAGCGATCCCGAGGAGCGGGCCTGGCTGCGGGAGGCGGCGGACCCGGTGGTGCACCTGGGAGGCGGCTCTTCGCGCTCGTGGCGCCGGATGGGCCTTCGGGTGGCCCTGGGCGCGTTGCTCCTGCTGGGTGGGATCGCCTCGTTGGCGTGGCACCACTCCTACTCGGCGGGCGCGGCGCGGGGCCTCGAGGGATCGCTGCTCGTGGCCGCCGCCGTGGTGGTGCTCTTCGGGCCGTGGTGGCTCCGGCTGCTGCGCGACCTCGTCAGCGAGCGCCAGGCTCGGCAGCGGGCAGAGGACCGGGCCGACATGGCCGCCCGGGTGCACGACTCGGTCCTCCAGACCCTGGCGCTGATCCAGCGTGCCTCCGAGGACCCCCAGCGCGTGGTCCAGCTCGCCCGGTCCCAGGAACGCGAGCTGCGGGCGTGGCTGTTCGAGGGGGACATCCCGGCCGCCGTCGGCGACAACGTGCCCACCATCGCCGCCGGGACGCAGCGCATCGCCTCGGAGGTGGAAGAGCGACACGGCGTGCCGGTCGAGGTCGTGACCGTCGGCGACTGCGAGCTGGACGACCCGCTGCGCGCCCTGCTCGACGCGGCACGCGAGGCCACCGTCAACGCCGCCAAATGGTCCGGCGCGCCCACCATCTCGCTCTTCTCCGAGGTGGAGCGGACGCGGGTGTCGGTGTTCGTCCGCGACCGGGGGCGGGGCTTCGACCCCGACGCCGTTGCCCGCGATCGGCACGGCATCGCCGAGTCCATCCAGGCCCGGATGCTGCGCCACGGCGGGCGGGCCGACGTGCGCACCGCGCCCGGGGACGGCACGGAGGTCGAGCTGGTCATGCCGCGGGCAGCCTCTCGGTGAGCGGCACCGGCGCCCCGCCGCGCCCGCGCGTGTTCCTCGTGGACGACCACCACCTCTTCCGGGCCGGCGTGCGGGCCGAGCTCGGTGACGCGGTGGAGCTCGTGGGCGAGGCCGACGAGGTGCCGGCGGCGGTGGAGATGATCCGCGAGCGGGCGCCCGAGGTGGTGCTCCTCGACGTGCACCTGCCCCAGGGTGGGGGCAAGGCCGTGATCGAGGCGGTCCGGGCCACGAACCCCGACGTCCGTTTCCTCGCCCTGTCGGTCTCGGACGCCCCCGAGGACGTCATCGGGGTCATCCGGGCCGGCGCCCGCGGCTACGTCACGAAGACGATCTCGGGCCCCGAGCTCGTCGACGCCGTCCGGCGGGTGGCTGGCGGTGACGCCGTGTTCTCGCCGAGGCTGGCCGGCTTCGTGCTCGACGCCTTTGCCGCCATGCCCGGCGCCGAGGGCGGCCAGGTCGCTCCGCCTCCGTCGATCGAGCCCGAGCTCGACCAGCTCTCCTCGCGCGAGCGGGAGGTCCTCCGGTTCATCGCCCGGGGCTACACGTACCGCGAGGTCGGCCGCGAGCTCCACATCTCGATCAAGACGGTGGAGAGCCACGTCTCCGCCGTGCTGCGCAAGCTCCAGCTCTCCACCCGCCACCAGCTGACGTACTGGGCGACGGAGCGCCGGCTGGTCTGAACCGGACCCTCCGTGCGGCCGGTGACCGGGGGCCCGCACCGGGAGGGCGGCGCGTCGACGACGCGCTCAGCCGTCCGTGACGGGGCCGGGCTGGAGCCGCCGCTTCGCCTCCTCGTAGAGGTCGGTGGGCAGGGGTCCCTTCTCCACGATGGCAACGTTGGCTCGGAGGTGCTCGAGGTTCGACGTCCCCACGATGGTGCTCGAGAGGGCGGGATGGCTGATGGTGAAGCGGAGCACGAGCTCGAAGCGGCTCATGCCGTCCAGCACCTCCTCGATGCCCGACGCCTCCCACCGCCGGCGCCCCTCGCCGGGCGGCAGGCCGAGGGGGTCGGTCTGCCATCCCTTGTCGGCGGCGGGGCCGCCGCGGGCGGACCCGCCGCGGATGAGGGTCCCCGCGCCGGCCGCGGCGGCCGCGGTGATCAGGTCCTCGTGCTCCCGTTGCAGCGCCGAGTACGGGATCTGGAACACGTCGAAGACGCCCATGGCGATGTGGTCGGGGAGATCGGGCAGGGTGCCCGACATGCCCAGGAACCGCACCTTGCCCTCGGCCTGGAGCGCCTGCATCGCCTCCACGGTTCCGTCCGCCTCCATCCGCGATCGGCTGGGCGACATGTGGACCTGGAGGAGGTCCAGATGGTCGGTGGCCAGGCGGCGCAGGCTCTGGTCGATCCCGGCCCGGACGACCTCGGGCCGCCAGTCGTGCGGATAGGGACCGGACTCCCCCGCCCGCGGGTCCAGGCTGCAGCCGCACTTCGAGCACAAGAAGTACTCGCCGCGCCGAGAGGCGAGGGTGCGCCCGATCACCTCCTCGCTGGCGCCGTAGTCGATCGACGTGTCGACGAGGGTGACGCCGGCGTCCAGCACGGCGTGCATGAGGGTGGCGGCCTCGGCGTCGCCGAGGGCGGGGGCCCGGGGCGGGCCGCGCAGCTCCATCCCCCCGAAGCCGAGGACGCTCACGGAGGCGCCGGTGCGGCCGAGGGGGCGCGTCTCCACGGTCAGACCGACTGCAGCGGGGGTCTCGACTGCGCCCGCCGCGCCGGGTCCGGCTCGAGGTGGCGGTCGAGGAAGGCGACGAGGCCGTCGATGGCCTCCACCTGGACGGCGTCGGGCTCGCCGTCCTCGGCCCGGGGGAAGATGTAGCCGTGGAGCGGGTGGTCCCACGACACCCACTCCGCCTCCTTGCCCTGGTCGTGGAGCAGCTCGTAGCTCGTGCGGAAGATGCCCTGGAGGTGGTCCTGGTCGCGCCCCATGACGAGCATCGGCACGTCGATGGGGTCGATGCGCTCGGCGACGAGGTGCGGGTTGACCCGCTCGCGGACCCAGGCGGGGTCCTGGAGCTGGAGCTCCTCCACGCTGCGCAGTCCCGTCTCGGGGTTCACCGGGGCCAGGTCGTCCATGCGCAGGCCCAGGAACTCGTGATTGGCCGGCTCGCAGGCGACCCCGGCCCGCACCGGGGCGGGGTAGCGGGAGGAGAGCTTGAAGAGCATCTCGCCGGCGTGGCTCACGCCGACGTGGCCGAGGTTGTCCCCGTCGACCTGCGGGTGCCGCCGCACGTGCTGGAGGATGGCCAGCTCGTCCTCGAACTCGAGCGGGGAGCGGTTCATGAGCTCCATCCCCTGGCGCACGTCGATCATGAGCGGCCCCCCGTTGTGGTACCCGAGGTCCACCTCGGTGCGGTACCGCGCCCAGCCGCAGGCGTAGCCCGCCCCGAGCAGCCGCTCGGAGATGTACGGGCGGGCGCGCACCCAGGTGCGGAGCCACTCGATCCCGCCCCCGCCGTTGCCGTACGCCAGCAGCACGAAGGGGAACTGCCCGTCGTCCGCCGGCGTGCGCACGACGTAGGGGGCGTAGAGGCCGTCACGCGTCTCGGCCATGTAGTAGGACGCGGGGCGGGAAGAGCCGGGGACGTCCTCCACCAGCACGGGCTGGCCGGAATGCCATCCTGTCGACATCGCATGACCCCCTTGCACCGCCGCTGCGGGCAGCGGTCAGGAGGCTACCGGCGGTGCCCGGACCACGACAAGACGCCGGTCCGCACGGCTGCGTGAGCGCCGGGGACGCGCCGGCCGGCGGGGGGGCGCCCGGGCCCCGCCGACAGGGCGTAGAGATGGCGCTGAGATGGCGCCGAGAGGGCGCCGAGAGGGCGCCGAGATGGCGGATAGCCTCTCGACGATGCGGATCTGCGTGGTCGGCGCCGGGGCCATCGGCGGCCTGCTCGCCGGCCGGCTCGCCGTGTCGGGCAACGACGTGAGCGTCCTCGCCCGCGGAGCGACCCTGGCGGCGATCGCCGAGCACGGGATCACCATCGTCGAGCCGGACGGCCGGCACACCCTGGCGCCGTCGGTGCGCGCCGGGGGTGACGCCGCGACCCTCGGCCCCCACGACCTCGTCCTCCTGTGCGTGAAGGCGCACCAGCTGGCCGAGGTGGCCGAGGAGATCCCCGCCCTCTTCACAGAAGAGACCGCCGTACTCACCCTCCAGAACGGGATCCCCTGGTGGTTCTTCTCCAAGTTTCCCGGCCCCTACGAGGGGCGCCGCCTCCAGAGCCTGGACCCCGACGGCCTCCTCGAGCGGTGCATCCCCGCCAGCCGGGTGCTCGGCTCGATCGCCTACCCGGCGGCCGAGCGCGATGCGCCGGGGGTGGTGCGGCTCGTGGAGGGCGACCGGTTCCCCGTCGGCGAGCTCGACGGGGAGGTGTCCGACCGGGCGACGGCGGTGGCCGGGACCCTGCGCGCGGCGGGGTTCACGTCCAAGGTGGTGCGCGACATCCGCTCCCATCTCTGGGTCAAGGCCTGGGGCAACCTGGCCTTCAACCCGATCAGCGCCCTGACCGGCGCCACCTTGAGCGAGATGTGCAGCCTCCCCGCCTCGCGGGCGCTGGCGGCCCGGATGATGACCGAGGCGGCGGCCGTCGCCGAGCGTCTCGGATTGCGGCTCCGGCTCTCGGTCGACCAGCGGATCGAGGGCGCGGCGCGGGTCGGGGGCCACAAGACCTCCATGCTCCAGGACGCCGAGGCGCGGCGCCCGCTCGAGCTCGAGGCGCTCGTGGGGGCGTTCGTGGAGCTCGGCCGCCTGACCGCCACGCCGACCCCCTCCATCGACGCCGTCTACGAGCTGGCGACGGTGCTCGACACCCGCATCCGTGCCGGCGCCGGGATGGGCGCCGAGACCCAGATGGCATGATGCTCGACCGATGACGACCACCCCTGGCACCACCGTCCGCTCCCTTCTCCCCGGCACCGGCAGCGACGCCGCCCTGGTGACGGTGGAGGGCGACGTCCTCGACCACACCTCGCTCGCACAGGAGGTGGACCGGCTGGCGGGCCAGCTGGCGGCCGCGGGGATCGGGCCGAACGACCGGGTGGCGGTGGTGCTGCCCAACGGGCCGGAGATGGCGCTCACGCTCCTCGCCGTCATGTCGGCCGGGTGCGCGGCGCCGTTGAACCCCAAGTACACCGAGGACGAGTTCGCCTTCTACCTCGGGGACCTGCACCCGGCGGCGCTGGTCACCGTCGAGGGCGGCGCGCCGGCGGCGACGTCGGTGGCGGGCGACACGCCCGTGCTCCACGTCGTCGGCAGCGGTCTGCAGCTCGACTTCGCCGTCGGCGCAGCGGCAGAGCGGCAGGGGGCGGGGCGGCGGCAGCCCCCGGGAGATCGGCAGCCCCCGGGAGATCGGCAGCCCGCAGGGGACGACCAGGCGCTCGTGCTCCACACCTCGGGCACGACGTCGCGCCCCAAGATCGTCCCGCTCCGCCAGCGGCACCTCGCCGCCTCGGCCCGCAACATCGCCGCCGCCCTCGGGCTGGGCGCCGGTGACCGGTCCCTCAACGTGATGCCGCTCTTCCACATCCACGGGATCATGGCCGGCATGCTGGCGCCGCTCTCCGCCGGCGGGGCGGTGGTCGCCACGCCGGGGTTCGACGCATTCAGCTTCGGCCGGTGGCTGAACGACCTCCGGCCGACGTACTACTCGGCGGTCCCGACCATGCACCACCTGGTGCTGGCGCGGACCCGGCCGGCGCAGCCGGTCAGCCTGCGGTTCGTGCGGTCCTCCTCGTCGTCGTTGCCCCGCCCCGTGCTCGACCAGCTGCGCTCGACCTTCGGCGTGCCGGTGATCGAGGCCTACGGCATGACCGAGGCGACCCACCAGATGACCACGAACCCGCTGCCGCCGGGCGAGGCCAAGCCCGGCTCGGTCGGCCTCCCGGCCGGCATCGAGGTGGGGATCGTCGACAAGGCGAAGGCGTTCCTCCCCCCACGCCAGCCCGGCGAGGTGGTCATCCGCGGCGCCACGGTGGTGGACGGGTACGAGAACAACCCGGGGGCGAACGAGGACGCCTTCTTCGACGGCTGGTTCCGCACCGGCGACGAAGGGTTCCTCGACGAGGACGGCTACCTGTTCCTCACCGGGAGGATCAAGGAGCAGATCAACCGGGGAGGCGAGAAGATCTCGCCCCTCGAGGTGGAGGAGGTGCTGCTCGGCCACGCCGCCGTCGCCGAGGCGGCCGTCTTCGCCATCCCCGACGAGCGGCTCGGCGAGGACGTCGGGGCCATCGTGGTCCCGGCCGAGGGGAAGGCGCCGACCGAGGCCGAGCTCCGCAAGCACGTGCGCGAGCGGCTGACCGCCTTCAAGGTGCCCAGGACCATCCTGGTCGCGTCCGAGATCCCCAAGGGGGCCACCGGGAAGGTCCAGCGGATCGGCCTGGCCGAGAAGCTCGGGCTGGCCGGCGGTCAGGCCCGGCCGGCGACCCAGTAGGCCACGGCCCCCAGCGTGTTGAGCGCGCTGGCCACCTTCCAGACCGTCTTGCTCCCGCGGACCCGTTCGGCGGGGCGGCGGTCGATGTCGCGCCACGTCCAAGCCGCCACCGCGAGGTGGAAGGGGAGGTAGAAGAGGACCGGCTCGAGACCCCGCCGCAAGCGGTCCTTCATGGAGGCGTCGGGGCTCACGGCTGCTCGATCCGGCGCTTCAGGCCCTCGGGGTCCGCCGAGCCCACGATCCAGGCGTCGAAGGCGGCTCCCTCGAAGTCGACCCGGACGCCCCGAGGCGTGTCGTGGTGGACGACGGCAAAGAGTCGCTCGTCCCGGGTCCGGACGGAGGCGACCTCGGAGTACCCCGGGAGCCGCTCCCCCACCTTGAACCCGTGGTCGGCCGGCTCGTGGGCGTCCTCCAGGACCTCGACCGAGCGGACGGCGGACCGCGGCGCCCGGAGGTCCCCGTGGACGGACTCGAGCTTCTCCCCCCGGCTCAGGTGCAGCACCAGCTCGTCCCCTTCGACCACCAGCTCTGCCATCGCTCGCTCCTCCGTCGGGATGCCCGTCCGGGCCAGAATGATCTCGTCGATGAAAACAGTATCCACTTGTGAGAACGCTTGCTAGCGTGGCGGGATGGCCAGTGCGGACCTGCTGCTCCACCCGGTCCGCCTGCGGATCGTCCAGGCATTCCTGGGGGACCGGGCGCTCACGACCGCCCAGCTGGCGGCGGAGCTGGGCGACGTGCCGCACGCCAGCCTCTACCGCCACGTGAGCCTCCTGGCCAAGGCCGGCGTCCTCCACGTCGTCGCCGAGCGGCGGGTGCGGGCCGCGGTCGAACGCACCTACATGCTCCGCCTGCACGCCGCCCAGATCCAGCCGGACGAGGTTGCGGCCATGACGCCCGAACAGCACCTCGCCGCCTTCATGGCGTACGTCGCCGGGATGGTGGCCGACGTCGAGCGCTACCTCCTGACCGGTACGCCCGACCCCGTGCGCGACGGCGCCGGCTACCGCATCGCCGCCATGTGGCTCTCCGATGCCGAGCTCGCCGACATGGGCCGCGACCTGCAGCGGGTGCTCCTGCCCCGCCTCGCCAACCCACCGGGACCCGGACGGCGGCGGCGATCCTTCTACAGCGTGCTCGTCCCGGCGCCCGAGCCGGCGGTCCGAGAAGGAGCGCTGACGGCGCTTGGCTAGCCTGGTCCCATGGTGGAATCCCCCGATCCAGGTCCGGTCGTCGCCGCGCTCGGGACCGTGGCGTGGATGGAGGAGGCGCCCGGGATCCACAGCCGTTCGACGGTCGTGAACGGCGTGCGGTGGGCCGTGGTGCGGTACGCGCCGGGCGCCGAGCGCGACGAGTGGTGCACCGACGGCCATCGCGGCTACGTGCTGCACGGCCACATCTCCTACGAGCTCGAGGGCGGCGACCGTCTCGACGTCCCCGACGGCGCGGCGTTCTGGCTGCCGCCGGGTTCGGGGCACCGCGGCGTGAACGGTGACGCCGAGACGCAGCTCTTCCTCGTCGACGTGCCGGACACCGGCGCGGAGGCCAGCGCGTAGCGACGAGCGACGAGCGACGGCCGGAGGGACGGCCGGGGCGACCTACGTGAGGGAGCCCGGCGAGACCCGCCGGAGGAGCTCGACGGGGTGCTCGGGTCCCGAGCCCGGATGCCGCCTCCACCAGGACGCCACCTCCGAGCCGGACGCCACCCACGCCTCGCCGGTCTCGAGCACGGCATCGAGGAACCGCCAGACGAGGTCGATCCGGCCAGGGGTGCCGGCAACCTCGGGGTGCAGCTGGAGGACGAGGCACAGGCCCTCCCGCCGGCAGCCTTCGAGCTCCAGCTGCCAGTTCTCGAGGACGTCCTCGTAGGAGGCGATGCGCGACTGGCCGAGCGGCATGGGCGGAGCGAAGTTCCAAGCGAAGGCCAGACGGTCGTGCATGGTGTGGCCGAACGGGACGTCCACGAGGGCGCGGCCGTCGCCGGCGGGCACGAGGAACGGGACGTCGTCGCCGGTCCACGACGACGACCAGCCGAACCCGGCGTCCAGCACCTGCGCCGCCAGCCCCGGCGGCCACTCGCCGGACGGCAGGCGGAACCCCACGTCGTCGGCTGCCGTCACCTCTCCGATCGCCGCCCTGGCGGCGTGGAGCGCGTCGCGGCAGGCGCCTTCCGACAGCCGGTCGAAGCGCTCCAGACGCTGCCCCCGGGCGCCGAGGCCGTGCCCGGCGGCGGCGACCTCGTCCAGCAGGGAGCGGTAGGGCCTCACCAGCGCGCCGGGGACGAACCAGGTGGTCGGGACCCCGCGGTCCGAGAACGCCTCCAGGAGTCGCGGTGCGCCGCGAACGGCCCCGTAGCGGAAGATCGAGAGCGTCTTCTCGAGCGACGCAAGGGACGGGTCCGGCCCGAGCAGGGCCAGCTCGGCGTCGAAGTTCACCGTGACCACCACCGCGTACCGACGGCCCTCCGGCCAGCGGCCCGGTGTGGGCGACAGGGCGCGGGTCACGTCCCTTCCTCCCGAACGCCGTCCCAGCCTGTCTCGCCCCTGACCGCGAACCGCTCGGGGTGCGAGAGGACCCAGCGCGCCACCTCGGTGCCCGTGGCGAACCAGCAGTCGCCGACGGCCACCATGTGCTCGACGAACCGCTCGAGCACCACGGCCCGCCCCGGCGTGGCGGAGATCTTGGGGTGGAAGGTCGTGGTGAGCAGGCCGCCGGCCCGGTGCATCCCGTCGAACTCCTTGCACCAGTTCGACAGGGTCACGCGGTAGGCGGCGATCCGGTCGTGGCCCTTCGGGAACGGCGGGTCCTCGGTGAAGGCGAAGTAGGCGTAGTCGTCCAGCTCGACCGGGGCGGGGATCTCCACCAGGTCGGACACCCGGCCGTCGATCACCCGCCGGTACGGTCGGTCGTCGTCGCGGAACGAGCTCGAGTACACGAAGCCGTGCTCGGCGAGCAGCCTCGGCGTCGCCTCGTGCCAGTCGCCGGTGGGGGTCCGGAACCCGAGCGCCCGGACACCGAGCTGCGCCTCGAAGATGGCCTGGGAGCGCTGCAGCACCGACTCCTGCTCGGGGACGCTCAGGTCGGCGTAGCGCTCGTGCCGGTACCCGTGGTGGCCGACCTCGTGCCCCGAGGCGAGGATGTCGCGGCACACGTCCGGCCAGTGCTCCACCACCCAGGAGGGCACGAAGAACGTCGCCGGCACGCCCAGGCGCTCCAGGAGGTCCAGGATGCGGGGCACGGCGCGGAACGGGCCGTACGCACCCTGCACGAAGAGGCGCGGCATCCCCCAGATCGAGCCGTCGACCATGGCCGACCCGGAGGGGCCGTCGACGTCGAAGGCGAGCATGACGCACGAGCGGCGGCCGTCCGGCCACACCGGCTCCGGGGTCACCGCCATGGCCGCGGCCCCCGGTAGGCGTCGGACCAGCGGCGTGCGTCTTCGACCCGCGCCCGCACCGACGTGATCTGCTCGTCCACCCGGCGGAACGACGTGCCCCCGATCGCGTCGCGGCGCTCGATCGCCGACTCGAGCGTCAGCCGCTCGCGGACCTCGGCCGTCAGCCGGGGATCGACGGCGGCCAGCGTCGCCGCGTCGACGTCGGCCAGGGAAGCGCCGGCATGCTCGCACGCCTGGACGAGCCGGCCGGTGACCTCGTGGGCCTCGTGGAACGGCACCCCGCGCTCGGTCAGCCAGTCGGCCACCTCCGTCGCCAGCGTCGAGCGCCCGGCAGCGTCGCGGCGCAGCCGGTCGGGGTCGAAGCGAAGCGTGCGGACGAGGCCGGCCATCGCCGGCAGCACCAGCCGCAGCGTGTCCACGGCGTCCATCGTGGTGTGCTTGTCCTCGGCCAGGTCCCGGTTGTAGGCGAACGGGAGCCCCTTCAGGGCGCCGAGCATGGCCGTGAGGAGGCCGATCGCCCGCGCCGCCCGCCCGCGCGTCAGCTCCGCGATGTCGGGGTTCTTCTTCTGCGGCATGATCGAGCTCCCGGTCGAGTAGGCGTCGTCCAGCTCCGCCCAGGAGAACTGGTCGGACACCCACAGCGTCACCTCCTCGGCGAGGCGCGAGAGATCGACGGAGAGCATCGCCGCCACGAAGAGGAACTCGCAGACGCTGTCCCTGCTCGCCACGGCGTCGATCGAGTTCGGCGCGACGCCGTCGTACCCGAGGGCGTCGGCCACGGTCTCGGGGCTCGTCACCAGCGGCGAGCCGGCGAGCGCCGCCGCGCCGAGCGGCGAGTGCGCCGCCCGGCGGTCCCAGTCGTGCAGCCGGTCGACCTCTCGGAGCAGCGCCTGGCAGTGCGCCAGGAGGTGATGGCCGAAGACGACCGGCTGCGCCGGCTGGAGGTGGGTGAAGCCCGGGGCGACGGTCCGGCGGTGGGCGACCGCCTGTCCGAGCAACGCCGCCACCAGGTCCAGCACGAGGTCGTGGACGACGCGCGCCTGGTCCCGGAGGTAGAGCCGGAGATCGTTCACCGCCTGGTCGTTGCGCGACCGACCGGCGCGCACCTTTCCCCCGAAAGCCCCGACCCGCTCCACCAGGACCCGCTCGAGGAAGCCGAAGAGGTCCTCGTCGTGGGGGGCGGGCCGGAGCGTTCCGTCGACGTACTCCGCCGCCATCTGCACGAGCGCCGCCTCCACGGCAGCCAGCTCCTGCTCGTCGAAGACGCCCACGGCGAGGAGCTGGCGCGCGTGGGCGATCGACGCCGCGATGTCGTAGGGCGCGAGGTCGAAGGCCGCCGGCTCGGATCGCGACAGGGCCATGAGCTCCCGGTTGGGAGCCTCCTCGAATCGGCCGCCCCACAGGCGGCCCGCGCCGTGCGCCGCAGGCGCCGCCGGCGCCGCCGGCGCACCCGCCGGCTCAGGAGGTGAGGGCGGAACCGGTGGCGATCCGTGCGGTGTGGGACCCGTCACGCGGCACCCCCCGGTGACACCGACGCCGCGGGCCGGGCGACCCAGCCGGACCGGGTCGCAAGGTTGAGGAGCCTCGGGATCTGCGAGGGGGTCGGGGCCCGCAGCACGGGCACGCCGGCGCCGGCGCGCCGGTACGCCGCGATGCGGGCCTGCACCTGCTCCTCGGTGCCGGACGCGGTCAGCGCCCGCACGTAGGCGTCGGGGACCGCGGCCAGCAGCGCCTCCTCGCCCTGGTTGCGGTAGACCTCCGACAGGCGCTCGGGGGCGCCGGGCGCCACGTGGGGCTCCCCCACCGCGATCTTGCTGGCGGCGGTGAGGCCGTAGCGGAACTTGGAGGCCACCTCCCACCGGACAGCGTCGAGCGCCTGCTCCTCGCTGTCGGCGATGGACACGCTGATGAGCTGGGCCACGGTGAAGCCGTGCATCGACTTGCCGGCGTCCTCCCGGTAGCGGCGCAGGAGCGCCACCGCGCTCGCCGTGTACTCGGGCGAGGTGCCGCCGTCCAGGAGGACCCCGTCGGCGAGCTCGGCGGCGATGCGGAGCCCGAGCCGGCTGGTCGCCGCGCTCCACAACGGGATCCCGGAGCGCACCGGCCGCCAGTTCAGCCCGACGTCGTCGAGGTCCACGACCTTGCCGTGGAACCTGACCCGCTCGCCGGTGAGCAGCAGCCGCACGGCCAGCAGGTACTCGCGCAGCGTCTGCGGAGGGGTCGCCGGCGGCACCTGGGCGGGAAGGCCGTTGCGCTCCCCGTGCCGCTTGGTCGCGGCGCCGAGCACGAGGGTGAGCCGGCCGCCGCAGACCTCGTCGAGCGTGGCCGCCGTCTGGGCCATCAGCAGCGGGCTCCGGAGCCGGACGATCTGGGTGGTCGCCAGCTGGATCGTCGACGTGCTCGCGGCGAACGTGCTGAGGGCGGAGACCGAGTCCCGGTTGGTGAAGAACGCCTCGGAGAACATGCCGAGCGAGAAGCCGGCCCGTTCGGCCGCCGCGATCTGCTCGGTCATCTCCCGCACGGAGGCGCCGGGGTCGTACCCGACGGCGAACCCGAACGGTGCGGAGCCAGCCGGCCTGCGCTCGCGTCCCGCCGTCATGACGCCGAGAGCAGCGCTTCGACGAGGCCGCCGACATGCACGATCGGCGCGTCCGTGTACTCCCTGATCACCGTGGTGAATTGCGGGAGGATCGTGCACACGAGCAGGACGCAGCCCACGTCGTCCAGCGCGCCGCCCGTCCCGCGCTCCCGGTCGAGCACCTCCCGCAGCCCCCGCTCGAGACCCTGCTCGGTCCACTCCCGATGGTGCACCCAGTCCGGGCGGTCGACCCGCTCCCAGTCGCCGGCGCCGTCCATGCCGAGCACGCGCACGCGTGTCGCGCCCGGCGTGCCGGCCATGGAGCGCCGGCCCGACTCGGTTGTCATCGTGAGCACCAGCACGTCGCGCCCGCTCCAGCGGAGCGCGTCGGGGAGCACGTCGAGGGCGCTCAGGATCGTGGGCGTCCGGGGGCGGGGCTCCAGCGCGGCCCAGGCGTCGACGAAGTGTCCGCACGTGCCGACGATCATGCGGCAGCGGCCGTCGAGCCGCCGCACGGCCTCGACCACGCCCCGGATCGCCTCCGGCCGACGCTCGGCCGCCGCCTCCGACGTCGCGCCACGTGCCACGGCGAAGACG
>JAJYVT010000146.1 GCA_021791845.1 Actinomycetes bacterium | reverse complement strand
GCCGTCGAAGCCATGCCCGCAGTCGTGGCCGAGAGCGGCGTCGCGCCCCACTACACGACCCCCCGGCTGGACGGGAGCCGGCCGGGCACCTACTGGTTCAACACGAAGCAGCTCACCGCCGGCACCGGATGGGACCTCGAGGGCGTGGCCTTCCACGAGGCCGTTCCCGGGCACCATCTGCAGCTCTCCCGCGTCCAGCTCCTCACCGGGCTGCCCGACCTCCAGCGGATGCGCCACCTCACGGTCTTCGGCGAGGGCTGGGGCCTCTACGCCGAGCAGCTGGCCGAGGAGATGGGGCTCTACACCGGGGTGGAGGGGCTGCTCGGCTCGCTCTCGGCGTCGCTCCAGCGGGCCGGGCGCCTCGTGGTCGACACGGGCCTCCATGCTCTGGGCTGGAGCCGGGACGAGGCGCTGCGCTGGTACGTGGCGCACGTGCCCATGCCCGAGGGGTTCCTCGCCCGGGAGATCGACCGCTACATCGTCATGCCCGGTCAGGCGCTCTCCTACCTCACCGGCAAGCTCCAGCTGCTGGAGCTCCGCGACGAGGCACGGCGTCGGTTGGGCGACCGGTTCTCCCTGCCCGGGTTCCACGCCGCCGTGCTCGACCACGGCTCGTTGCCCATGCCCGTCCTGCGCCAGGTCGTGAGCGCGTGGGATGGTGGGGCCAGCTGATCCGCCGGCGTCGTCCCGGTGGCGGCAGGCACGTCCGAGTCGAACCGGGAGGCCCAGTGCCAGACGAGCTCCTCGATCTGCCCGACAGCCACCGCCGGCTGCCCGCCGGAGCGCAGCGCGTCGGCGACGTCGGGCCCGACGAGACCCTGTCGGTGACGGTGTACGTGCGCCGCGACCCGGCGGCGGCGCCGATCGTCGACGCGGCGGCAGAAGCAGAGAAGCCACCGGGCAGCCGCCGCTACCTGACGCCGGCGGAGGTCGAGTCCAGCCTGGGCGCGTCGAGCGCCGACCTCCAGGCGGTGGTGGACTACGCCCGCGCGCGGGGCCTCGAGACGGGCGACCCGTCGAGGGTCAAGCGCAGCGTGAAGATCACGGGGTCGGCGAGCGCACTGGCGGCCGCCTTCGGCGTGACGCTCGCCCACTACCGGCACGGCGAGGTGACGTTCCGAGGCATGGAGGGACCGGTCCGCGTCCCTCCTCAGCTCGCGGGCATCGTCGAGGCTGTCCTCGGCTTCGACAACCGGCCACTCGGCCGCAGCTACCTGCGCGCTCCCGCCGAGGCGCGCACGTCGTGGACGGTGGAGCAGGCCCTCGCCCGGCAGCTGCCGCCCGACAACTACTACCCGCCCCAGGTCGGCTCCCTCTACGGCTTCCCACCCTCGTTCGACGGGACCGGGGAGACGGTGGCGGTCTTCGTCTTCAACGGCACAATCGGCTCGGGGGTCAGCGCGCCAGGGGGGTACAAGGCCACACTGCTCGACACCTATTTCCGCCAGGTCCTCGAGATGGGCACCCCACAGCTCACCGACGTGGTGGTCATGGGGCCGGGGAACGACCCGGGTGACGGCACCAGCCCCTACGACGTCTCGACCGAGGTCTATCTCGACCTCTGCATCGTCGGCTCGCTCGCACCGGGGGCGAAGATCGCCGTGTACTTCACCGAATTCAGCGAGCAAGGATGGGTCGACGCGATCAGCCAGGCGGCGACCGACGCCGCCACCGACCCCTCGGTCCTGTCGATCAGCTACGGCAATCCCGAGGACGGCACAGGGAGCGCGTGGACGGCGATGGCCGTCACCCAGGTGAACAAGGCGTTCGAGGCCGCCGCCGCGGCGGGCCGGACCGTCTGCTGCGCCGCCGGCGACAACGGTGCCGCCGACGAGCCCGGCACGACGTCGGTCCACGTGGACTTCCCCGCCTCGAGCCCATGGGTGCTCGGCTGCGGGGGCACGCGGCTCACCTCCACAGGAGGGCGCATCACCTCCGAGGTCGTGTGGAACGACCTGGCCACGCACGACGGCGCGACGGGCGGCGGGGTGTCGGCCGCCTTCCCCCGGCCAACCTGGCAGGCCGGCGTCCGGGCCGACCCGCTCCCGGGGGTGGCGCCCCCGGCGGATGGCCGGGGCGTCCCCGACGTCTCGTCCCTGGCCGACCCCCAGACGCCCTACGTCATCATGGGTCCCGCCGGCACGCTGGAGCAGGTGGGCGGGACCAGCGCCGCGGCGCCGCTGTGGTCGGCGCTCACCAGCCGGCTCAACCAGGCGCTCGGCTCCCGCGTGGGCTTCGCCAACCCCCTGCTCTATCGCCAGCTCCACCGCGCCCTGCGGGACATCACCACAGGGAACAACGGCGGCTACGACGCCACGCCCGGCTGGGACGCCTGCACCGGGTGGGGCTCCCCCGGCGCCTCGGCGCTGCTCGCCGCCCTGCAGCACGCCGCTCCCGCCTCACCGAGCGGCGCCGCCTCGCCCTCGCCTGGCCCCGCCTAGCCCGGAGGTTTCACGCACCGCAGGGACGTGGGCGACCGGCGGTAGCCAGGAGGCGCGCCTGGCGGCGCCCACCGCCGCCAGCTGCGAGTTGACCCCCAGCTTGGCCAGGATCGAACGGATCTGGGTGCGCACGGTCCCCTCGCTGACACAAGCGGCTTCGGCGATGTCGGCGACCGAGTGGCCGTTCATGAGGTCCCCCAGCACGTGCGCCTCGCGCCGGGTCAGCCGTTCGAAGGGGGCGCGCTGGCGGCGCGCCAGCTCCAGCTGGGTCTGCAGGGCGCTGCGCTCCGCCTCCGTCAGGAGCGGCCTCCCGGCGAGGGCTCCCACGACCGCCGCCTGCAGCTCGTCGAGCGAGCGGCCCTTGTGGACGAAGCCGGCGGCGCCGCGTTCCACGAACGCCGCCACCCGGACGGGGTCGGACGTCCCGCTCACCACCAGCACCGTTGCCCCCAGCGCGGTGAGCGGCTCGACCAGGGACGCCGGGTCGGCGATCCCGGGGCCGAGGTCGGCGTCCAGCAGCACGACGTCGGCGTGCACCGCCGCCGCGGCGGCGAGCACGGTGTCCCGGCTGTCGACCGGGGCCACCGTCGTGGTGTGACCGGCACCGTCGAGACAGATCCGCAGGCTCTGGGCGAGGAGCGGATGGTCCTCGACCACCAGGACCCGTGCCGCCGGCGTCTGGGGCCTCACGGTCGGGCTCCCGTTCACGCGGCGCCGGGGCGTTCCGTCCGAACCGCTCCCGTGCTGGCAGCGGCGCCGGCACCGGCGATCCCGACCAGCCACGGCGGTCGTCCCGCAGCACCGTCGGGGGGAGCGAGCGCGCGCTCGCCGTTCCAGTGCCCGGCCGCCGGCAGACGGGCGACGAAGGTCGCCCCGCGACCGGATCCCGGTTCGACGACGAGCGACCCTCCCTGGTCCTCCATCAGCCGGCGAGCAGCGAACAGGCCGAGGCCACTTCCGTCCACCCGGCGCGCGGCCCGCCCGCGACCTCCGCGGGTGAACACGAGCTCGCGCTCACTATCGGGGATGCCCGGACCTCCGTCGGCCACCGACAGGGCAACGGTGGCGCCGTCGGGACGGACCCGCACCACGATCGGGGTCCCGACGGCGTACCGGCGGGCATTGTCCAACAGGTTCTCGAGCACCCGGGCGGTGTCGTCGGCGTTGCCGACGGCTTCGCACCTTCCCGTCGGCGTCTCGAGCCGGACGTCGGCGCTCAGCGCTGCTGCCGCCACGACCGCCCGGACCGGCACCGTCACGTCGAACGGCTCGCACCGACTGGCACCCTTCCCGGCCGCCGAGCTCGCCATCAGACCAGCCAGCCGGCGCATCTCGGCGTCAACGGCCAGTTCGAGGTTGGTGCGGGCGTCCTCGTCCAGTCGCTCGCGGTAGCGGGTGAGCGCCGTGACGGCCGCCTGCACCGCCTGGAGGGCCGAGCGGGCATCGTGCACCCGCTCCTCCTCCCAGGCGTGCACCTGCTCCATGGTGCGCAGGAGCGACTGGAGACGGAAGGCGGTCGCGTGCCGGTGCGACAGTGTGAGGAGGAGGGCGTAGCCGGCAGCACCGGCGAGGAGCGTGCCAGCCGCCATGGCGAGCGCCGATGCGTCGAGGCCGAAGGGGACGGGGACGTACATCGCCACCACCCACCAGCCCGAGCCCAGTCCCATGACCGCGAGCGACGCCGCCAGGATCGTCGTCCGCGCCGTCACCGGCCTCCGGTCCCGTCGTGCCATCGACACGGCCGACGCGAACCAAGCGACGGCGGCCAGGCCCGCGGCGACGCTGGCCACGGCGGGCTGGAAGCTCATGCCGACCAGCCGCTGGACGAGGTATCCGGCCGAGCAGGCGGCCGCCAGCACCGTCGCCGCCCAGACCATCGCTCGCGCCGGTCGCAGGCGCGAGTCGACCGGGTCGGACACGGCGGCTCGAACGACGACGAGCGCAGCAACGATCCCGACGACGCTCTGAGCGATGGCCTGCCCTGCCGCGTGGTGCACCGTGTCGAAGCCCGCCAGACCGAACCCCTGGGTGAGCGGGGCGACGAAGAAGCCGTAGACCAGCGCGCCGACACCGAGTCGGCACGACCGCGCGTCGCCGGAAAGCCGCCAGCGGAGCAGGAAGAGGAGACCCGCCTGTGCAAACAGCACCGCCGAGACGATGGTGGCGATGTTCGCCGCGGGCACCAGCTGATCGGAGCCCAGGAGCTCGGCGACGGCGGTAGGGACGAGGAGCCCGTAGATCGCGACCACCGACGCGACGGTGAGCCTCAAGCGGCGGCTGGCTCTCGCCTCCGGCACGGGCATCCGCTGCCGGCGGTCCGGCCCGACGTAGGAGTCCGCGCGCCCGGTCACGGCGTCCGCTGCGCCCACCGATCGCGTGCTCGCCTCGGGTGCCGACACTGGCGTCGCCAACGAGTTGGCACTGGACCACGAACGCCCACCGACATCAGCCTCCGCCAACGATCCGCCCCACGTGATCATACGCTCGGCGCAGCCCGGAGGACAGGGAGAAATCTGCAATTTCCACGCAAGGCGCGGGCGCCGAAATCTCCAATTTTGGAGATGTACCTTCCGGGCGAGCGGAGGTAGAACGGCATTGCCGGCACCGTTCGAACTGAGGAGGGGACCGGCGGGGCGGCCGGATCGGCGGCACAGCGACGCCCGCGCTTGCGGGACAGCTCGGCGCGCCGGCGGCGGCTCCCGAACACAAGCCCAGCGCCCGCCGGCCCCACTCTGAGGTACAGCCGACGGGCCGATCCAGGAGGAAACCCGAATCATGATCAGACTACCTCGTCGACTCGCG
>JAJYVT010000145.1 GCA_021791845.1 Actinomycetes bacterium | reverse complement strand
GCTCGGCGGCCGACGGGACCAGGTAGTCGGCCAGGGTGGTCGTGAGCAGGTTCCCCGCCTCGTCGTAGGCGGCCTCCTCGAAGAGGGCCTGGCCCACGCCCTGGGCGATCCCCCCGTGGACCTGGCCATCCACGATCAGCGGGTTCACCTGGTTGCCGCAGTCGTCGACGGCGACGTAGCGCACCAGCTCCACCCTCCCCGTCTCGGTGTCGACCTCGACGACGGCCACATGGGTCCCGAACGGGAAGGTGAAGTTGACCGGGTCGAAGGTGGCGGAGCCCTCGAGGTTCGGCTCCATGCCCTCGGGGAGGTCGTGCGCCACGAAGGCGGCGAACGCCAGCGCGCCGAGCTCCACGGTACGGGCCGGCGAGCCCCGCACGCTGAAGGTGCCGCGCTCGTAGTCGAGGTCCTCGGGCGCCACCTCGAGCTGGTGAGCGGCGAGGAGCCGGGCCTTGTCGACGACCCGGTCGGCGGCCAGGGCGATCGCCGTCCCGCCCACCGACAGGGACCGCGAGCCGTAGGTGTCCATCCCGAGCGGGGAGACGGCGGTGTCGGAGTGGAGGACGTCCACGTCCTCGGGGTCGACGCCCAGCTTGTCGGCCACCAGCATCGACCACGACGTCTCGTGGCCCTGCCCGTGGGGGGTCGCACCCGACACCACCTGGACCTTCCCGGTCGGGAGCATCCGCACGGTGGCCGCCTCCCACCCGCCGGCCACGTACTTGAGCGACGCCAGGACCCGCGAGGGCGCCAGCCCGCACATCTCCACGTACGACGACAGCCCCACGCCGAGCAGCACCGGGGCGCCGGCTTCCCGGCGGCGTTGCTGCTCGGCCCGCAGGTCCTCGTAGCCGGCAAGGGACAGCGCAGTGTCGAGCGCGACGTCGTAGTCACCGCTGTCGAACGTGAGGCCGGCCACCGAGGCGTAGGGGAACCCGTCGGCGGGGATGAAGTTCCGCCGGCGGACCTCGGCCGGGTCCTGTCCCAGCTTGCGGGCCAGCGCGTCCACGACCCGCTCGATTGCGTAGGTCGCCTCGGGGCGACCGGCGCCCCGGTAGGCGTCGGTCGGGGTCTTGTTGGTGAAGACCCCGGTGCAGCGGAACGAGTAGGCCGGCACGTCGTAGACGCCGTGGTAGAGGAAGGCGCCCAGCAGCGGGATGCCCGGCGTGATCAGCTGCATGTAGGCACCCATGTCGGCCAGCAGTCGCGTCCGGACGCCGGTGATCCGGCCGTCGCCGTCGGCCGCCAGTTCGATCTCCTGGACCTGGCCGCGGCCCTGGATCGTGGCCTGCGACGCCTCCGTCCGCTCCTCGGTCCACCGGACGGGGCGGCGGAGCCGGCGGGCGAGGGCGAGACAGAGGAGCTCTTCGGCGTAGACGTCGAGCTTCGAGCCGAAGCCGCCGCCCACCGCAGGCGCCACCACCCGCAGCCGGTCCTCCGCCACCCCTGCCGTCATGCCCAGCATGGTCCGCAGGATGTGGGGGATCTGGGTGGCGGAGTACACGGTCATCTCGCCGCCGAAGGGCTGAGGGACGACGCACACGCCCCGCGGCTCCATCGCGGCGGGGATGAGCCGCTGTTGGACGTAACGTTCCGACACGGTGACCGCCGCCTCGGCGAAGGCGCGCTCCACCGCCGCGGGGTCGGGTTCGAGCTCCCACACGTAGGCCCGGTTGGTGGGCGAGCCGAGGTGGGCAGGCGCCACGTCGGCGGCGGCGGACTCCAGGTCGACGGCGGCCGGCAGCTCCTCGTAGGTGATGTCGACGGCAGCGGCGGCGTCGGTCGCCGCCGCCTCGGACGTCGCCACCACCACGGCCACGCCGTCGCCCACGTAGCACGCCTCGTCCACGGCCAGGGGGTAGTGGGGCGGCGACTGCATGTCGTCGGTGACGGGCCACGCACACGGCATCGGCCCGGCCCACTCGCTCATGAGGTCGCCACCGCTGTAGGCGGCCACAACGCCGGGCATGGCCCGCGCCGCGTCCAGGTTCACCCCGGTGATGCGGGCGTGGGCGAACGGGCTGCGCACCACCACCATGTGCAGGGCGCCCGGCACCTCCAGGTCGTGGACGAACCTGGCCTCGCCGGAGAGCAGCGCCGGGTCCTCCCGGCGCAGCATGCGGGTGCCGACGACGTGGGTGGCGCCGTCGGTCACGGTGGCGGTCATGGGACGAGCTCCGTCGACGTGGCGGCGGACGCGGAGGCCGCGGCCAGCACCGCCTGGACGATGTTGTGGTACCCGGTGCACCGGCACAGGTTGCCCTCGAGCCCCTCGCGGACCTCGGCCTCGGTCGGCTCGGGGTGCTCCTCCAGGAAGGAGGCGGCGGCCATCACCATGCCCGGCGTGCAGAACCCGCACTGGAGCCCGTGGTGCTGGCGGAAGGCCTCCTGGATGGGGTGCAGCGTGCCGTCGGGGGCTGCCATGCCCTCGATCGTGGTGATGTCGTGCCCGTCGGCCTGGGCCGCCAGCACCGTGCAGGACTTCACCGACTCCCCGTCCATGAGGACGGTGCAGGCGCCGCACGAGGTGGTGTCGCACCCGATGTTGGTGCCGGTCAGGCCGCGCCCCTCCCGCAGGTAGTGGACGAGGAGCGTGCGCGGCTCCACGTCGTGGGTCTCGCGGACCCCGTTGACGGTGACGGTCACCTGCATGCGTGCCCTCCTCGTCTCAGTTGTCGTGTGTGCAGGGCCCGGGGGGCTGCGCGACCCACGCCTGCTCGATGGCGGCCATCTTCGCACCGCGACGAGCGCCGCGCCCAGGCGCCGGCGACGGGGCGCCCGGACGCCCGACGTCAGGCGCCGCCGGAGACCGGCGGGAGGACGGCCACCTCGTCCGCCGGGCCGAGGGGCGGGTCCCCCGACAGCGGGTTGCCGTTGACCCAGACAGCCGAGGTGTCGAGCACGGCGGCGAACGCCTCACCGAACCGCTGGCGCGCCTCGGCGCACAGGACCGACACGGTCGGGGCGTCGATGGCGACCCGGCCCGTGCCGGCGGCCGTGCGCGCCGGGCCGAAGAGCAGGAGGACCGCCATCAGCCGATGAGGGCGGGGTTGGTGACGAGCACCTCCACCGGCGCACCCTCCGCCATCCCCTCCCCGTCGGGCACCAGCGCCAGCCCGTCGGCGAGCCCCATGGACCGGATCTGGTGGGACCCCTGGCCCGGGCACGGACGCGCCACCCACCCGGTCGCCGCCCGGCCGGGAAGCCCGCCGTCGACCCCCTCGGGCGCCGGCTCGAGCAGGACGCGTACGAGGTGGAGGCGGCCGTCGGGCCGTCGGCGCATCGGCTCGGCCGCCCGCGCCGTCCACCGGGCACGCTCGGTCACGCGATGCCCGGCCATGGCGCGGAGCACCGGCCGGACGAGCAGCTCGAAGCTCACGGCCGAGGACACCGGGTTCCCCGGCAGGCCGAACACCGGCACCGCGCCCCCCGGGCCGCGGAGGGACGCGCACGAGAACGGCTTGGCGGGCCGGATGGCGATCTGCATCCACCGGGCGCCGCCGCCGCCCAGGCGGTCGAGCGCCATGCGGACGACGTCCACATCGCCCACGCTCACCCCGCCGGAGAGGACCAGCGCGTCCACCTGCGGGAGGGCGGCGCCGATCCGCTCCGTCAGGCCGTCCACGTCGTCGGGTGACCGTCCGAGGTCCACCGGTGACCCGCCGGCCTCGGCCGCCAAGGCGAGCAGCATCGGCCGGTTGGAGTCGTAGATCTGCGCCGGCCCGAGGGGCAGGCCGGCGTCGACGAGCTCGTCGCCGGTGGACACCACCCCCACCCGCGGGCGGGGGTGGACGGTCACGGTCGTGCAGCCGGCGCTCAAGAGCGCGGCGAGCTGGGTCGCGCCCACCAGCGTGCCCGCACCGAGCACCTCCTCGCCCCGCCGGACGTCGCCGCCGGCACCCCGGAGGTTCTCGCCCGCCTCCACGCGCCCCTCGATCACGACGGTCCCGCTCCCGTCCTCTCGGCCACCGCTCGTGCGCTCGACCATGCAGACGGCGTCGGCGCCCGTCGGCAAGGGGGCGCCGGTCATGATCCGCATGGCCTGGCCCGGCCCGACGCCGCCGCCGGGTGCGGCACCGGCCAGCACGCGCCCGACCACCTCGAGGGTGACGGGTGCGTCGGCGACGTCCGCCGACCGGAGGGCGTACCCGTCCATGGCCGAGTTGGCGAAGGGGGGCACGTCGAGGGCGGCCGGAGCGGGCGCCGCCAGCACGCAGCCCAGCGCGTCGGCAACGGACACCGTCGCCGGCGCCAGCGGCGCGCCCCAGGGGCGCACCACGGCCAGCGCTGTGGCCAGGGGGATCATACGGACCGCACCGGCTGGGCGCCGGTGCCCCATCCCTCGCCGTCGCGCCACTGCTCGTGCTTCCAGATGGGCACCGTCTCCTTCACCGTGTCGATGAGGAAGGCGCCGGCCGCCAGCGAGTCCGCCCGGTGCCCCGAGGAGGCGACCACCGTGACCGCGGTCTCCCCCACCGCCAGCGGGCCGAGCCGATGGAGCACCGCCACCCGCTCGAGCGCCGGCCACCGCGAGCGGGCAGCGGCCACCACGGCGGCCATCCGCTCCAGCGCCGGCTCCTCGTAGGCCTCGTAGACCAGCTCCTCGACCCCCTCCCGCCCCTCGGCGTGGTCCCGCACGGTGCCCATGAAGGTGACGACGGCCCCGCAGCGGGGCAGGGTGGCCCACGCCACCGCCTGGTCGGTCGGCAGGGCACGGCGGCCGAGACCGACCCAGTCGTCGCCGTCGGTCGGCGGCGCCAGGGCGCGGCGCGCCAGGTCGGCCGGGGTGTCGACGTCGTCGAGGGCCGACCCGGGGACGACGGCGCCCCATGCCTCTTCGTCCAAGAGGACGGCGTCCGGGCCGAACACGTGGCGCAGCGACCGCTCGCCGTCGGCCAGCTGGGCCGCCGCCCGCTCGAGGTCTGCCACCGACCACCGGGCGCACAGCGGCTGCGGACGCCCCCGGCGGACGGGGACGACGCTGGCGTCGCCCGACGGCGCGACCAGCAGCTCCACCAGGGCCGGCGAGACGTCGGGGAGATCGCCCGCCAGGACCAGCGCCGCCCGCTTGTCGCCCGAGCGCCGGCCGAGCTCCCGCCATCCCGCCACCACGGCAGCCAGCGGGCCGGCGCCGGCCGTCGCCTCGAGCACGCTCGGCAGGCCGCTCCAGCCGGGGCCGACCTCCACCGCCAGCGTGGTCGCTCCGGTGAGGACCCGCGCCACGCGCCGGGCCAGCGTCTCGCCCTCCACCTCGATCGCCGCCTTGTCGCGGCCCATGCGGCTCGAAG
>JAJYVT010000041.1 GCA_021791845.1 Actinomycetes bacterium | reverse complement strand
GTATCGGGAGTGCAACGGGCAGATCGGTTAGCCGGGCAGCCCCGATGACCCCCATCGAGGCATGCGTCACACCATCGGGCGGCCCGACTGGCCGCCGGACCACCTCTACTTCAGTGGTCTCCTAGGGGCTGACGGCCTCCAGGTCGACCACGAAGACGAGGGTCTCGTAGGGCTTGATCGGCCCGACGTGGGCCTTCCCATAGCCGTACTTCGACGGGATGACGATCTCCCGCCGGCCGCCGGTCTTCATCCCCACCAGGCCCGACGAGAACCCCGCCACGACATGGTGCAGTGTGAAGCTGGTGGCTTGGCCCGACTGCCAGGTGGCCACTGTGAAGTCCTTGCCCGTCTTGTAGTTGGCGCCCACGTACTTGACGGTCACCGTGCTTGTCGCCGTGGCCGCGGCGCCGGTCCCGGTGACGAGGTTCTTCACGAGCACCTTCTTCGGGGGCTTCGCCTTGTCCGCCCGGATCACCGGCTCCACCTTCAGTGTCTTGGCGTGCACCACGACGGGGATCGGGCCCCGGTGGTGGTGCGCCTTGGGGTGCTTGTGGGCGGCGGTGGCAGCAACGCCGGGTGCGGCGCCGGACGGGCCGGCGGCGGCGACGCCGGCGACGGCGAGCCCGGCGGCGACGCCCAGCACGCCGGCGACCCGCACGCCGGCGGTCCGCACGCGCCGTGGGCGACGGTGAACGTGAAGGCTGCGTGGCACGGGCGCCGACGCTAGCGTCCGCCATCGCACGTGACCGGTCACCACCGGCGTTCTCCCTGGTCGAGTCCCCGGATTCGACGCTCGAGGGCGGTGGCAGCCGGCCGAGAGCGGCGGTGGAGGGCGGGGCCAGAGGCCGTCGGACCCAGACAGGCCCTCCTGATAAGCCGCCGATAATGTACATTATGACAGTACGGCCGGGCGCCGGGCGCCGGCCGTGCCCTGGGAGCCGTCCCAGTCCCCGGCCCGGGGCCGGCTGAGGGGCCGGGAGGCACCCGGGAGGCCCGGGACGCCCCGATCCGCCCCCCAGGGCACGGCCGGCGCCGGCGGTGGTCGAGACGTCGCCGGTCCTGCGCCGTCCGACGCAAGATGTGCGCATGCCCAGGGCGACGGATGCGACGCCGCGGATCGAACCCGTGCCGTCGCCCGGCACCGGCGCCGCCGGCGCGGTCACCCGGGCCTGGGCCGCCGATCTCGACCTCGCCGACTGGGCCCGGCGGCTCGCACGCCACCTCGGTGCCGTCGTGTTGTTCGGCCTCCCTGCCGTGGTCCTGTGGTGGCACGTCTGGGACGGCCACCTCGCGTCGGCGCTGACCTGTGCCTGCGGCGACGCCGGCCAGACCGTGTGGTTCACGGCCTGGCCGGCCTACGCCCTGCGCCACGGCCTCGACCCGTTCTTCTCCGGGGCGCTGCAGGCGCCGTACGGCGTCAACCTCCTCGACAACGCCAGCGCCGTCCCCGTCGGGCTGGTGCTGGCGCCGCTCACCTGGGTGGCGGGGCCGGTGGCCTCGACCAACGTGGCGCTCACGCTCTGCCCGGCGCTCAGCGCCTGGGCCTGCTGGGTCGCCTGCCGGCGGCTGGTCCGCTGGTGGCCGGCGGCCGCCGTGGCCGGCCTCCTGTACGGCTACTCCCCCTTTGTCGTGGAGAACCTGGCCCTGGGCCACATCTCGATCGCGCTGCTCGTCGTGCCGCCCCTCCTGGTCCTGGCGGCGAGGGAGCTGCTCGTCGGCCCGGCGCGGGCGCGGACCCGCTGGGGCGTCGCCATCGGCATCCTGCTGGCCCTCCAGTTCCTCCTCTCGGGAGAGGTCCTGGCCGTCCTGGTGGTCGCCGGGACCCCGGCTGCCGCCGTCGCCTGGCTCGTCGCCGGGCCCGATCGGCCCCCGCCGGCCGAGCTCGGCCGGGCGCTCGGGGCCGGCGCCCTCGTCGGAGCGGCGCTCCTGGCCCTCCCGGTGTGGTTCTTCCTCGCCGGCGCCCAGCACCTCACCGGGCCCCTGTGGCACGCCGCCGGGATCCAGGGCAACTCCCTCGACGGCGTGTGGGACCCCGGCCGCTACCGGGCCGGGGCGACCACACTGCAAGGCCTCGGCGGCTACGAAGGGCGGCGGGGCCCACCCTCGGGCTACCTCGGGCCCGTCACGCTGGCGG
The DNA here is from genome assembly GCA_021791845.1 of Actinomycetes bacterium. Taxonomy (GTDB): domain Bacteria; phylum Actinomycetota; class Acidimicrobiia; order Acidimicrobiales; family RAAP-2; genus JAJYVT01. The sequence goes on along the minus strand of JAJYVT010000041.1, from coordinate 25,046 downwards.
TGCTCGCCGCCTCGGTCGCCGTCACGTGGCGCCGCCGATCGGTGCAGGTGATGGCGGCTGCCGGGCTGGTGGCGCTCACCTGCTCGTTCGGGATCGTCTTGTTCGCCTCCCCCGGCCACGTCCTGGCTTCGTGGATGCCCTGGCGGCTGGTCGCCGGCTGGCCGCTCCTCGCCGACGTCATCCCCCAGCGCTTCAGCCTGGTGGTCGACCTCGGCGTCGCCCTGGTGATCGGGATCGGGATCGACCGGGCACGACGGGCGATCACGAGGGCGCGCCACCTGAACCCGTTCCGGGCCGGGACGGCGTTGATGGCAGCGGCACTGGTGGTCTGCCTCGCGACCTGGTGGACGTTCCAGGTCCCCATGACCGTTCGATCGATCGACGTCCCGACCTGGTTCCGGGTCGACACGCCGCGCCTCGACGGGACGACCGTGCTCACCTATCCCTTCCCGTTCCCGGCCGACGGCGGCTCGGGGCCGATGGTCTGGCAGGCGGTGGGCGGCATGCGCTTCCGGCTCGCCGGCGGGTACGTGAAGGCCCCGGCCCCCGGCGGACGGCCGCTCGCCGCCGACCCGGGTCGAGAGCCCGACGCCTTCCTCGCCGCCCTGTCGAACGCGGCGGCCGGCCCGCTCCCCCGCCTGAGCCCCGCCGTCCGGCGGTCCCTCCTGGCGGCGCTGCGCCGCTGGCGGGTGCGCACGGTCGTCGTCACCGACCGAGGGAGGGACCCGGCCCTGGCCGTGGAGGACTTCACCGCGGTCCTCGGGCGGCCGCCGGTCGCCCGCGGCGGCGCCTGGGTGTGGCGCCTGGGCGGCGCGCCCCCGGAAGGTGCGAGGGTGCGATCCCGGGACCCGGTCGTGCGGCCACACCGTCGCCCCAGGCGTTCGGCTGCCACGACCGGTGCGAGGCTCGCACCGTGACGGCGTACCTGCTGCGGCGGCTCGCCCAGGCGGTCGTGGTGGTCCTCGGGGTCGTGCTGATCGTCTTCATCCTCTACCAGGTGGTCCCCGGCGGCGAGGCGAGAGCCGTCCTCGGACCGCGAGCCACCCCGCGGCTCATTCGGGAGTTCAACCACGTGAACGGGCTGACACAGCCGTTCTGGGTCCAGTTCTGGCACTACCTCCTGGGACTGTTCCAGCTCCACCTCGGCTACGCCTACACGTACACCGAACCGGTATGGACACTCATCAAGCAGCGCCTCTTCAAGACGGTCCTGCTCGTCGCGTCCTCGCTCGTGCTCACGCTCGTGGTGGCGCTGCCGCTCGGCGTGTTCCAGGTGGTGCACCGCTACAAGCCGAGCGACCACCTCCTCACCGGCATCGCCTTCTTCCTCTACGCCATGCCGACATTCTTTCTCGGGACGCTCCTCATCATCTGGTTCTCGTTCACCTTGCACTGGCTCCCCGTCGCCCCGCCGGCCGGGAGCCCGGCCTGGGACGTGTTCACCGACCCCCGGGCGTTCATCATGCCGGTGCTGACCCTGTCGGCGACCTCGATCGCCGCCTTCAGCCGGTACATGCGCTCCTCGGTCATGGACGCACTGGCGGAGGACTACATCCGCACCGCCCACGCCAAGGGGGCCAGCCACCGGCGCGTGCTCTACGGGCACGCCCTCCGCAACGCCCTGATCCCCATCATCACGCTCCTCGGGCTCTCGCTCCCCGGCATCGTGAGCGGGGCGGTGATCGTCGAGACCGTCTTCAACTACCCCGGGATGGGGCTCCTCGCCGTGCAGGCCGCCGGTGACGATGCACTCCCGGTCGTCCTCGGGACCACGTTGGTGGCCACCGTCGCCGTCGTGATCGGCTCGCTCCTGGCCGACGTGCTGTACGTGATCGTGGATCCGCGCATCCGCTACGGCGGCATCGACCGGTAGGCCCGCCGGGCGCCGGGTCGGCCCGTGGGCGGTCCTCACGGTCGGGGCGGCGCTCGTCGTCGGGGCGGGCTGGCTCGGAGCGAGCCGGCCGACCCCCCGGCCCAGGGCCCGGCCGGCGCAAGTGGTCGTCACAGCCGACCACTGCAACCTCCCGACCAAGTTCGCCGGCTACTTCGCCACCGGTCCCGTCGACCAGATCGGTGCGCAGTGGGTGGTTCCCGGGGTCACGAAGGCCACGTCGGCGTACGAGGACGCCGCCACGTGGCTCGGCGCCTCCTCCCCGGCTGGGGCGTCCATCCAGCTCGGCACCTGGGACGCGGTCGGCAATCTCGCGCCCTCGCCCCAGGTCAGGTACAAGGCGTTCTGGAGCGACGCCGCCGTCATGAAGTCGCCCAACGGCACCATCCTCGTGCCCACCCGGGTCCGCCACGACGGGTTCGCCCTCGTCGCGCCGAGGGGTCTGGGCGCCCGCTTCCTCGGCGCGACGCACCACTCGACATCGCGGTGGAGCGGTTCCTGGCGGCGGTCGGCCAGGCGAGGCTCGACGCCGTCCTCACACACCAGACAGCGCTGGTGCAGCGCGGTGCACGCCTGCAGGCGCTCACAACAGCCGAGGGCGCCCTGGCGACCGCCCGGCGGACGCGGCACTCGTTGGCATCGCTCCGTCTCCCGACAGCCGACGGGCGCATCCGGGCGCGGCTCGAGGCGCGCCTCATGGCCCTGATCTCGTCGATCCGATCCGCGGCCACCCGCTTCCGGCACGCCGGCTCGTGGGCACTCGGCGCCGTCCTGCGCCAAGACGGCCAGCTCGACCGGGCCGCCGACCGGCTCAGCCAGGTGCTCGGGCTCCCCCCGGGATAGGCGACCCCTTCACTCCCCTCCCGGCGCCCCGAACGGCAACCGCTCCCGGACCCGGAACCGCCGCCCGTCGAACACGTAGAGCTCGGCCATCTCCAGCGTGGCCGTCACCGGCAGCCGGGGACCGACCTCGCGCTCGACCGCGTCGAGCACCGAATCCGGCCCCTCGGCGACGGTGAGGTGTGGAACGACGTCGTCGTACCTGCCGCCATAGGGCGGAGCGTCGGGCCACCGCCGCGCGAAGCGGGCGGTCAGGGCACGAAGACCCGCTGTCGGCTCCGGCACCAGGTAGAGGACACCGGTGAACCGAGCCGTCCGGTTGAAGGCGACATCCATGGGCGCGGTCGCGGCACACTCGACGCGCAGGTCCGCGAGCACCGCGTCGCTCAGCCGCACGGCGGGCAGGAACGGATAGACGACGGTGACGTGCGCCGGGATCCCGAACGCGGCCGAGCTGTCGAGACGGGCTCTCCAGGCCGACACCACCGGCTCGGCGGCCGGCACGGGCACGGCGACGGCGGACTCGCCCCGCTGGAAGGGGACCTGACCCGACGTCACGAGGGACCGCGCTCCTTGCGGAGACCGGGAAGCGGCTCCGGATAGCCGAGCAGGAACCCCTGAGCCCCATCGCAGCCCAGGTTGACCAGCCGCGCCAGCTGGGAGTCGGTCTCGACACCTTCGGCAACCACCGTGAGCCCGAGGGTGTGGGCGAGGTGGATCATGGCCTCGACGATGGCCGACTCCCGGTCCACCAACCCCAGCGATGCGATGAAGCTCCGGTCCACCTTCAGCACGTCGAGGGGGAGCCGCGCCAGCCACGAGAGCGACGAGTACCCGGTCCCGAAGTCGTCGATGGCGATCTGCACCCCGGTCGCCCGGATCCGCTCGAGGACGATCCTCGCCTCCGCACGCCCGGCGATGAGCAGGGACTCCGTGACCTCCAACGTGAGGGCTCTGGGCTCGATGCCGCTCTTCTCCAGCGCGCCGGCCACCTCCTCCTCGAAGGCGGGGGCTTGGAGCTGGCGGCCCGAGACGTTGACCGCCACGCCAACGTCGCGCTCCCCCGCCTGCTGCCACTGCGCGCAATCCATGCACGCCTGGTGCAGCACCCAGCTGCCGATGGCGTTGATGAGCCCGGTCTCCTCCGCCAGGGGGATGAACTCCGACGGGGGGACGTTGCCGAACGTGGGATGCGTCCACCGCAACAACGCCTCGCGGACCACCGGCTGCTTCCGCGAGAGGTCCAGCACGGGTTGGTAGGCGACGTGGAGCTCCTGGCCGGTCAGGGCGTGGTGCAGGGCGGAGGACATCTCGGCGCTGCGCGTCACCTCGCGGTCGATGGCCGGGTCGTAGATCTCGATGCGACCGCGGCCGAGCTTCTTCGCCCGGTACATGGCCTGGTCCGCCCGGGCCACCAGCCCTTCGGCGCTCTCCTCCTCCCCCGAGGGCGCGATGCCGATGCTGGCGGCCACAAAGACCTCCCGGTCGGCGATCGAGAACGGCGGCGCCAGGCACTCGGCGATCCGCTCGGCCACCGAGCGGCCCTCCTCCAGCGGTTCCACCAGGTCCTCGCAGAGCACGACGAACTCGTCGCCTCCGAGCCGGGCGATCGTGTCGTTGGGCCGCACCACCTGCTGCAGTCGCGCTGCCACCTCCACGAGCAGCTGGTCGCCCGCCGAATGCCCCGAGGCGTCGTTCACCGACTTGAAGTAGTCGAGGTCCAAGAACAGGACCGCCGGGCGGGTGGCGCGCCGGGCCGTCGCCTGCACCGCATGCTCCAGGCGGTCGAGCAGCAGCACCCGGTTGGCCAGTCCCGTCAGCGGGTCGTGGAGCGCCTGGTGCTCGAGCTGGGCCTGGTTCTCCGCCAGCTGCTCCTCCAGCGCGTGCCGGGTGACCTCGAACCGACGCGCCATGCGCACGATCGCGGTGTCGAAGCCGATCTGGACGACCGCTTCGCACTGGGCCCGCACGGCGGGAGGGACCACGAGCTCCTCGGTCAGCTCCTCGATCGCCTGGCGGACCACGTCGCGCCACTGCAGGTAGGCCTTCACCACCTGGGAGAGCGTCACCCCGCCGGCCAGCGGCGCGCCGCCGCTCCAGTCCCACTCCTCGGACCGGCTGGCGGTGACGACCGCGCCGGTCTCGAGGAAGTCGGCCACGGCGAGCGTCCCGGCCCGGGTGGAGCTCTCGATGCCGCGCTCGACGTCCGCCAGGTACTGCCGCTCGTGCCCCTCGCTGCGGCGCCACCCGGCGATGATCCGGCGGACGACCTCGTCGACGCGAGCTCGCAACGCGTGCCCCACGTCCGGTGCCGGGCCGGCGGCTCGCAGGCTCTCGTCAGCGTCTAGTCGTCCGGTCACGTCGGACCAACCCCCAGGCTCCGGCTCCGGGGCCTTACGGCTGGGCCACACCGCCGTGTGGCGCACCCTCTGCGGCCCGTATCGGACGCTGCAACGCTAGCGCAGCAACCGGCCTAAGCTGCTGATGGTGGGCGGGTTCCCGACGCCCCTTGCGTCAGCCGGCGGGCGAGCCGTCGCTGGCCGGCTGTACGTTGCGCGCGGCCCGTGCGAGGCCGCTCCGGTCTGCACGCCACCACTCGATCGCCGCCTCGAGCTCGCGCAGGTCGAAGTCCGGCCAGTAGGTCGGCGTCACGTAGAACGGCGCCCCCACCGCCTGCCACAGGAGGAAGTTGGAGTAGCGTTGCTCGCCCGAGGTGCGCACCAGCAGGTCCACCGGTGGGACGGCCGGGTCGTACAGGCAGTCGGCGAACGACGCCTCGGTCACCGGCACCCCGCGCTCGGCATGCGCGCGCAGCAGCTGCCGGGCGGCGTAGACGAGCTCCTCCCGCGCCCCGTAGTCGAACGCCAGGGTGAAGTTGAGCCCGGTGTTGCCCTCGGTCGTGCGGACGGATTGGGCGATCTCGCGCAAGATGCGGCGGGGCAGGCGCGACGTTCCGGACACCGCCCGGCCGACGCAGCGGATGCGCACGTTGTTGTGGTGCATCTCGTCGAGGCGCCGGAAGATGTTCTTGTGGAGGCTCAGGATGAAGTCCACTTCCAGCTTGGGCCGCGTCCAGTTCTCCGTCGAGAAGCCGTACACGGTGAGCCACCGGATGCCGAGGTCGTCGGCGGTGCGCACGATGTCCGCCAGCCGCTCCTCCCCTTGGCGGTGGCCCTCGGTGCGCGGCAGGCCACGGCCCTCGGCCCAGCGGCCGTTCCCGTCCATGATGATGGCGACGTGCCCGGGGACCTCGGCGTCCTGGCTCGACCGGGCCGCCCCTCCCGAGGCCCCGGCGGCATCCGGCGCAGTCGGGGACGCTCCCCCGTCCTCGTTCATCGGTCGAAGTCTACGGGAGCCCGGGACGGCGGTCCGGGGCACCCCGCGCTGGTGGGGCACGAAACCTGCCGCCCCGGCATAGTCGCCGTCTCGAGGGGTATTGCCAGACCATCAGCGTCGAGCAACCGTCCGTCCCGCCGAAGAAGGAGCCCGTGACGCGCCCGCGCGCCGTCGTGCTCTCCGGCTCGATCGGCCTCGGCCACGAGATGCTCGTCCGCAGCTGCAGCTCGCTCCTCGTGCAGGCGGGATGGGACGTCCGGAGCCTGGACTGCATGCAGCAGCTCGGCCGCCGCTCGAGCGCTGCCGGCCAGCGCCTCTTCACCCGGATGGTCGGTGCGATGCCCGGCGTCTACGACGGGCTCCACTTCGCGCACCTGCGGACCGGCAGTGCGCTGGCCAAGGCGATGGACTCCGGCGCCCGCGCCCGGCTGGTCCCGGCGCTGCGTGCCGAGCTCGACGCCGCGCCGGCCGACCTGGTCCTGAGCGTGTTCGCCACCGGCGCCTCGGCCGCGGCCGCCCTGAAGGCGGAGGCGCCGGCGCGCCGCACGGTCGTCCTGTGCACCGACGTCACCTTGCACCGGCTCTGGGTCAACGAGGGGACCGACCTCTTCCTCGCCACGTCGCCGGCCGCCGCCGCCTCCGTGCTCCGGTACCTCCCGAGGGCTCGGGTCGCCGTCGTGCCGCCGCCCGTCCGCCCCGCCTTCTACGACGCCCCGTCCCGCGTCAAGGCACGCGAGGCGCTCGGCCTCGGGCCCGACGCCGGTTGCGTGCTCGTCATCGACAGCGGCTGGGGCTTCGGGCCGCTCGTGGACAGCGTGGAGGCCATGGCCCGCGCCGGGGTCCACGTCCTCGCCGTGGCCGGCCGCCAGCACGACGTCGAGCGCCGGTTCCGCGCCCTGTCCGAGCACCAACCGCGGGTGCACCCCTTCGGCTTCGTCGAGGCGGTGCCCCTGCTCATGGCGGCGGCCGACGCCGTCATGGCCCTGCCCGGGGCCACCACCTGTGCCGAGGCACGCGTGGTCGGCCGGCCCCTGCTCCTGCTCGACCTCATGCCGGGCCACGGCAGGGAGAACGTGCTCCACGAGCTCGAGCTCGGTGGCGCACGGGTGTGCGGTCCCACGGCCGGGGACGTGGTGGCCGCCACCACCGCGCTGCTCGATGCCGGCATCGCTCCTCCGGCTCCGCTCCCCCGGTGGGAGCCGGCCTTTGCCGGCGCCTTGGCGGGGATCGGGGTCGGCCTCGACGTCGACGCCGCCGGGCAGGCCGGCGTGGCTCTGGCTGGCGGGACGCACACCCCGGACACCATGCCGCCGTCGGGGGCGCCCGCACCTGCCCCGGCGCCGGCCCACCGGCCGCACCCCCGCCGGGAGGATCAGCGCCCCGTCCGGCCGATGGCAGGAGCCAGGAGACGATGATGCGCACCCTCTTCCTCAATCCCCCGTCCTACGAGGGCTTCGACGGCGGCGCCGGCGCCCGCTACCAGGCCAAGCGGGAGATCCGCTCCTACTGGTACCCGACGTGGCTGGCCCAGCCGGCGGCGATCGTCCCCGACAGCACCCTTGTCGACGCGCCGCCGGCCGGCTTGGAGATGGCCGACGTCGTGCCGTTGGCCCGCAACCACGACCTCGTGGTCCTCCACACGAGCTCCCCCAGCTTCAAGGGCGACGTGCAGCTGGCCGAGGCGATGAAGGCTGAGCACCCCTCGGTCCTGCTCGGCCTCGTCGGGGCCAAGGTGGCGGTCGAGCCGGCCCGGTCCCTCGAGGCGTCGCCGGCCATCGACTTCGTCGGGCGCGAGGAGTTCGACTTCACCGTGGCCGAGGTGGCCGAGGGGCGCCCGCTGGCGGCGGTCGACGGCATCAGCTACCGGCGGCCCGACGGTGCCGTGGTGCACAACCCCGACCGGGCGGTCCTGGAGGACATGGACCGGCTGCCCTTCGTGGTCCCCGTGTACAAGCGCCACCTGGACCCCCGGCACTACGCCATCGGGTACCTCCGCCATCCCTACATCTCCTTCTACACCGGCCGGGGCTGCCGCTCGCGTTGCACCTACTGCCTGTGGCCCCAGACGGTGGGCGGCCACCGCTACCGCACCCGGAGCGCCGGCCACGTCCTGGAGGAGGCCGGGCTCGCCCGCCGGCTCTTCCCCGAGATGCAGGAGCTCTTCTTCGACGACGACACCTTCACCGACGACCGGCCCCGGGCCGAGCAGATCGCCCGTGGGCTGGGCCGCCTCGGCATCACGTGGTCCTGCAACGCCAAGGCCAACGTCCCGCGCGAGACGCTCGAGGTGCTGGCCGCCAACGGCCTGCGGCTCCTCGTGGTCGGCTACGAGTCCGGGAACCAGCAGGTGCTCAACAACGTGAAGAAGGGGCTCAAGGTCGACCGGGCGCGGCGCTTCGCCAAGGACTGCCGCGACCTCGGCATCACCGTCCACGGGACCTTCATCCTCGGCCTGCCCGGGGAGACGAAGGAGACCATCCAAGAGACGATCCGCTTCGCTCGCGAGGTGAACCCCCACACCATCCAGGTCTCGGTGGCCGCCCCGTACCCCGGCACCGAGCTCTACCGCCAGGCGGTGGAGAACGGCTGGCTGCCGGCCGACGAGGACGGCGCGACGCTGGTGAGCGGTGACGGCACCCAGCTCGCCTCGCTCGACTACCCCCACCTGGCCCGCACGGAGATCCTCGAGTCCCTCGACCTGTTCTACAAGCGCTTCTACTTCCGCGCCGGCAAGCTGGCGGAGATGTCGGCGGAGCTGGTGCGGCGGCCCCAGACAGTGGGCCGGCGGCTGCGGGAGGGCGGCGAGTTCGTCCACTTCCTCGGACGGCGCCCCCGCTCGACCGTGTTGCCGTAACGGGCCCCGGACGGGGGCGAGGTCGGCGCCGTGCTGATCGCCATCGCTGCCGCGCTCGCCGCCGGCGCCTGCTTCGCCATCGGCGGTGTCCTGCAGCAGCGGGCGGCGAGCTCGCGTCCCGAGGGCGAGTCGCTCTCGATCCGCCTCATCCTCGACCTCGTCACGGAGCCGATGTGGCTGCTCGGCATCGGGTTCGCGGCCTGCTCCTACGGGCTCGAAGCGCTGGCGCTCTCGTTCGGCCCGCTCGTCCTCGTCCAGCCGCTGATCGTGACCGAGCTGCTCTTCGCCCTGCCCATCTCGGTGCGCTGGGCCGGATCCCGCATGACCGGTCGCGACTGGCTGGGCACGCTCGCCGTCGGCGGAGGGCTCACGCTCGGGTTGGTGAGCGCCTCCCCCGGCGCCGGGCGGCCCTCCGCCCCCGTCGGCCAGTGGGCCCTGGCGCTCGGCATCGCCGCCGGGCTGGCCGCCCTGGCCGTGGTGGCCGGCCGCCACGAGCGGGGCAGCGTCGCCCGCCCCTCGCTCTACGCCGTGGCCGCCGCCCTCGTCCTCGGCAGCCAGGCGGCGTTGCTCAAGGCGACGATCGCCCGCTTCGAGCTCGGCCTCGTGCCCGCCCTCGAGAGCTGGCAGACCTGGGCCATGGCGGCGGCGGCGATCGTGGGGCTCGTCCTGGTGCAGAGCGCCTACCAGTCCGGTCCCCTGGCGGCGACGATGCCGGTGGTCGACGCCGTCGACCCGTCGGCAGCCGTGGCCTTCGGGATCGTCCTGTTCCACGAGCACATCCGCACCGGGACGTACCTGGTGGGGGTCGTCCTCGGCATCCTCGGGCTGCTCACCGGGATCTGGCTGCTCGACACGTCGGCGACGGTCCAGTGCCTCCAGCGCTGGCAGAACCGTGGCGACCCCGGGGGCGCCCCCGAACGGCCCTAGGGTCTCGCGTCGTAGGTGGGGACCAGGGTGCGGGCGGCGCGCGCCTCGTCCACCCGGCCCACCGGCGTGGTCCGGGGCGCGGCGTGCGCGGCTTCGAGACCCCCTTCTTCGTCCGCCTCGGCGGCGATGCGCTCGAAGGCCGTCGCCAGGGCCTCCAGCGTCTGGAGGCTCTCGGTCTCGGTCGGCTCCACCATGAGGGCCTCGTCCACCACCAACGGGAAGTACACGGTGGGCGCGTGGAAGCCCTCCTCCAGCAGGCGCTTGGCCACGTCGAGGGCCCGCACCCCGGTCCGGCGCTTGAGCGAGGCCGCCGCCAGCACCACCTCGTGCATACACGGCCGGTCGAAGGGCACGTCGTAGCTGCCGGCGAGGCGGACCCGGAGCCAGTTGGCGTTCAGCACCGCCCGCTCGGCCACCCGCCGCAGCCCGTCTCCCCCGTGGACCCGGATGTACGTGAGGGCGCGGGCGAGGACGAGCGCGTTGCCGTGCCAGGAGTGCACCCGGCCGATCGAGCGGGCCGGCGTGGCCCAGCCGTAGCGCGCCGCGCCCGGCGGGCCGGCGTGGGCCGGGCGTCCCTCCCCCGCGCCGTCGGGTCGCCCGCCCTCGGGGCTGCCCTCGCCCGTCCCCAGGCGCACGGGGCGCGGTCCGGGCAGGAAGTCGACGAGGCGCTCGGAGACGGCCACCGGGCCGGCCCCGGGCCCGCCGCCGCCGTGGGGCGTGGCGAACGTCTTGTGCAGGTTCAAGTGGACGATGTCGAAGCCCATGTCCCCGGGGCGGACGACGCCGAGGATGGCGTTCAGGTTGGCCCCGTCGTAGTAGAGGAGCCCGCCCACCTCGTGCACCGCGTCGGCGATGGCCGCGATGTCCTCCTCGAACAGCCCCAGGGTGTTGGGGTTGGTGAGCATGATGCCGGCCACGTCGGTGTCGAGCGCCGCCCGCAGCGCCTCCATGTCCACGCACCCGCGGGCGTCGGACGGGACGGTGGTGACCTGGAAGCCCCCCAGGGTCACCGACGCCGGGTTCGTGCCGTGGGCGGAGTCCGGGATGAGGACCCGGCGCCGGGTCTCGCGGCGCGACTCGTGGTAGGCGCGCATGAGAAGGAGGCCGGTCAGCTCGCCCGCCGCGCCGGCGGCCGGCTGGAAGGTGGCCGCCGCCATGCCGGTCACCGCGCACAGGGCCTCTTCCAGCTCCACCACGAGCGCCAGCCATCCCTGCACGGTCGAGGCCGGGGCGGCGGGGTGGACACCGGCCAGCCCGGGCAGGGCGGCCACGGTGTCACACACCTTCGGGTTGTACTTCATGGTGCACGAGCCGAGCGGGTAGGCGCCGAGGTCCACCGAGAACTGGCGGTGGGACAGGCGGGTGAAGTGCGCCACGAGATCGCGCTCGGACACCTCCGCCAGGGGCACCGGCCCGGTTCGCCGGTGGCCGGAGGGGATCAGCTCGTCCTCGCTCCAGTCGGGCACGCCGGTCGTGCGCAGCTGCCAGCTCGAGCGCCCTGGCTCCGACAGCTCGAAGAGGGTCGGCTCGCCGTCGCGCCCCATGAGGGGGGCGCTCAGGGCCCGGCCCCCGGCCGCGCTCACGACCGCACCGCCTTGTCCAGGGCGGCCACGTAGCCGTCCAGCTCGGCGCGGGTGCGTCGTTCCGTCACGGCCACGAGGAGGCCGTGGGCCGCGTCGTCGGCGGTGACGGATCCGTCGCCGTCGGCACCGGTCAGGGCGTCGAGCGCCACCCCCGCCAGGTAGCCCTCTGTGGCCATCCGCTCCACCACCGTCGCCGCCGGCACCGGGGTGCGCAGGGCGAGCTCGCGCACCACCGGCGCGTCACCGGTGAGGAGCTCCACGCCGTCCACGGCCACGACCGCCTCCCGCAGGTAGCGGGTGCCCCGGGCGCAGCGGAGCGCCACCTCGGCCAGCCCGGCCGTGCCCAGCCAGCCGAGCTGGACGGCGGCGGTCACCGCCATGAGCGTCTGGTTGGTGCACACGTTGGACGTGGCCCGCTCCCGCCGGATGTCCTGCTCCCTGGCCCGGAGCGTGGTGACGTAGGCCCGCCGTCCCTGCACGTCCACCGTCTCGCCCACGAGGCGGCCGGGGAGCCGTCGGACCTGCGCCAGGGTGCAGCAGAAGAGGCCGAGGTAGGGGCCGCCGAACCCGAGGGCGGTGCCGAAGGGCTGGCCCTCCCCCACCACCACGTCGGCGCCGGCATCACCCGGGGAGCGCAGGATCCCCGCCGCCACCGGGTCGGCGGCAACGACCATGAGCGCCCCGTGGGCGTCGGCCAGCCGACGGGCGGCGTCGAGGTCCTCCAGGCATCCCAGGTAGTTGGGGTAGCCGACGACGAGCACCCCTGGCGGCTCGGCCCCCGGGCCGACGGGCTCGCCCGGCTCGTCCGGCCAGCGGGTCACGCCGCCCTCGAGCGGCACCTCCACCACCTGGTGGCCCGACCCTCTGGAGAAGGTGGCCAGGCAGTGTCGCCAATGCGGGTGCACGCCGGCCGACACCCACACGGTCTGGCGACCGGCGGCGGTGGTCCCGAGGTTCACCGCCTCCACCAGCGCGCTGGCGCCGTCGTAGAGGGAGGCGTTGGCCACCGGCAGTCCCGCCAGCCTGGCTGCCATCGTCTGGAACTCGAAGACGGCCTGGAGGACGCCCTGGGCGACCTCGGGCTGGTACGGCGTGTACGCCGTCACGAACTCCGATCGTCCCGCCAGGGCCCGCACGACCGGCGGCACCTCGTGGTCGTAGGCACCCGCCCCGGCAAAGCACACCAGCCGATGAGCCCGGTTGGCGTCGGCGAGGGACTCCATGTGGGCCAGCACGTCGGGCTCCGGCTCGCCCGGCGCCATCGCCAGCCCCCCGGCCAGGCGCAGGGCGGCCGGCACGGCGGCAAAGAGCTCCTCGGCGCTGCCCAGCCCCAGGAAGGCGAGCATCGCGCCCACCTCGGTCTCGGTGTGCGGCAGGTAGTCCGCCATCAGCGCTCCTCCTGCTCGGGTGGCCAGAACCTGGTGCGCGACACGGTGACCGCCAGCTCACGCCCCCGGACCACCGCCGCGACGCGGTCGCCCACGGTCACGGGGGCACCGGCGTCTATCAGCGCCAGGGCGATCCCGCGCTCGAGCATCGGGGAGAAGTTGCCGCTGGTGACGGCGCCGATCTCGCTGCCGCCGGCGGTCACCGTCGCACCCTCGCGCGCCGGCTGCCGCCCGTCGGCCACGAGGCCCCGCAGGTGCCGGCGAGGGCCGGCCGCCCGCTCGCGCTCCAGGGCGTCCCTCCCCCGGAACGGGCCCTTGTCCCAGCCGACGACCCATCCCAGCCCGGCCTGGAGCGGCGTGATCCCCGGGCCCAGCTCGTGGCCGTGCAGCGGCAGCCCCGCCTCGAGGCGCAGCGTGTCGCGGGCGCCGAGCCCGGCCGGGGCGACGCCGGCCGCCAGCACGGCCTCCCAGAACCCCTGGGCGGCCTCGGCCGGGACGGCGCACTCGACGCCGTCCTCGCCGGTGTAGCCGGTGCCGGCGGCAAGGCAGGGCACCCCCTCCCATTCGAAGGGCGCAACGCGGAACCGCCCGACCGCCGCCGCCCGCGGCGACACCCCGGCCAGCAGCTCCCGGGCCGACGGGCCCTGGACGGCCACCACGGCGCGGGTGGCGGTCGTGTCCTCCCCTCCCACGGCGGCACGCACCCGATCGGTGTTGGAGGCGTTCGGCATCACGTCGAACCGGGCCTCGTCCACCCACCACACGATGATGTCGTCGGTCACCGAGCCGTCCTCGTCCAGGAGGTGGGTGTACTGCGCCCGCCCCGGGGCGACGCGGCCGAGGTCGTTGGTCAGCGTCCGCTGGAGGAGGTCGAAGGCGTGGGCGCCGCCCACCCGGACGGTGCCGAGGTGGCTCACGTCGAAGGCCACGGCCGCCGTCCGGCAGGCGCGGTGCTCGGCGACGGTGCCCGCCGGGTAGGCCACGGGCATCTCCCAGCCGCCGAACTCGACCAGCTTGGCCCCCAGCGCCACATGGGCGTCGTGCAGCGGGGTCCGGCGGAGGGAGGGGCGCGGCGGCGCTGTTCCGGCGGCCGCTCCGGCCGCCTCGGGTACCGCCTCGTTCACGCGGAGCAGCCTATGCCGCGCCCACCGTCGACGGGTCGAGCCCGTGGTGGACCAGCAACTGGCGGAAGTCGCGCTGGTAGACGATCACGACCTCGACCTCGGGGTAGAGGGCGCGCATCTGGCGCACCTTGGCGTTCTTGCGGGTCACGAGCCGCTGGTCGGCCGTCGTGAGCTCCACGAAGCACTGCAGGTCCGGGAGCCAGAAGTCCGGCCGAAAGCCGCCGGCCGGCGACCCGGCGTCGTCCCAGCGCAGCGTGAACTCGACCGGCTCGTACTCCCAGCGGACACCGTGCATGTCGAGCAACGCCGCGAACGTGCGCTCGGAGGGGTGGGCGAAGCGGCACCGCGCCGCAGGCGTCTCGGAGGGGTGCCGGCTGCGCCGGCCCGCGATCGCCCTCACTCCGGTCGGCTCACGCCTGGGCCGCCCTCGTCTCGCTCACCGTCCCGTCGGCCGGTCGCCGGGGCGGGTCCAGCCGCACGATGGCCGCGTCCAGCTCGTCGACGACGCCCGACAACGGCACGATGTTGAAGACCCCCTGGCCGCCCGCCAGCAGGTCGACCACCTCGCCGTTGGACTTGGCCAGCACCGAACGGCTGCCGGTCAGGACCAGGTTGGCCGACGTGAGGTCGGCACCGAGGTCCTCGCGCAGGCAGTCGACCGCCCGCCGGGCCGACTGGAGGGAGATGCCCGCGTCCAGGAGCTGCTTGATGACCTTCAGCTCCAGGAGGTCCCGGTAGGAGTAGAGGCGCTTGGTGCCGCTCCCCCGCGCGTCGGCGACGGAGGGGCGGAGGAGCCCCGTCCGCGCCCAGTAGTCCAGCTGGCGGTAGGTGATGCCGACCAGCGTGCAGACCTGCGGCCCACGGAACCCCTGGGTGGTGTCGCTCTCGCCCATACAGCCCTCCCTGCGGTTGTCCGACCCGTTCCGATCGTAGCCGACGAAAGTCACACGGGGGTAGTTACGCGGGGGTAGTCAAGGCGGGTGGCGCCCGGCGGGGGCTGGCGGGCGCCCGGCGGGTCAGCTCCCGACGATGCCTTCCCACGGGCTCGAGGCGATGGCGTGGTACCTCGGCGTGATCCGTCCGGCGTGGCGGGCGAGCCACCCGGCCGTCACCGCCTGCGCCATGGCCGCCGCCATGGCGGCCGGGTCCTCCGCCCGGTTGACCGCCGAGGCCACGAGCACCGCGTCGCACCCGAGCTCCATGGCCTGCGCCGCGTCCGACGCCGTGCCGATGCCGGCGTCGAGCACGAGGGGGACGGTCACCGCCTCCCGCAGCAGCGTCAGGTTGTGGGGGTTGCGGATCCCGAGCCCCGAGCCGATCGGCGCGCCGGCCGGCATCACGGCGGCACAGCCCGCCTGCTCCAGCCGTCGGCCGAGGACCGGATCGTCGGTCGTGTACGCCAGCACCACGAACCCGTCGTCCACCAGCTGCTCCGCCGCCACCAGGAGCTCCGCCGCGTCGGGCAGCAGCGTCCGGTCGTCGCCGATGACCTCGAGCTTCACCCAGTCGGTCCCGAACGCCTCGCGGGCCAGCTTGGCCGTGAGCACGGCGTCGGCGGCGGTGAAGCAGCCCGCGGTGTTGGGCAGGACCCGGACCTTGCGGCGGACCAGCAGCTCCACCAGGCCGCCGCGGGCGGAGGCGTCGACCCTGCGCACGGCGACGGTCGCCATCGTGCTGCCCGAGGCGACCAGGGCGGACTCGAGCGCGGCCAGGCTGGTCATCCCGCCGCTCCCCAGCAGGACCCGCGAGCCGATCACCTCGCCCGCGATCTCGAGCGGGGGCGGCCCGAGCGGTGCAGGCGCCGCATGCGCCGTGGTGGTCCCCACCTCGTCGATCGTACCTCCGGCCCGATTGGAGCACCGCCGGCAGCCGGCCTAGCGTGGTGTGCCCCATGACTCCCACGGTGGCCCTCACCATCGCCGGCTCGGACTCCGGCGGCGGCGCGGGCATCCAGGCGGACCTCAAGACCTTCGCCGCCCACGGCGTGTACGGCACGTGCGCCGTGACCGCCGTCACGGCGCAGCACACGGCGGCGGTCCTGCAGGTCGTGACCCTCGAACCCGACGCGGTGCTGGCCCAGGTGCACGCCGTACTGGCCGACCTCCCGCCGGCGGCCGTGAAGACCGGGATGCTGGCGACCCCGGCAATCGTGCGGGCCGTCGGGGACCTGGCGGCCCGCCAGCTGCTCCCCTGCCTGGTGGTCGACCCGGTGCTGGTCTCGACGAGCGGCCACGAGCTCATGGAGCCCGGCGGCGTCGAGGCGTACCGGGAGCTGCTCCTGCCCTACGCCGAGGTGGCGACCCCCAACCTGCGGGAGGCGGCGCTCCTGGCCGGCTGCGACGTCGAGGACCTCGCGGACGTGGAGACCCTGGCGGAGGTGGCCGAGGCGCTTCGCCAGCTCGGAACGGGGATGGTGGTGGTGAAGGGCGGCCACCTGCCCGGGGACGTCTCGGCCGACGTGGTCGCCGGCCCGGGCGGGGTGGTCGTGCTCGACTCGCCGCGGGTCGAGACCCGCAACGACCACGGCACCGGCTGCTCACTCTCCGCCGCCATCGCGGCGCAGCTCGCCCTGGGGTCGTCGCCGCAGCGGGCTGTCGAGCGGGCCAAGGACTACGTGCACCGCGCCCTGCGCGGCGCGGCAGGCTGGCAGCTCGGCCAGGGGCACGGCCCGATCGACCACTTCGGGTGGTCCGAGCGTGCGGCGGCGCAGCCGGAGGGAGCGACGGGGGCGGCGGGGTCGGACGGGGCGGCGGGGTCGGGGGCCGCGGCGGCGGACGGGGCGGCGGGGTCGGGCGCCGGGGCGGCGGTGGGGGCCGCGGGCCGCAGGCCGAACCTGCAGCCGTAGGCTTCGCCTGTCATGGAGCACCCGAACCCGGGCCTCGTCACGGACGGTCCTCCGGCGGCGCCTGCGGCGCCTGCGGGGCCGCGCCGGGCGGTGCCGAGCGCCCGGCCGGCGCTCGTCGTCGTCGGCATCGCCGCCGTCCTCGTCCTCCTCTTCGGCATCGGAGCGGCACTGACCGGCTCGTCGTCCCCCTCCAAGCCGGCGGCCCCCGCAACGGCGCACGTACAGGGCGCGACCCTGCGAGCGGAGGCGGCCACCGCGGCGCTGCGGCCGATCGAGCGGCCCGGCACACCGCCCGCCGACGTGCTGCACGCGATCGTCCTGCCTGCAGGCTCGACCGCCGTCTCGAGCAAGCCGTGGGACGGATCGACACAGTACAGCGCCAAGATGGCCTTCCACCTGGACACCTCGCAGGCGGCCGTCGTCTCCTTCTACCGCGCCGAGCTCGAGGCCCGGGGATGGTCGATCTCGAGCGTGGGCGCAGCCGCGGGGAAGAAGGACGCGACCGAGGTGCTCGCCCAGCGCGCCAGCACCGACGGGTGGTACTGGGAGATCGGCGTGGTGGTGTCCCCGACGACGTTCACGAGTGCGTCCGCCGGGGACCGGACCCGCTTCAGCCTCGACCTCTTCGAGGAGCCGGATACAGGTTGAGCGCCGGGTCCGCGCCGTGGAGCCCCGGGCCCGACGTCGGCGGGGGCGGCACGCTCGAGCGGTCGGGGGCGGCGGTGGCCGTCGCCGGCAGGGCGTCGACAGGCGACAGGGCGTCGACAGGCGACAGGGTGGCATCGGCGGCACGATCGGCGGCGGCGAACATCCAGCCCCAGACGAAGAAGTCCGCCGGATAGAGCAGGTAGCCGACCCGGGTCGCACTGGCAAAGGTGATCGCCACCAGCATGACCCAACCGGCGAGCGTCGACACCTGCGCCGCCGTGGACGGGGTCCGCCGAACCAGGTGGGCCACGAGCAGGACCCCGCCGGCGAGCGCCACGCCGAACGGCAGGACCGTGTGCAGCCATGGAAGCTCCGTGACGAGCACGTGCCCGGGCAGGTTGCTGGCGGCGGGCGAGGTCACGCCGGAGAGGCCGAGCGGGAAGAGGATCACGTTGTCCACGAAGGCGAGCGCATTCGACAGGGCGAACGGCGCGAGCACGGGTCCGACCACCACCACCATCCCGAGCAGCATGCGGCCCGGGGCCCGTCGCCCCGCAGCGTCGCGGGCGCAGAACAGGGCCAGCGCCGCCAGCGGCCAGGCGGTGAACTTCATCGCCGACACGACGCCGAGCACCAGCCCGCTCCACCCCGGGCGCCGCCGCTGGGCCAGGACCATGGCGAGCAGCAGGAAGGCGACCACCGGCATGTCGTCGCCTCCCGTGGCGAGAGGCAGGGCGGCGGTCGGCAGGACGGTGAGGAACTGCAGCGCCCGGACCTTGTGGTCGCGCGGGGCGCGCAGGAGCAGCAGCGCCGCGCCCACCACGATGAGGGTGACGATGCTGAAGAGGACCCGCGTGTCGGTGACCCGTACCGGTCCGCGGGTGTTGCCCGGTAGCCCGAAGACGGCCATGAGCGGCAGGTACGGGAAGAACGCCTCGTAGGCCGGCTCGCCCGGGACCCCCGACTGCACGTGGTGGTTCTTGACGGTGGCGTGGTAGACGTCCTGCAAGTCGGCCAGGCGCCGCCCGGCCTGGGCGATCACCGTGACCTCCGGCTGGACGTAGGAGGTCGTCGCCGTGTCGTGCCCCAGCTCCACCTCCACCGTGAGGGGCACCAACGTGGCGCCGAGCAGGACGACCAGGAGCAGCCACACCCGGGCCGGTCCCCAGTGGGTGCGCCGGTCCCCTTCTGCCCGGCGTCTGGTCCGGTACCTGGCGACCAGCGCCGACACGACGGCGGCGGCGGCGTACGGACCGAGTGCGATCCATCCCCACACCCGGTACCCGGCCAAACCGGCGAACAGGGCGGTCGCCAGCGCGAAGAGGGCGGCCAACCCGTAGAGCACGGTGTCGCCCCCCTCGGGGCCCCAGCGGGTCATGGGCGTCCGGACCAGGAACGCCGCGCGCCGCCATGCGGTCGTGACCACGCCGTGCACGGGCACCAACGCTACCGCCTGGCACCCCCGCAGAGCCCTACAGTGGCCGCATGTCTTGGCGTGCACTGGTTGTCACCCGCGCGGACGACGACGTCCGCACGACCGTCGAAGCGATGCCCGACGAGGACCTCCCGCCCGGGGACGTCACCGTGGACGTCGAGTGGTCGGCCGTCAACTACAAGGACGCCATGGTCACGGTGCCCGGCAACCGCGTGGCCCGGCGCTCGCCGCTCGTTCCCGGCGTGGACCTCGCCGGCGTGGTCGCCGCCAGCGACGATCCCGCCCTCCCGGCGGGCACCGCCGTGCTCGTCCACGGCTACGACCTCGGGGTGAACCACCACGGCGGCTTCGCCGAGCGCGCACGCGTGCCCGCCGACTGGGTCGTGCCCCTGCCCGAGGGGATGACGACCCGTCGTGCCGCGGCCATCGGGACGGCCGGGTTCACCGCCGTGCTCTCGGTCGTGAAGCTCCGGCAGGCGGGGGTGGCGCCGGGCGACGGCCCGGTGCTCGTGACCGGCGCGTCCGGCGGTGTCGGCAGCATGGCGGTGGCGGCGTTGGCCGGGCAGGGCTACGAGGTGGTCGCCAGCACCGGCAAGGCCGACGAGCACGCCTACCTCCAGGGGCTGGGCGCGGCACAGGTCGTCGATCGGGCGGCAGCGGCCACAACGAGTGGCAGGGTGCTCGGCCCCGAGCGGTGGGCGGGAGCGGTCGACTGCGTCGGCGGGGAGACCCTGGCCGGCGTCGTCCGGACGCTCCGCTACGGCGGTGCGGTGGCGGCGAGCGGCCTCACGGCGGGCACCGACCTGCCCCTCACCGTCTACCCCTTCATCATCCGCGGGGTCTCGCTGCTGGGCGTGGACTCGGTCGCCATGCCCATCGCCGAGCGCCGCCTGGTCTGGGCCTCGATGGCCGACGTCCTCCCCGGGCCGGCGGTCGATGCCATGGTGGCCGACGAGGTCGGGCTGGACGCCCTCCCGGCGGTGCTCGCCGACGTCCTGGCGGCCCGCGTGCGTGGTCGGGTCCTGGTCCGGCCGGCCGCCTCCTGACACGTCCCCCGAGGCGCCCCGCCGCCCACCCACGTCCCAGCGCGCCCGGCCTACGTGTAGACGGGTGACACGTGCACCGTGCCGTGGTCACAGGGTGCGATGTTGAGTGTCATGACCCCGTAGGCGGTGTCTGTGGGTGGCGTGACCTCGGATCTCGCCGATGCCGGGCACGTCGTCTCCCCGCCGACCGGCACGTCCGTCCACTGGATGGAGAACCGGGCGGCGGCGCCGGCGGCGAGGGAGACCAGCGCCGGCGCGGCGTTGGCCGCCGGGTTCGGGAACTGCACACCCCCGCGCACGACCGTGGTCGGGATCGGCGTCCCCGACGAGCTGAGCAGCTGCATGCCGGGGAACCCGCGCATGGTGCACGTCGCCGACGAGGTGTTGGTCATGCCCACTGTGGTCGTGACGGTGCCGGCGGCCCCTGTGCCCCCGACGACCGTCATGTGGAGCTGGGAGGGCTGGCAGAGCGTTGTGGGCCTCGTGGTGCTGGTGGTGGTCGTCGTCGGGGCGACGCTCGTGGTGGTCGACGACGGGGCGCTGCGGTGCGTCGTCGAGGTCGAGGGTGTCCGCCCTGTCGATGTGCGTGACGCCGACGGGCTGCCCGAGGAGCACCCGGCCAGCAAGGCTGCCAGCGCCACTGCGCCGACGGCCAGCGGCCACGACCGGCGCGTGCCCGGCGGCCGGCCGCCGGGATGCCGAGCCCTCACCCGGCGAAGTCCTCCGGCTTGATCGAGTCGAGGAACTGGCGGAACTGGCCGACCAGCTCGTCGGAGGTCTCCTCCTCCTCGTCGTCGTCGTCGGCCGATTCGATCGAGAGCAGGATGCCCTCGGCGTCCATCAGGTCGTCGGCGACGTACAGAGGGCTGCTGGTCCGGACGGCCACGGCAACTGCATCCGAGGGACGGCTCGACACGACCATCCGCTCCCCCCGCCGCAGCAGCTGGAGCTCGGCGAAGTAGGTGGACGAGCGAAGCTCGGTGATGACCACCCGCTCGACCGACACCTCCAGCGAGGAAAGGATGTCCCTGATCAGGTCATGGGTCATCGGACGGGGCATGGCCACGCCCTGCAGCGCGTACGCGATGGCCGCCGCCTCCGGCGTGCCGATGAAGATGGGAAGGGTGCGGCCCTCCCCCTCGGTCTCCTGGAGGAGCAGGACCGGCGTGTTCGACTGGAGGTCGACCCGGACAGCCCTGAGGCGGACTTCGACCATACGAGCAATGTAGCGTGGCAAGCTCGACCGTGCGCGACGGCGCCCGGACCTGCGCCGTCGGAGCAGGCCGAGGCGTTCGGCGTCCTCGCGGGGCCCGTTCGGGCGGGTCGAACCGGGACCGTCAGCCTCCGAACAGGCGCCGGACCTCGCCGCGGACGAGTGCGGCCCGCAAGCTCTGGCCCAGCCGGGTCAGGTCCGCCGCCGCGTCCATCGCCCGCTGCCGGGCCTCGGGGTTGCGCTGGCGCAGGAGCGGGGTGATCACCTGCTCGACGAGCCCCGTCTCGCGGTCGACGGCGTTCCGGTACAGGCGGAGATGGCGGGGCTCGATGCCGAACTTGGAGAACTCCACCACGAGCTTGGTCACCGTGAGCGCTTCCTCGTCGTAGAAGGTCTCGCCGGCGATGGCCATGGGCGCGATCAGGCCGAACCCCTCGAGGGTGGCCAGTGTCTGCGGAGAGAGACCCGTGGCCGCCGAGAGCTCGGCGAGGGTCAGGCTGACGCCCGAGAGGGACCCCGAGAGCGGGCTGCCGGCGCGCTCGGTGTCGGCCCCACCGGCCACCGCCCCGGGCACCGGACGGCCCGGCCGCTCGCTGTTGCCCCCCGGCCCGGACGGATGCTCACCCCGTGGCCCGCCACCCCTCCACCCCGCGTGGGGGTCCGCCGCGGCGTTGGCGGCTCCTCCCTGCGACCCCTCGGAGCCCGACGTGGAGCCACGCGCCGCGTCACGGCCCGCCAGACCGGCGAACAGTCCACCGTGCGTCTCGTCGCCGCCGGCCGGTGCTGCGCCGTGGCCGCCCACGCCGGCGTGCTCGGCGGAACCCTCGCCGGGACCCTCCGCTGCCGGGCCGGCCGCAGCCCCGGCCGCCGGGCGTGCGCCGCCGGCAGCGCCGGACGGGTCACGCTCGTCGGCCGCGCCGGCCTGCACGTCGTCTCTCGAGGTCGTCAGGTCGGTGGCCCCGTCGACCGGACGATCCGGGCCGGAGCCTGGGCCGGAGCCTGGGCCGGGGTTGGCGCCGAGGTGCGCGGCGGTCCCCGGTCGGGAGCCAGCCTGTCCTGGACCCTCGCCCGAGGGGGCAGCGGCCGGATGGCCGCTCGACGTGTGGCGGCGCTCGGAGTCCAGGTGCACGACGTTCGCGCCCTCGCCCTCCCTGCCCCGCAGCAGGCCCGCCTCGTGGCGGTGCTCCCCTCCCGTCGAGCCGGTGGCCGGGCCCAAGGTGCCGGCCTCGGCTTCTGGGTCCCGCCACACGTCGGTCGTCCACACGTGACCCGGCCCGCCGGACACGGACCCCGGACGCGGCTCGTCCTCGTCGTCCACGGGCACGCCGTTGCCGGCCGCCGCCAGGCGGTCCCGGATCACCTTCAACGGGAGGAACTGGTCACGCTGCTGGCGCAGGACCCAGCGCAGCCGGTCCACGTCGTGGTCGTAGAACTTTCGGTAGCCCGACGGCGACCGCTCGGGATCGACCAGTCCCTGGCTCTCGAGGAACCGGATCTTGGAGATGGTGACGTCGGGGAACTCCTCGCGCAGGAGGCTCAGCACGTCGCCGATCGACAGGTAGGAGCGGGTGCTCACCGCCCCCCCTCCTGCTCGTGCGCGCCGGTCCCCTCGGGCGCGCCGATCACTCGTCCCCCGGCAGGAACACCAGCTTGAACTTCCCGATCTGCACCTCGTCTCCCGCCGAGAGCAGCTGCTCTTCGATGCGCTCGCGGTTGACGTACGTGCCGTTCAGCGAACCGACGTCGCGCACCACGACCTTGCCGTCGGCCGCACGGGTGAACTCCGCATGCCGGCGCGAGACCGTGATGTCGTCCAAGAAGATGTCGCTCTCCGGATGGCGGCCGGCGCGCGTCACGTCCGGCAGCAGCGAGTAGCTCGACCCAACCGTCGGCCCCCGCTTGACCACGAGGGACGGCGTCCCGTGCGGGATGTCGACATAGGTGACCGCCTGCTCCTCGTCGGCGATCTCGCCGTGATCGTCGATGGGCTGGAAGGAGATGGTCGTCTCCGGCCGCTCCGACGGCAGGGCTGCCCCGCAGGAGGAGCAGAAGTTCCCGCCATCGGGGTTGCGGTGCCCACAGTTGCGGCAGTACACGCCTTCCACGGTAGCCGCTCCGCGCCGCCCGAATCTGAGGGCGGCTGCCCGAGCGCTCCGCCGGCGCTCCGTCGGCACCCTGGTCAGCGCTGGATCACTGCTCGGTGAGCGCTCGGTAGCCGGCGGCGTCGAGCAGGGCGCCCAGCGCCTCGGCGCCGTCGACCTCGAGCTCGCACAGCCACCCGTCCCCATAGGGGTCCTGGTTGAGCTTCTCGGGCGCGTCCGCCAGCGCCTGGTTGACGGCGACCACCGTGCCGGCCACCGGCGCGTACACCTCGGAGACCGACTTGGTCGACTCGACCTCGCCCAGCACCTCGCCGGCCGAGAGCGCCTTGCCGACCGGCGGGAGCTCGACGAAGACCACGTCGCCCAGTGCGTCCTGCGCATAGTCGGTGATGCCGATCCGGACGCGCCCCGCAGCGGGGCGCACCCACTCGTGGTCGGTGGAGTAGCGGAGATCGTCGGGAATCTGCACGGGACGAACCCTACCGGGCGGGACGGGCGGCCGCCGGTTCCGGGCTCTGCTACTCGCCCGAGCGCAACAGCTGGCGGATCCGCACGGCGTACTGCTGGGCCCGGGCCCGGGCCCGGGCCTCGCTCGGCCCTTCGGCCCACACGTGGGTCACCGGGTCGTCGGGGTCGGGCAGCACGAGCGCCCAGCCGTCTTCGGCCGGGACCTTGACGCCGTCGACCAGCACCAGGTCGTGACCGTCCAACTGCTCCACGAGGACGCGCATGACCGTGCCCTTCTGCTCCCAGGGCGTCATCACGGCCTCGTGGGCGATGCTCACCGCCGGCAACCCCTCCACGATCTTGGACAGCGGCTGGCTGGTGAGCGAGAGCATCGAGACCAGCTCGACCAAGGTTGCCGCGGCGTCATAGGCGGGCAGGATCTCCGGCCAGACGAACGCCCCGGACTGGCCTGCGGCAAAGTCGACCTCCCCCGAGGCGGCCACCTCCATGAGGTGGGCCGAGCTCAGCTTGGTCCACACGATCGGCACGCCGGCTTCGTTGCACAGGGCCTCCGCCCACCGGCTCACCGAGACCGGGAGCGCGACCCGCGTCCCGGGCCGGCTCTCCACCACCAGGCGCAGGACCGCCAGCAGAGCCTGGTCGTCGCTCAGCACCGTGCCCTCGTCGTCGATGATCACCAGCCGCTCGCCGTCGGCGTCGATCACCGCGCCCAGCTTGGCCCCGGAGGCCCGCACGAGGTCGGCCACCCGGCGGGCGCTGGCCGCCCGGTCGGCCGACATCATGCCGGGGGTGTGCGCGTAGGGGTTGACCACCAGGACGTCGGCGTCGAGCTTCGACAAGACGTTCGGCATGACGAAGCTCGCCGCGCCGTAGGACAGGTCGAGGACGAGCTTCATGTTGGCGCCCCGGGCCGCCGACAGGTCGACGGCGTCGATCATGTCGCTCGTGTACTGCTCGACCGCCCGCCCAGGGAAGTCGATGTCCCCGATCTCGCCCGCCAGCACCCGGCGGAAGTCCTCCCGGTGGTACAGCCGCTCCACCTTGCGCTGGCCCGGCTCGTCGAGGTCCAGGCCTTCCTCGTCGAAGAACCGGATGATGACCGACTGGGGGTCGTCCTGCGCCAGCCGGACGGTCACCCCACCCGTGTTGCCGGACGCCCGGATGTGGTGCCGGGTCAGTGGCACCGTCGCCGCCTCGAGGTCCTCCACGTGCACCCCGGCGGCGTTGCAGCCGATCATGACGGCGCGCTTCAAGATCCGCGCCGCACGGCTGGTGTCGCGCGAGGCGGTGATGGTCATCCCCTTCTCCATGGTGGCGGCCCACGCCATCGAGAGGCGGACCGCCAG
>JAJYVT010000144.1 GCA_021791845.1 Actinomycetes bacterium | reverse complement strand
TGCCGCCGGTCCCATGGGCGGGTCGGCCACCTCCGGTCCGGCGGCGGCCTCCTGCCGGCCCGGGCGGCCCGCCGGGACGGGTGCGTCGTGCTCCGCCACCTCCGCTTCGTCCTCCACCTGACCGGCGGCCGGGTGGGGGGGCTCCTCCGGCGCCTCGCCGGTCGGACCGGCGGCGGGCTCGTCCGCGACCTCCTCGGCGTCGAAGAGCCGGAGCGCCGGACGCCCCGCCGCTCCGAGCAGGCCGCCTCGCCGGGCGAGGGGCCCGGCGCCGATCTCGCCGTCGGCGTCGACCTCCCCGTCGACCTCGCCGTCGCCGTCGGCGTCGGTGAGCTCCTCGCCCAGCTCGTGCACCCGCACCGGCCGCTCGAGGGTCCGCCCGAGGCCGGAGCCCACGGCGCATACCGCTGCCCCCACCGTCCGGAGCGAGATCCCGGTGGCGAGGACGATCCCCACCACGGCCACCGCCACCAGCACCACGACAGCGCCGGCGGCACCCAACCCGTCGAGCAACGGCCTCCCCACGGCCGCCCCGGCCACCCCGCCGGCTGCCGACAGGGCACGCGAGGTGGCCTGCAGGTGCGGCGATCCGCCGGCCAGCTCGGCCAGCCCGCAGCAGGCGAGCAGGGCGACGGCGGCGCCCACCGCCGCCCGGCTCCGCAACAGGGCGCGCCGGCCGGCGATGACGGCCACCCCGGCCACCGCGCACACCGGTGGCAGCAGGTACCGGGCCCAGCCGACGGCGGTGCCGAGACCGACGTCCACGCCGCGGCCGACCGCTCCGGCGGCGCCGCCGTAGACGGCCAGGGCCAAGAGGATGCCGACGGTGACGAGCCCGATGGCCCAGAGGTCGGCCCCGTGGTCGCTCAGGACCCCCGGCGCCTCGTGCCGGCCGCCCCGCGGGCTCCCCTTCCCACCGCTGCCCGGCCCCCGGCGCGCCGTCGTCCTTGCGCTCCGCGAGCCCGGTCCGCTCCGGGCCCCGTTCCTGGTGGCGGTTCCGCTCTTGCCGCCAGGCGTGCCGGACGACCGGCCAGAGGCCCCGCCAGCGGCGCGCGTCGAGCGCGTTGCCGTCGGCCCGGAGGATCGTCGGGAGGCCGACGTCCGCCCGTTGGCGCTGCGGGCGGTCCCGGGCCGTGCAGACCCAGCCTTGCTGCGGCCCCCTGCCGCTCGGCGCGTCCCGTCCACCACAGTGACGAAAAGGCTAGTGCCACCCACCGCCGGCGGGGGGGAGCGAGCCGGCCGCTCACCAGGAACGATGGCGATCCCCCCGACCGCAACCGGGACTGCGAGCCGACGGGGTCCGGTAGGGTGCGGCCATGGCACGGACCGAGGGCGAGGAGCCCACCGCCCTCCTCCAGCGCCTGCCCGGCGTGCGCCTCCTGTCGCTCACCCTGCACGAGACGCAGATGGTGACGCCGTCCACCAGGCGGCTGCGCTTCGTCGGCGAGGGGCTCTCGGACCTCGAGGTCCGCCCCGGCCAGGACCTGATGGTGGAGGTCCCGGCCGAGGGCCGGCGCCACTTCCGCCGCCGCTACAGCGTCCGCTCCCTCGACCGGGCGGTGGGGGCGGTCGACCTGGACATCGTGCTCCACGGCGACGGCCCGGGGGCCCGATGGGCGGCAGCCGTGGAGCCCGGCGACACCGTGGAGGCCATCGGGCCCCGGGGGAAGATCTTCGTGGCCGACGGCGCCGACTGGCACCTCTTCTGCGCCGACGAGGCGTCCCTGCCGGCCACCTTGGCCATGATCGAGTCGCTCCCGCCGAGCGCCGTCGCCGTCGCGCTCGTCGAGGTGGACGGGGCCTCGGACCACGTCGCACCCGGCAGCGGCCCCGAGGCGCTGGACCTGCGCTGGCTCCATCGGACCGAGCCCGCCGGGCGCGACCCGGTGATGACGACGGCAGTGACTGCGCTCGGCCTCCCGGCGGGGCACGGGCACGCCTACGTCTTCGGGGAGCTGCACGTCGTGGCCGCAGCCCGTCAGGCGCTCGTCGGCCGGGGCATGGACCCCGCCGACATCGACCACAAGGGCTACTGGCGTCTCGGGGTCGCCAACGCCGCCCACGGGGAGCCGGAGCGCCCCCGACCCGCCTGACCGCACCCGTGCAGCCGGACGGGGCCGCTCGACCGGGCCGCCGGCCGGTCGCTCGACCGGGCCGCCGGCACCGTCAGACCGCCATCACCACCGGCACGATCATCGGGCGGCGCCGGGTGCGCTCGTTGACCAGCCGTCCCAGGGCGCGGCGGGCGTGCCGGGTCAGCACCTCGACGTCGTGGGCACCCTCGGCCATGGCGTTCGCCAGCGCCTCGGCCACCGCCGCCGACGCATCCCCGAGGAGGTCCTCGGCCTCGGGGGCGTGGACCCACCCTTTGGTGAAGATCTGCGGGCTCCCGGTCAGGGCCTGGCGCTGGAGGTCGACCGTGGCCACCACCATGACCACGCCCTCCTCGGCCAGGATGCGCCGGTCGCGCAGCACCCCGTGGCCGATGTCGCCCACGGTGCCGTCCACGTAGAGGTAGCCGGCCGGGACGGTGCCGTCCCGGCGGATGCCCGAGCCGTCGAGGCGGACGGCGTCGCCGTCCTCGCACAAGAGCACCTGGTCGGCCGGCACCCCCATCGAGCGTGCCAGCTCGGCGTGGTGCACGAGGTGGCGGTACTCGCCGTGCACGGGCACGAACGCCCGGGGCCGGGCCACGGACAACAAGGTGCGCAGCTCGCCCTGGCGGGCGTGCCCGCTCACGTGCACGGGCTCGCTGCCCGTGTGGACCACCTCGGCGCCCCGGCGGTGCAGCTCGTCGATCACCCGCCCGACGGACCACTCGTTGCCCGGGATGGGGTGGGCGCTGATCACCACCACGTCGCCCTCTTCGATCCGGAACCACTTGTTGTCGCCGGTGGCCATCAGGCTCAGCGCCGACATCGGCTCTCCCTGGGACCCGGTGGAGAGCACGCACACCTCGCCATCCGGCAGGTCGTCGACGTCCTCGATGTCCACGAGGGTGCCCTCGGGCACCGTGAGGAGCCCGAGCCGGGATGCGAGGTCCACGTTCTTCGCCATCGACCGCCCGAGCGTCGCCACCCGCCGCCCGGTGCTCACGGCCACGTCGATCACCTGCTGGACCCGGTGGATGTGGCTGGCGAAGCACGCCACCACGACCCGGCGGCCTGCCCTGGTGGCGAACACGCCGGCCAGCGCCGCCCCCACGGTGCGCTCCGACGGCGTGAAGCCCGGCTCCTCGGCGTTGGTCGAGTCCGAGAGCAGCAGGGCGATGCCCGGGTCCTCGGACAGGGCGCCGATGCGGGCGAGGTCGGTCCGTCGCCCGTCGACCGGGTCCAGGTCGAGCTTGAAGTCCCCCGAGTGCAGGAGCACCCCGTGCGGCGTGTGGAAGGCGAGGGCGAACCCGCAGGGGACGGAGTGGGTGACGGGGATGAACTCCACCTCGCAGGGGCCGACCGAGCGGCGCTCGCCGTCGGCCACCGGCACCGTCCGGCATCGGCTGGACAGCCCGGCCTCGTCCACCCGGTTGCGGGCCAGCCCGAGCGAGATCTCCGAGCCGTAGATGGGGGCTTCGAGCTCGCGCAGCAGGTAGGCGAGGCCACCGGTGTGGTCCTCGTGGCCGTGGGTCAGGACGATGGCGTCCACCCGGTCGGCGTTGTCCCGAAGGTAGGTGAAGTCGGGCAGGACGAGGTCCACGCCCGGCATGTCGGGCTCGGGGAACATGACCCCGCAGTCGAGGACGACGATCCGACCGTCGACCTCGATGCAGGCGCAGTTCCTTCCGATCTCGCCCAGGCCGCCGAGGAAGACGACCCGGACCGGCGCGTGCTTCGCCACGGGCGGGGCGGGCCTACGACACCGGCTGGGGCGCCTCGCCCAGCCGGGTCAGCACGCGACGGGCCTCGCCGTCGAGCTCGGGAGGCGCCTCCCCCATCGGCAGCCGGCACTGGCCGACGCCGAGGCCGAGCACGCGGCAGGCGGCCTTGGCCGGCATCGGGTTGGGGAACATGGGCGTGGACTCGAAATCGTAGGACTCGATGAGCCGGGCGTTGACCGCCCGCGCCGTCTCGATGTCGCCCTTGAGCGCGGCCGCCACCATCTCGCCCATCTCCCGGCCGGCCCAGTGGGCGCACACCGAGACGACCCCGACCGCCCCCACCGCGACGAGGGGCAGGGTGAGGGCGTCGTCGCCGCTGTAGAGCTCGAAGCCCTGGGGTGCCCGGGCGACGAGGCGGGCGGCGGCAGCCGGGTCCCCAGCCGCGTCCTTCACCCCCACGATGTTGGGCACGGCGTCGGCCAGGCGGAGCATGGTCGTCGGCTCGATGCGCCGGCCGGTGCGGACCGGGATGTCGTAGAGCACCACGGGCAGCGGCGTCGCCGCCGCCACTGCGGAGAAGTGGTCGAAGAGCCCGTCCTGGGACGGCCGGCTGTAGTACGGGGTGACGACGAGCACGCCGTCCACGCCGCACTCGGTGGCCATCCGGGTCAGCTCGACCGAGTGGCGGGTGTCGTTGGTGCCCGTGCCGGCCAGCACGGGCACGGTGACCGCCTCGGTCACCGCCTGCCAGAGCTGGCGGGTCTCCTCGTCGCTCAGCACCGGCCCCTCACCGGTGGTCCCGGCGAGCACCAGCCCGTCGCTTCCGTGGCCCGCCAACCAGCGGGCCAGTGCCACCGCCGCGTCCACGTCCAGGGCGCCGTCGGGCGCGAAGGGGGTCACCATGGCCGTGACCACGGCGCCGAAGCGGGCTTGGCGCATCACCCGGCCACGCTACCAGCCGGTCCCGGCGGCGCCCCTTGGAGTGCGAGCGGTGGTCGGGGCCGGCATCCGGGTCATGCGACCTGGCGGCTGACCGGCGAGCCCTCGGCTTCGGCATCGAGCTCCTGCACCGAGTCCACCAGGTCCTCGAAGGCGATGGCCCCCATCTCGGTGAACTTGCGGCGCAGCCAGCCGTCGGCCGCGTCGAGGAGCCCGAGCTTCTTCAGGTTCGGCACGATCTTGGAGAACAGGAGGATCTGGAACTCGTCGCGCTCGGGCGCCCGGGCCATGACCGTGA
The DNA here is from genome assembly GCA_021791845.1 of Actinomycetes bacterium. Taxonomy (GTDB): domain Bacteria; phylum Actinomycetota; class Acidimicrobiia; order Acidimicrobiales; family RAAP-2; genus JAJYVT01. The sequence goes on along the minus strand of JAJYVT010000144.1, from coordinate 403 downwards.
TCACGTCCTCGGGCGGCACCTCCAGGCGCTCCCACACCTCCTGCATCAGCATGCGGTCCTTCATGCGGACGGCCGCCTCGAAGGCGAACTCCTGGCGCTCGCGCAGCTCGCCCGCCGACAGCTCCTGGTAGTAGTCCTGCAAGCTCACCACGCCGAACGCCACGTGGCGCGCCTCGTCGGCCATCACGTAGCGGAGCAGCTGCTTCAACAGCGGCTCCTGGGTCATGGCGTGGAGGAAGCCGAAGGCCGCCAGCGCCAGCCCCTCCACCATGATCTGCATCCCGAGGTAGGTCATGTCCCACCGGGCGTCGCCGATGATGTCGTCGAGCAGGAGCCCGAGGTGGGCGTTGACCGGGTAGTGGCCCGAGAGCTTCTCGTCCAGGTAGCGCGAGAACACCTCGAC
>JAJYVT010000143.1 GCA_021791845.1 Actinomycetes bacterium | reverse complement strand
GCCGTCTGCGTCACCCTCAACATGCGACACCGCGCCCACAGCACGCTCAAGATGGCGGGGATCTGACGCTCGTGCGCCTGTACGACACCGCCCGGAGGGCGGTCGTGCCCTTCGAGCCCGGCGCCCTGGTGACGCTCTACAGCTGCGGCATCACCCCCTATGACGCCGCCCACCTTGGGCATGCCGAGGTGTACCTCACCTTCGACGTGCTCCAGCGGCGCCTTCGGGACCTCGGCCACGAGGTGCGCTGCGTCCGCAATGTCACCGATGTGGACGACGACATCCTTCGGCGTTCCCGCGAGCTCGGCGTGCACTACCTGGACCTGGCGGCCGAGGAGATGGCCCGCTTTGACGCCGACATGTCGGCGCTGGGGCTCCTGCCCGTCTACTCCGAGCCCCGTGCGACCTCCGCCATCCCGGACATCCTCTCGCTGATCGGCGTCGTGCTCGAGTCCGGGCACGCCTACCGATCGGCCGGGGCGGTCTACTTCGACGTCACGACGTTCCCCGGCTGGGGGAAGCTGAGCCACCGCAGCGAGCAGGAGATGCTCGAGCTGGCGGCGGCCAACGGCGGCAACCCCGACGACCCGGCCAAGCGGCACCCCCTCGACTTCGTGCTGTGGCAACCCTCGCTCCCCGACGAGCCGTCGTGGGAGTCGCGCTGGGGACCGGGCCGGCCGGGCTGGCACATCGAGTGCTCCGCCCTCGCCATGCGCGAGCTCGGGGTCACGATCGACCTGCACGGAGGCGGGCGGGACCTCGTCTTCCCCCACCACGAGTGCGAGACGGCGCAGTCCGAGTCGGTGACGGGCGAGCCGTTCGTCCGCCACTGGCTCCATGTGGGTCTCGTCGGGCTGGGCGGGGAGAAGATGTCCAAGTCGCTCGGCAACCTGGTGTTCGTGGGCGACCTCTTGAAGGACTGGGAGGCGCCGGCCATCCGCCTGGCGCTGCTGGCCCACCACTACCGGCAGGACTGGCAGTGGACCGAAGGCGACATGCCGGCGGCCGCCGAGCGCCTGGCCCGCTGGCGCGCCGCACCCGGAGCGGCGACCGCCACGGGACCGGGCATCGGCGCCGGCGGCGCCGGCCTGGAGCCGGTGCGCGCCCGTCTCGACGACGACCTCGACACGCCCGGCGCCCTGTCGGCGCTCGACGACCTGGCCGCCGCCGGCGAGCCCGTGGACCGCGCCGCCGCGCTCCTGGGCGTGGAGCTGTAGCAGGCCGCCGACCCGCACCGGGTACGCTTCCGTGATGAAGGTACGGCTTCCCGACGGATCGAAGAAGGAGCTGCCCGACGGGGCCACCGCAGCCGACCTGGCTGCGGCCATCGGCCCCCGGCTCGCCGCCGCGGCGGTGGCGGCCACGTCGGACGGGCGGGTGGTCGACCTCTCGGCTCGGCTCACGGACGGCGCGTCGGTGGCCGTCGTCACGCCCGACTCCGAGGCCGGACGCGACGTCCTCCGGCACTCCACCGCCCACGTGATGGCCCAGGCCGTGCTCCGTCTGTGGCCAGGTGCCCACTTCGCCATCGGCCCGGTGATCGCCGACGGCTTCTACTACGACTTCGAGCTCCCCGGCGGCGCCCGTTTCACCGATGAGGACCTGGGGCGGGTCGAAGCCGCCATGCGGGAGATCATCGCCGAGGACCAGCCCTTCGTCCGCCACGAGCTCACCGCCGACGAGGGGCTGGCGCTCTTCGCCGACCAACCCTTCAAGCGCGAGATCATCCAGGCAGTGACGGAGGGCGCCAGCGAGGTGGACGCCGCCGCCGACGTCGACGGCACCGAGGGCCCGCCCCTCGTGTCCACCTACGAGAACAGCCCGGCGTTCACCGACCTCTGCCGCGGCCCGCACGTGCCCAGCACGGGCAAGCTCGGCCACTTCAAGCTGATGCGCGTGGCCGGCGCCTACTGGCGGGGCGACGAGAAGCGCCCGCAGCTCCAGCGGATCTACGGGACCGCCTGGGAGTCCGAGGTCGCCCTGGAGCAGTACCTGGTCCGGCTGGACGAGGCCGAGCGGCGCGACCACCGAAGGCTGGGGGCGGAGCTCGACCTCTTCTCGTTCCCCGACGAGATCGGCTCCGGCCTGGCCGTGTTCCATCCCAAGGGCGGCATCGTGCGGATGGAGATGGAGGACTACGCCCGCAAGCGCCACCTGGCGGCCGGCTACCAGTTCGTGTACTCGCCCCACATCACCAAGGGCTCGCTGTTCGAGGAGTCCGGCCACCTCGAGTGGTTCGCCGACGGCATGTACCCGCCCATGGAGCTCGACGGCGGCACGTCGTACTACCTGAAGCCCATGAACTGCCCGTTCCACATCCTGGTGTACCGCAGCAGCCAGCGGTCGTACCGGGACCTGCCGATGCGGCTGTTCGAGTTCGGCTCCGTCTACCGCTACGAGAAGTCCGGCGTGGTGCACGGCCTCACCCGGGTGCGCGGCATGACCCAGGACGACGCCCACATCTTCTGCGGGCGCGAGCAGATGGAGGGGGAGCTGGACTCGCTGCTCACCTTCGTGCTCGGCCTGCTCGGGGACTACGGGCTCGACGACTTCTGGCTCGAGCTGTCGACCAAGCCCGAGGGCAAGGCCGTGGGCACCGACGCGGAGTGGACCGAGGCCACGACAGCGTTGCGCCGGGTGGCCCAGGGACGGGGGCTGGAGCTGGCGATGGACGAGGGCGGCGGCGCCTTCTACGGGCCGAAGATCTCGGTCCAGGCGCGCGACGCCATCGGCCGGAGCTGGCAACTGTCGACCATCCAGGTCGACTTCCAGCTGCCCCAGCGGTTCGGCCTCGAGTACAACGGCGCCGACAACGCCAAGCACCGGCCGGTGATGATCCACCGCGCCCTGTTCGGCTCGGTCGAGCGGTTCTTCGGCGTGCTGCTCGAGCACTACGCCGGGAACATGCCGACCTGGCTCTCCCCCGAGCAGGTGCGGGTGCTCCCGGTGCGCGACGACCACCTTGCCTACGCCGAGCACGCCCTGGAGCGCTTTGTCGCCCAGGGGCTCCGGGCGGGGGTCGAGGACGCGGCGGAGCCGCTCGGCACCCGGATCCGCAAGGCCAAGCTGGAGAAGATCCCCTACGTCCTCGTGGTCGGGGACCAGGACGTCGAGGCGGGGACCGTGGGCGTCAACCGCCGGGGCGAGGACCGGCCCACGAGGGGCGTGCCCCTGGAGGAGGCGGTCGAGGCTGTGCGCCGAGACGTCCAGGGCCGCTGGACGTCGCCGACCGGCGGGCCGGACGCCGCGGGCATGGCGTAACGCGGCCGCGATGCCCTTCGAGCAGCTGTGGGCGGGGTGGCGCCACGAGTACGTGCGCACCGCGACCGACGAGGAGCGGCGTGGCGGTGACGGCTCCTGCGTCTTCTGCCGTCTGGCCGAGAGCGGCCCGCCGTCGGTGGAGAACGGGGTGGTGTGGCGCGGGACGCAGACGTTCGCCGTCCTCAACGCCTACCCCTACGCCAGCGGGCACCTGCTGGTGCTGCCGTTGCGACACGTGGGCGAGCTGGACGAGCTCACGGGGGCCGAGTCGGCGGAGCTGTGGGCCACCACCCGGGCGTCGGCGGCGGCGATCACCGCCGCCTACGAGCCCGACGGCCTCAACATCGGCGCCAACCTCGGGCGGGCCGCGGGGGCCGGCATCCCCCGCCACCTCCACCTCCACGTCCTGCCGCGGTGGTCGGGCGACACCAACTTCATGACCTCGGTGGCGGGGGTCCGGGTGATGCCCGAGTCGCTCGAGGTCGCCTGGCAGCGCCTCTCCGAGGCGTGGCCGGCCGGCCCGGCGTCGGCGTGAGCCTCCGGCGACCGGCCTGGCGGCCGCCCCCTGGCGCCCGGCTCCCCGGCTACTCGGCCGCCGCCTTGGCGATCCCGGCGACCAGGTGCTCGGGCACCGGGTCGTAGTGGTCGTGCTCGGCCCGGAACCTGCCCCGCCCGCCGGTGATCGCCCGTAGGTCGATGGCGTAGCGCGCCAGCTCGGCCGTCGGGACCATGGCCGTCAGCTCCTGGAGGGAATCGGCCCCGGACTCGGTGCCCACGATGCGGCCGCGCCGGGAGTTGAGGTCGCCGAGCACGTCGCCCTGCAGCTCGGCCGGGACCGTCACCACCACCTTGGAGACGGGCTCGAGCAGCACCGGCCCCGCCTCGGCCACGGCCTGGCGGAAGGCCAGGGCGGCGGCGGTCTTGAAGCTGAGCTCCGACGAGTCGACGGAGTGGTACTTGCCGTCGTCCACCGTCACCGACACGTCCACCACGGGGTAGCCGTAGGCGCCGCCGCGCCCCATGGTCTCGATGACGCCCTTCTCGACCGCGGGGATGTACTGGCGGGGGATGGCCCCGCCCACCACCTCGTCGTGGAACTGGAAACCCTCGCCTCGCCCCAGCGGCTCGACGCGGAGGTGGCACACCCCGAACTGGCCGTGGCCACCCGACTGCTTCTTGTGCTTGCCCTCGGCCGCGGCCGGCTTGGAGATGGTCTCGCGGTAGGGGACGGCCACCTCCTGGCGTTCGACGTTGACGCCGAACTTGCGCCCGAGCCGCTCCAGGGTGACTGCCAGGTGCACCTCGCCGGCGACCCCGAGCACCGTCTGGTGGGCCTCGTCGTTGCGGGCGACGGTGAGGCTGCGGTCCTCCTCGCAGAGACGCTGGAGCGCCGACATGAGCTTGTCCTCGTCGGCCCGGGAGGCCGGTGCCACGGCGACGGAGAGTGGCGGCTGTTCGGCCTCGGGGAACACCACGGTGACGGGCTTGTCCTTGGGGGCCAGGGTGTCGCCCGTCAACGAGCCGGTGAGGCGGGGGATGGCCACGAAGTCCCCCGCCACCGCGGCGTCGACCGCCGTGGTCTCGTGGCCGCGCAGCTGGGTCAGCACGTGCAGGCGCTCGTCGGTGTGGGTGCGGGGGTTGGTCAGCACCGTGTCGGGGGTGAGCGTTCCCGAGAGCACCTTGCACAGCGACAGCCGCCCCGAATGCTGGTCGGCCAGGGTCTTGCACACGACCACCAGGGGTGGACCGGCGGCGTCGCACGGCACCTCCGTCCTGGTGTCGCCGGCGACCACCTCCGCCGGTCGCCCGCGGTCCGGAGAGGGGGCGAGCTCCAAGAGGAGGCGGGCCAGCCGGTCCACGCCCACGCCCGTGGTGCCCGAGCAGCACAGCACCGGGAAGACGGCGCCGGCGGCGACGCCGCTGGCCAGCGCGGCTTCGAGCTCGTCGCGCCCGATCTCCTCGCCCTCGAGGTAGCGGGCCATCAGGTCGTCGTCGCCGACCACGATCCCCTCGACCAGCTGCTCGTGCACGGTGTGCTCGGTGACGGCGAGGTCGTCGGGGATGGGCCCCTCCACGCCCCGCACCGGCGGGCCACCCGACGTGTCGTAGAGGGTCGCCTTGTCGTCGAGCAGGTCGATCACGCCGCGGAAGTCGGCCTCGGCGCCGATGGGGAGCTCCACCGGGGCGATGCCGGCGCCGAAGGCGGCCCGCACCTCGGCCAGGGTGCGCTCGAAGTCGGCCCGCTC
>JAJYVT010000142.1 GCA_021791845.1 Actinomycetes bacterium | reverse complement strand
CGCCTGACGGCAGCTCGGTACGGCCGGGAGGAACCCGAGGAGCTCCCGGGTCAGCCGGATGTGGCGGAGGTCGGTGTCGTCCCGCCCGACGCGGTTGTGCCCGACGCGGATCCCCCTGTCCCGCTCGCTGCGGTTGTCGACGCGGATCCCCCTGTCCCGTTCGCTGCGGTTGTCGACGCGGATCCCCCTGTCCCGCTCGCTGCGGTTGTCGACGTCGGCGGCGGAGGAAACGCTGGCGGGATCCCCATGGTCGAGGCGTGCGTCATGTCGAGCGAGTACGGCGGCGCGAGGTCCACGCCGTCCGGTTTGTAGAGGTAGCCCGGCCCTGTCCCCGGCACGCCGGTGTGCCCGTACTGCCACACGATCTGGTTCGTGTGCGGATCGATCACGATCACCCGGTGGTTCCAGTCGTCGGTCATGAGGATGTCGCCGTTGGGCAGGGGGATCCCGATCGACGGCTTGTTGAGCGCCGCCGCGCCGCTCGGCGCGTACCGCCAGAGGAGCTGGCCCTGCTGGTTGAACGTCTCGACGGCGCCGGGGTCGGTGTAGTCCACGGAAAGGAAGACGCCGGGACTGATCTGGTTGCTGTCCGAGGGGTATGTGAAGCCCGGCGGGTGGGTGGACCACAAGACATGACCGGAGAGCGACATCTCGTCGACCCAGTCGCCGTTGATCTCCGTCACGAGGTAGTGGCCTGTGGTCATGGGAAACACGCCGTTCGGGCTCCCGAAGCGTGTCGGCGGCTGGTGGTAGCAGTACTGCGTGGTCTCGCCGTAGATGTGCGCCGGTGCCTGGCCGTGGGGTGGGATGAGCAGGATGCGGCAGTTCTTGATGTCGGCGCTCAGAAGGTCGCCGTTCGGGAGGAGCATGGCGTCGTCGGGGTTGTCCAGGTAGTCCCGCCCTGTCCCGGGAACACCCGGGTGCCCGTAGCGCCAGGTGATGCGCCCGCTCGGCAGCGAGATGACCGAGACGACGAAGTCACCCTCCTGGGTGACGACGATGTGGTTCCCGTGCGGGCTGAAGAAGGCGTCGTCGGGACCGAGGAAGGTCTGTCCGGGCGCGAGCTTCCCGTCCGCCGGGAATTGCCAGAGGATCTGGCCCTTGGGGCTGATCATCAGCAGCCGGTTGTTGTTCCGGTCCGCGATCAGGATCGGACCGGGCAGGACCGCCGGGTTCGAGCCGGGCTGCAGGTAGCCGGGTGCATTGGCGGCCTTCTTCTCGAGCGACGCCACCCACTTGCTCGGCGAGAAGGGGACCGTGCTCGCGACGTTCGGCCGATCCTTACCCCGCGCTGCCAGATTGGCGGTCCCGTGCGGCTGCGGACCATGGCTCGTGACCCCAACCAGGATGAGCGCGACGACCGCCGCGGCGATGGCGAGGGTGCGCGCCAGTCGGAGCCGGCGCCGGGACCGCCGACGCGGGACGGGTCTCGTGGAGCTCACAGGCTAGGCCGCGACCCGGTACCGCCCGCACGCCCGCCCCCGTCTGGTCCAGCCATCTCCAAGCACCCTGCCCTCTCCGAAGAACCAGCCATCTCCAACCCGATCGCCAAACCCAAGTCTGCGCGCCGCGTGCGGAGAGAGTACCCACGACGACCCCGGCGCTCACGTCAGCGCATCCCGGCCGTCCCGACCCCACCGGCGCGGCCCCCCGATCCCTGCTGGCACCCCCATTGTGCCGCGGCGAGCCCCGGCGCGAGGGCATCCTGTGGGCCGCGCCCGGCCTCCGTGCTCAGGGAGCGGTCGCCCGTCCCCCATCCACCGACGGCCGGACGGCGTCGCCAGACGTGGCAGCACTTCCCCGCCCCCATGCCTGCGTGCCGGCCTGGAGGACGTCCCAGGGGCTCCCGAGCGGCGGGGTGTAGGAGAGGTCCAGGTCGCTCACCTCGTCCACCCGGAGCCCGGCGAAGATCGCCGTGGCCGCGGTGTCGATTCGCTTGGCCACCTCGGCGTGGCGGTGACCGACGAGCTGGACCCCGAGCAGGCGCCCGGAGCCGACGTCGCCCGTGACCCGCATGCGGACACGATGGCTGCCCGGGTAGTAGGCCTTGTGGTCGTCGCCCTCGAGCTCGACGGTCCGGGGGTCCAGCCCGACCGTCTCGGCCTCGGCGTCACGCAGGCCCGTCCGGGCCGCGACCAGGTCGAAGACCTTCACCACCTGCGTGCCGAGGCTCCCGGCGAAGCTGCGGGAGCCGCCGACGGCGTTCTCCCCGGCGACCCGGCCCTGCTTGTGGGCGGTCGTCCCGAGGGGCAGGTAGGTGTCCCCCAGGAGCCGATGACGGGTGACCACGCAGTCGCCGGCGGCGAAGACGCCAGGGAGGGAGGTCCGCATCGCCCGATCGACCACGATGGCCCCGCGGACACCCAGCTCGGCGCCCGCCTGGGCGGCCAGCGCCGCATCCGGGCGCACCCCGGCGGCGATGAGCACCATGTCCGTGCGAAGGCACTCCCGGGAGCCGCCCGTGCTCCGGGCCTGGACCTCCAGGCCCTCCGATCCCCGCCCGACGGCGTCGACCACCGTCGACGTGCGCACGTCGACGCCGTGGCGAGCCAGCTCTTCGTGCACAAGGGCGCCGATGACCGGATCGACCGTGGGGAGGACCTCGGGAAGCTGCTCGAGCTGGATGACGGCCAGCCCGCGGGCGACCAGCGCCTCGGCCATCTCCAGGCCCACGTAGCCGGCGCCGACGATGACGGCGCTCGAGGGGCGCTTCTCGACCAGGGTTCGCATGACGGCGAAGGCGTCGTCCATGGAATGGAGGAGATGCACCCCGTCGTCGGGACCGAGCGCCTCGGGCCCCACGAGCCCGTCGATCGGTGGACGGATCGGGACGGCGCCGGTGCCGACCACCAGCGCGTCGTAGGCGAGGACCTCCTCGTTGCCGTCGGGGCGGGCGGCGAGGAGCGTGCGGTCGGCGACGTCGATCCGCCGGGCAACGGTGGCGAGGCGGAGGCCCATGCCCGTGGACTCGAGGTCGGCGATCGTCCGGTGCGCCAGGGACCGCCAGTCGGGCACGTCCCCCGAGACGTGGTACGGGATGCCGCAGATCGAGAAGTTGGGATAGCGGTCGGCGACCACCACCGTCACCTCCGCACTCGGATCGAGCTCCCGGACCCGAAGGGCGGCGCTGATCCCGGCGTCACTTCCGCCGATGGCGATGACGTGCACCTCAGCCTCCCGAACGATCCGGCGTTGCCGTGGGTACGACGCCGTGCGGGTAGCGGCGCCGGGCCCAAAGGGCGACGTACACGAGCGAGACGAGCACCGGCACCTCGATGAGCGGACCGACTACCCCGGCCAACGCCTCGCCGGAGGTGACGCCGAACACCCCGATGCACACGGCGATGGCCAGCTCGAAGTTGTTCCCGGCTGCGGTGAAGGCAAGCGTGGCCGTCCGCTCGTAGGGAAGCCGGAGCGCCCGGCCCAGTGCGAAGGAGCCGAACCACATGACGGCGAAGTAGCCGAGGAGGGGCAGCGCGATGCGAGCCACGTCGCCGGGCCGTGCGGAGATCGTGTGCCCTTGGAGCGCGAAGAGGATCACGATCGTGTACAGCAGGCCGTAGAGCGCGAACGGCCCGAGCCGGGGAAGGAGCTTCTCCTCGTACCAGGCACGACCCTTCGTGCGCTCCCCCACGGTGCGGGTGAGGTAACCGGCAACGAGTGGCACCCCCAAGAAGATGGCGACCGTCTCGGCGATGGTGCCCACCGAGAAGTGGAGCCCCACGGTGGACAGCCCGAGCCACCCGGGCAGGACACGGAGGTAGAAGTACCCGAGGAGGGCGAAGGCCGCGATCTGGAACAGCGAGTTCAAGGCCACGAGGACGGCGGCCGCCTCGCGGTCGCCGCAAGAGAGGTCGTTCCAGATGAGCACCATGGCGATGCAGCGGGCCAGCCCAACGATGATGAGGCCGGTGCGGTAGGCGGGCAGGTCGGGAAGCAACAACCAGGCCAAGGCGAACATCACGGCTGGGCCGACGACCCAGTTGAGCACCAGGGAGGAGACCAGCATCCGACGGTCCCGGGTCACCGAGGTGAGCCGCCCGTAGCGCACCTTGGCGAGCACCGGGTACATCATCACGAGCAGGCCGATGAAGATCGGGAGCGACGTCCCCTGGGTCACCTGGATGGCGTCGAGGTGCCGGTTGAGGCCCGGCACCCATCGTCCGAGACCGATCCCGAGCCCCATGGCCGCGAGGATCCACACCGGCAGGAACCGGTCGACGAAGGAGAGGCGCCGGGTGACGGACGGGTCGCCAGGACGATCGGGCGGATCGGGCGGCCCTCCCTGAGTCGACAACCCGGGGTCGTCCGAGACGGGAGCCCTCAGGCCGGCGGGTGGGTCTCCGGGCACTTCGCCGGCGGCCCGCTCGCGCTGGGCGCCCACGGACCTAGCGGGCTGGGGCATGCAGATCAGCGCGGGGGCCGCAGCACGGCCCGGCGTCCGGCCCCTGTGCGTCGTCCGGCGCCGGCGCGGCGTCCGCCCCCGGTGCGTCGCTGTCGGAGAGGACGGTGTAGATCTCCCACGGCTCCCCGCCCGGACCGTGCACCCACACCTTGTCCTGGAGGGCGTAGCAGCACGTCACCCCGTCCTCCACCGCCGTCGCCAGGCCCTCGGCACGCAAGCGTTCGGCAGCCGCCGCCACCCCAGCAGCGGTCGCCACCTCCACACCAAGGTGGTTGAGCGACCCCGGTTCGCTCGCCGCGTCCTCGATGAGAACGAGCTTGAGCGGCGGGTCCTCGATGGCGAAGTTGGCATAGCCCGGGCGCACCTTCGCCGGCTCGGTGGCGAACAGCTTCGAGTAGAAGGCCACCGCCTCGTTGACGTCGGCGACGGTGAGTGCGAGCTGGACACGCGACATGGGGACCCCCGGCTAGCGTTGGCGCTGTCGACGCATCGACGGTACTCGATGCATTCGTGAATGTCAATGGGAGGATGGCGATGGCGAGCGACAGCCGGATGATCGAAGGGACCGAGGACGTGTGCTGTCCCTCCATCCTCCAGACTCCGCTCGACGCCGGCGAAGCGGACGGACTGGCTCGCGGGTTCCAGGCCCTGGCGGACCCCGTCCGGCTGCGGGTCCTCTCCATGCTTGCGGGTGCCGCGAACGGAGAGGTATGCGTGTGCGACTTCGTCGGGCCGCTCGGCAAGTCGCAGCCGACCGTGTCACACCACCTCAAGGTGCTGGCCGAGGCGGGGCTCGTCCATGGGGAGCGACGTGGCAAGTGGGTCTGGTACTCCCTCGACCGAAGCCGTCTCGCCGACCTCCGGGCGGCGATCAATCCCTGAGGAGGGCGATCCTCCGCGTGGCCGGACGCCGGCGGCCATGCCGAAGACCGTGTCTGCGGCACGACGGTGACATCGGGGCGGGGCCGGTGGAACCAGGGTCTTGCCGGTGTCCCGGCGCCGTGACCAATGGCCCTAACGCCTGGAGGGTGCCCGGGGGAAGGCTGAGTGGGCTCGGGGGGATTCCCCGGACACAGGGAGGTGGTCCCCATGATGTGGTATTGGGGAGGTGGCGGAGTGCACTGGTGGGGGTGGCTCCTCGGAGCCATCGCCATGGTCGCCTTCTGGAGCCTCGTGGTCTGGGCGATCTGGTACCTCGTGAC
>JAJYVT010000040.1 GCA_021791845.1 Actinomycetes bacterium | reverse complement strand
GCGCCCGTCGCGCCGCCGCACCTCGCCCATGCCCCTGCCCCAACCCCATCCGGACCTCCCGTCGCTCGACCTGTTGGTCAGCGTGGGAGAGCTGGGCTCGATCAGCGCCGCCGCCGCCGCGCACGGGATCACGCAACCGGCGGCCAGCATGCGGCTGCGGGCGCTGGAGCGGCTCCTGCGCATCCCGCTGCTGGACCGGTCACCCCGCGGGACGCGGCTCACCCCGGCCGGCATGGCGACCGCCGAGTGGGCCATGGCCGTGCTGAGCGACGTGCGGACCCTGCTGGCGGGCACGGCCGCGCTCCGGGCGGACCGAAGCTCCCAGCTGCGGCTGGCGGCGAGCCTGACGGTTGCCGAGTACCTGGTGCCTCGCTGGCTCCACCTGCTGGCGGCCGACCTCCCGGCCACGAAGGTCTCCCTGGAGATGGGCAACACGACGCACGTGGCCGGCCTGGTCGCCCGAGGGGTCGTGGACCTCGGGTTCATCGAAGGGCCGCGTCCTCCGGGCCGCCTCCGGTCCCGCGAACTGCTCGCCGACGAGCTGGTGGTCGTGGTCGCGCCGGGTCATCCCTGGGCCCGTCGCCGCCGCCCGATCTCCGCCCGCCAGCTGTCGGGGACCCCGCTGGTGCTGCGCGAGCCGGGCTCGGGCACCCGTGAGGTGCTGACCGACGCGCTGGCGGCCCGCGGCCTCGACGTCGCCACGGCCATGGAGCTCGGCTCGACCACCGCCATCAAGGCCGCCGCGCTCGGCGGGACCGGGCCCGCGGTCGTGTCGGCGCTGGCGGTGCGGGCCGAGCTCGGGGCGGGAGAGCTGGTGGCGGTCGGCTGCGAAGGCCTGCGGCTCGAGCGGATGATCCGCGCCGTCTGGTCACCGGGACGGCCGCCGTCCGCTGCCGCCTCCCGCCTGCTCGGCATCGCGGCGCGCGCCCGGGAGTCGGCGGCCCCGCCGACGTGACGGCCCCGCCGACGTGGCGGCCCCGCCGGCGTGACGGCCCCGCCGGCGTGAGGGCCCCGCCGGCGTGACGGCGCCGCCGGTGTGAGGGCGTGACCAACCTGGCTCCGGGCCGTTCGTCCTCCGGGCCGTTCGCCCCTACTGCCCGGCGCCGGCGCGGGCCACGCTGGACCCGTGACCCTGCGCCACCACGCCCGACCGCTGCAGGACCGGGACGGAGCGAACCGTCGGAGGTGGTCCCCGTGACGCCTGCATATCCCGCCCGCCTGGAAGGCAGGATCGACGAGCCCGTCAGCCGGCTGCTCTGGCTGGTGAAGTGGGCGCTCCTGATCCCGCACTTCTTCTGCCTCGTGGGCTTGTGGATCGCCTTCAGCGTCCTCACGATCGTGGCCGGCTTCTCGATCCTCTTCACGGCCCGCTACCCCAGGGGCATCTTCGAGTTCAACGTCGGCGTCATCCGCTGGACCTGGCGGGTCGGCTTCTACGGGATCAGCGCGTTCGGCACCGACCGCTACCCGCCCTTCAGCCTGCGGTCGGACCCCGACTACCCGGCCGACTTCCACGTCGACTACCCCGAGCGCCTGTCGCGCGGTCTCGTCCTGGTGAAGTGGTGGCTGCTCGCCATCCCCCAGTACGTGGTGGTGGCGGTGCTCGCCGGCGGGCTCGGCCTCTCCGCCGACGGGACGTGGCGGATGGCCGGCGGGGGCGGGGTGATCGCTCTCCTGGCATTGGCGGCCGGCGTGGTCCTGGCGGTGACCGACAGCTACCCGCGCCCGCTCTTCGACGTGGTCATGGGGCTCAACCGTTGGTGCTACCGCGTGCTCACCTACGCCGCCCTGATGCGAGACGAGTACCCGCCCTTCCGCTACGACGGTGGTGGCACCGACCCGGGGACCCCGCCGCCGGTCCAGGGCGAGCTGCCCTTCGCGGCATGACCCGCTGCAGGCGGCGCCGGCCCGGCGCTGCGCCGTACGGCCGGCACCCCGCGCCGCCGCGGTCCTGATTGGCACGATGATGAGCGGCCTGGTCGCGCTCGAGCTGTGGAGCCCGCACCACGGGCTCTCGGTCGGGGTGGTCATCCTGACCGCCTTCGTGCTGGGCGTGGTCCACGGCGTCACGCCGGACGAGCACACCTGGCCGATCACGTTCTCCTACGCCGTGGGCTCGTTCTCCGCCCGCAAGGGGATGCGGTCGGCGCTCAGCTTCTCGCTCTCGTTCACCGTCCAGCGAGCCCTGCTGTCGGAGCTGGCCTACGTGGGGCTCGTCCACGTCGCCGACAACGCCACGTACAACGCCGTCATCTACGTGGTGGTGGGCGCCGTCATGGCCGCCGCCGCCTTCTACGTGCTGCGGCTGCGCTGCTCGCTGCACCTGCACCTCTGGCCGCCTCGCGTCGGCGGCTGCCACCGCCCCAGCCACGCCGACACGGCGGAGTGGGCCGGACGCACCCCCACTCCGGCGATGGCGGCGGTGCACGGGTTCGTGGCCGGGTGGGGGCTCGGTGCGTTCGCGCTGATCATGGCGACGGTCCTGGCGCCGGCCATGCCCTCGGCGGCCCTCGGATGGGTCCCCGGCGCGGCGTTCGGCCTCGGCACGACGGCGGTGCTGGCCGGTGCGGGTGCCGTCATCGGGATGCTGATCCGCCACCAGCGCCTCCCCCGGGCGCTGGCCCAGCGGGTGGCCCAGGAGGGCGCCGGATGGACGCTGCTCGTGGGCGGGGCGCTGTTCGTGGCGGCCGGCATCGCCGGCTTGGCCGCCCCCTCGATCATGGAGTCGGGGATCTCGACCGGCATCCACGTCCACAACCTCGACCGGCTCGGGATCGGCACGCTCCTGGTGGTCCTCGTTGTGGTGGTGGCCGTCGTCACCATCGGCCGCACGGTGCACGAGTTCCGCCGTCTTCCGCCACCCCCGGGACCCCCGAGCGGAGAGCCCGCCGCCGGCGAGCCCACCTCCGGGCCGCGCGCCCCGGCCGAGCCACGGCGCCGACCCGGGCCCCGGGGCGGCGTCAGCGCGGCACCGGGCGAGGTCTCGCAGCCCGTGCCACCCCCGCCAGGTGGGCCCAGAAGGCGTCCAGCGAAGGGGAGTGCGACGACGGGCGCCGCAGGGCCGTGAGGGCGCGGGGCAGGGCGGGCCGCCCCGTGGCCAGCCGGCACAGGCGCCCGGCGGCCAGGTCGTCGTTGATCGCCGCCCGCGGCAGGACGGCGTAGCCCAGGCCGGCCAGCGCCGCCGCCCGCACGGCGTCGACCTGGCCCAGCTCCAGCACCGGCCCGGCCCGGTAGGCGGGGGCGAGCAGCCCGGCCGCCAACGCCTCGGTGCCCGAGCCGGGCTCACGTGCGAGGTAGCGGTGGGCCGCCAGGTCGGCCGGTCCCACCCGGGCGTGCCCGGCGAGGGGGTGGCCGGCGGCGGCCACCACCACCAGCTCGTCGGTCTCCACCACCAGCTCGCTGAGGCCCTGGCGTGTCCCCGGGCCCTCGACCAGCGCGCAGTCGACCTCCGCCTCGCGCAGCAGGGCGACCGCGTCGTGCGTGTTCACCGTCCGGACGCGCAGGCCGACGCCGGGGTGGTCCTCGAGGAACCCCGCCGACCATGCCGGCACCCGGTAGACGCCGATGGTGTTGCTGGCCGCCACGGCGAGGTCGCCGACGAGCATCCCCTTCCGGGCGGCGGCCGCCTCCTCCAAGGACCGGAGGGCGGCCAGGGCCGCCGACGCCGACGCCACGAGGGCGCGGCCGTCGGTGGTCAGGCGCACGCCCCGCCCGACCCGCTCGAACACGGCCAGCCCGAGGGCGCGCTCGAGGGCCTTCAGCTGGTGGCTCACCGCCGGCTGGGTCAGCCCCAGCTCGTCGGCGGCCCGGGTCACGTGCTCGTGCTTGGCCACGGCCAGGAAGGCCCGCAGCTGTTCGAGGGAGACGCCGTTGCGCGTCGACGAGCTCAACCCATGCAGATCCGTAATGGAAACGATAGAACATATTCGTTGGACAGGGAAAAGGGCAGTTCCCTACGGTGTGCCCGTGGCCGACGTGGCGTCCCGCTGGGTCAAGGTGCTCGACCAGACCCGGTGTATCGGCTGCCACGCCTGCACCACGGCGTGCAAGTCGGAGAACGAGGTGCCCGTCGGCGTCACCCGCACCTACGTGAAGTCGGTGGACGTCGGCACCTTCCCCACCGCCCGCCGGGCCTTCCAGGTCACGCGGTGCAACCAGTGCGAGGACGCGCCCTGCGTCGAGGCGTGCCCCACCGGCGCCATGTACAAGCGCCCCGACGGCATCGTGGACTTCGACAAGCGGGTCTGCATCGGCTGCAAGGCCTGCATCGCCGCCTGCCCCTACGACGCCATCTTCATCAACCCCGACGACCACTCGGCCGAGAAGTGCAACTTCTGCGCCCACCGGCTGGACGTGGGGCTCGAGCCGGCCTGCGTGGTGGTCTGCCCGGTGGAGGCGATCGTGGTGGGGGACCTGACCGACCCCGGGTCCAAGGTCTCCCAGCTCGTCAACCGCTCACCGGTGGCCGTGCGCCGGCCCGAGAAGGAGACCCGTCCCGGCGTCTTCTACCGGGGCGCCCATCAGGCCACCATGGACCCGCTGGCCGCCGACCGGCCGGGCGGCGGCACCTATGCCTGGGCCGGGCAGGGCCCGCCCGGCCCGCGCCGGGTCCTGGCGGGCCATCCCCACGGGCGCAACTCGTCGGCCGCGGCGATCGTGTCCTACGACGTGCCCCACGAGGCGCCCTGGGGGTGGCGGGTGAGCCTCTACACCTGGACCAAGGGGATCGCCGCCGGCGCCTACCTGGCGGCGTTGACGCTGGTGCTGGCCGGCCGGCTCGCCTGGTCGAGCGACCTCTTCCGGTGGGCGGCGCCGTCGATCGCCCTCTTCTTCCTGGCCGCCACCGGAGCGCTGCTCGTCTGGGACCTCAAGCACCCGTGGCGCTTCTGGATGCTCTTCGTCCGACCGCAGTGGCGCAGCTGGCTCGTGCGCGGCGGAGTGGTCATCAGCGCCTACGGGGCCGCGCTGGTCGCCGCCTTCGGGGCCGCCGCGGCCGGGTCGGTGCCGGCGGAGAAGGTCGTGGCCGGGTTCGGCCTCCCCCTGGCGGTGGCCACCGCGGCCTACACCGCCTACCTGTTCGCCCAGGCCCGGGCCCGTGACCTGTGGCAGAGCCAGCTGCTCGCGCCGCACCTCGTGGTCCAGGCGCTGATGGTCGGTGCCGCCGCGCTGTGGCTGGTGGGGGTCCCCATCGGCACGTCGGGGACGGGCCTGGCGGCACTGGTGGCGGCGGCGGCCGCGCTCCACCTCGCCATGGTGGGCGGGGAGGCGATGCCCACGCACCCGACCGCCCACGCCCACCTGGCCGTGGCCGAGATGGTGCGGGGGCGCTTCGCCGCCTTCTTCTGGGCCGGGATGGTCCTCTCGGCCCTGGCCGTCACGACGCCGTGGACCGGTGCCGTCGGCGCGGTGGCCGCCCTCCTCGGCGTGGCCGGCCACAAGCACGCCTACGTCCAGGCCGGCCAGGCGGTGCCGCTCGCATGAGGGCCGACCGCTTCGTGCGCTGGGCCCGCCAGGACGGGGGCGACCGCCAGGCGCAGCTGGACCGGCTGGACGCCTCGCTCCGGGCCGCCCGCACCGCCACCCCCGGCCTCGGCACCCCCGGCACCGACCCCGCCGGCACCGACCCCGCCGGCACCGACCCCGCCACCGCGCCGTCACCCTTCCCCGGGCCGAGCGGCACCCACCTCGCCGCCTTCCCGCCGCCCGACCGCTGGGACGACTGGGTCGAGCTCGACTCCCGGTCGTGGCCCGAGCGGTCCGAGCGCCACTACGTGCTCGTCCCCACCACCTGCTTCAACTGCGAGTCGGCGTGCGGGCTCCTGGCCTACGTGGACCGGGACACGCTCGCCATCCGCAAGCTCGAGGGCAACCCCGAGCACCCCGGCTCGCGCGGGCGCAACTGCGCCAAGGGCCCGGCCACCGTCAACCAGGTGACCGACCCCGACCGCGTCCTCCATCCCCTGCGCCGGGTCGGGCCCCGGGGCGGCGGCCGCTGGGAGCGGGTGTCGTGGGACGAGGCGCTCGACAGCATCGCCGGCCGCATCCGGCGGGCCGTCGAGGAGGACCGCCGCAACGAGATCATGGTCCACATCGGGCGTCCCGGGGAGGACGGGTTCACCGAGCGGGTGCTGGCCAGCTGGGGCGTGGACGGGCACAACTCGCACACCAACATCTGCTCCAGCGGCGGCCGCACCGGCTACCAGTTCTGGATGGGGATCGACCGGCCCAGCCCCGACCACGCCAACGCCAAGGTCATCTACCTCATCAGCTCGCACCTCGAGACGGGCCACTACTTCAACCCCCACGCCCAGCGGATCGTGGAGGCGCGGGCGGCGGGGGCGAAGGTGATCGTGCTCGACACCCGGATGTCGAACACGGCCACGCACGCCGACTACTGGCTCGCCCCCCAGCCCGGTAGCGAGGCCGCCATCAACCTCGCCATCTGCCGCCACCTGCTCGAGACCGGCGCCTACGACGCCGGCTTCGTGCGGCGGTGGTGGAACTGGGAGGAGTACCTCACCGCCCGCCGCCCGGACCTGCCCGTGACGTTCGAGGCGTTCGAAGAGGCGCTGCGCCAGGAGTACGACGGGTGCACGTTCGAGTGGGCCGCGGCCGAGTCCGGGATCGACGCCGCCACCCTGCGCGAGGTCGCCGGGGTCGTGGCCTCGGCCGGGACCCGGTTCGCCGCCCACAACTGGCGGTCGGCCGCCGCCGGCAACCTCGGCGGCTGGCAGGTGAGCCGCACGCTCTTCATGATCTCGGCGCTGCTCGGCGCCGTCGCCTGCGAGGGCGGCACGTTCCCCAACGCCTGGAACAAGTTCGTGCCGCGGCCCATCCACGTGCCGCCCCACCCCAAGGCGTGGAACGAGCTCACCTGGCCGGTCGAGTACCCCCTGGCGCAGAACGAGCTCTCCTTCCTCCTGCCCCACTTCCTGAAGGACGGGCGCGGCAGGATCGACACGTACTTCACCCGCGTCTACAACCCGGTGTGGACCAACCCCGACGGCATGTCCTGGGTCGAGGTGCTCACCGACGAGTCGCTGGTCGGCTGCCACGTGGCGCTCACGCCGACGTGGAGCGAGAGCGCCTACTTCGCCGACTACGTCCTCCCGGTCGGGCTGGCGCCCGAGCGGCACGACACCCACTCCTACGAGCAGTACGACGGGCAGTGGATCGGCTTCCGCCAGCCGGTCCTGCGCGAGGCCCGGCGACGCCTCGGCCAGCCGGTCGCCGACACCCGCGGCGCCAACCCGGGCGAGGTGTGGGAGGAGAACGAGCTGTGGATCGAGCTGTCGTGGCGGATCGACCCCGACGGCTCGCTCGGCATCCGCCAGTACCACGAGTCCAGGGCCGAGCCCGGCACCAAGCTGACGGTCGACGAGTACTACGGCTGGATGTTCGAGCACTCGGTCCCCGGCCTCCCCGAGGCCGCCGCCGCCGAGGGGCTCACGCCGCTCGACTACATGCGCCGCCACGGCGCCTTCGAGATCAGTCGCAAGGTGGGGGCGCGCCACGAGGACCCGGTGCCCGACGAGGAGCTGGCGGACGTGGCCGTCGAGGGGTTCGGCCGCGTCTACACGGCCGCCGCGCCGTCGCCGTCGCCCAACGTCGTCCCGACCGGCGCGCCGCCGGCGGTCGACGGCCGCCGCCCGGTGGGCGTGCTGGTCGGTGACGAGACCGTGGTGCGCCGGGGGTTCCCGACGCCCTCGGGCCGCCTCGAGTTCTACTCGTCGACGCTGGCCGCGTGGGGATGGCCCGAGCACG
Organism: Actinomycetes bacterium; assembly: GCA_021791845.1. Classification (GTDB taxonomy): domain Bacteria; phylum Actinomycetota; class Acidimicrobiia; order Acidimicrobiales; family RAAP-2; genus JAJYVT01. The sequence continues at coordinate 20,337 of JAJYVT010000040.1, read as the reverse complement.
CGATCCCCGGGTACATCACGAGCCACGTCCACCCCTCGGCGATGGAGCCGGACCAACTGGTCCTGATCTCGACCTTCCGGCTGCCCACCCAGATCCACACCCGGTCGGCCAACGCCAAGTGGCTCAACGAGCTCTCCCACGCCAACCCCTTGTGGGTCCACCCCGACGACGCGGCCCGGCTCGGCGCGGGTGACCCGGCCGGCGGGCGCTCCGGCGGTGGCGGCTCCGGCGGTGGCGGCCGGCCGCTCGTCACCGGCGACCTGGTGCGGGTGGAGACGGCCATCGGCCACTTCGTGGCCAAGGCCTGGGTGACCGAGGGGATCCGTCCCGGCGTGGTCGCGTGCAGCCACCACATGGGACGGTGGAAGCCGGCGGGCGACCAGGGCGGGCGGGGCCAGACGATGTCGTCGGTCGCTCTGGCCCGTGAGGGGTCCCGCTGGTCGATGCGCGTCCAGGACGGGCCCCGGCCCTACCGCTCCGCCGACCCCGACACGTCGCGGCTGTGGTGGACGGAGATCGGGGTCCACCAGAACCTGACCTTCCCGGTCCATCCCGATCCGATCTCGGGCATGCACTGCTGGCACCAGGCGGTGCGGGTACGCCGCGCCCTGCCCGGCGACGCCGTCGGCGAGGTGTTCGTGGACACCGACAAGGCCCGGGCCGTCTACGCCGAGTGGCTGGCGAAGACCCGCGGCGCGGCCGACGTCTCGCCCGACGCCACCCGCCGGCCGAGCTGGCTCATGCGCCCGCTCAAGCCCGCCGCGCCGGCCTTCGCCCTCCCCTCGCCCGTCGTCGCCGGCCCGGGGGAGGGGACGGCACCGGGCGCCGTCCCGGGGGCGCCGTGACCACCACGGTGCCGGCGACGGCCACGGGCACGGCCTCCGGCACCGGCACCCGTGCCGCCACGGGCACGGCCTCCGGCGCAGCCACCCGGCCCGACCTGGTGCTGGCCCTCGCCGGCCCGGTCGCCGGCCCGCCGGACCCCGAGGTGTGCCGCCTGCTCGAACTGCCGCCGCCGCCAGGCGCCGCCGCCCACACCGACGTCTTCGTGCTGGAGACGCACCCCTACGCCTCGGTCCACCTGGGCGCCGAGGGCATGATCGGCGGCGACGCCGGGGACCGGGTGGCGGGGTTCTGGCGGGCCCTCGGGCTCGTCCCCCCGGCCGAGCCCGACGAGCTCGGCACGCTGCTCGCCCTCTACGCCCGGCTGGGAGCCGAGGAGGTCGCCCTGCCGGGCGGCCATCGCCGCCACGCCGTCTCGAGCGCCCGTGCCGCCCTGTTGTGGGAGCACCTCGCGCCCTGGGCGCCCGTGTACCTCGCCGCCGTCGCCCGGGTGGGGGACGAGTTCCATCGGGCGTGGGCGGCCCTGGCGTGCGACGCCCTGGCCGGCGAGGCGGACGGCCTGGCGCCCCGGGCGGAGCTGCCCACCGCGCTGGCGTCGGCGCCGCCGCCGCTCGGGCTCGCCTCCCGTCGGGAGCTGCTCGACGGGCTGCTCGCTCCCGTCCGCAGCGGGATGGTGGTCACCCAGGCCGATCTCGTGCGGGCCGGCGCGGACCTCGGCCTCGGCGTGCGCCGGGGCGAGCGCCGCTTCACCCTCGAGGCGCTGGTCGACCAGGACGCGGCCGGCATCCTCGGATGGCTGGGCCGGCTGGCGGCGGAGTGGTCGGGCGGCCACCGCGCCTGGCACGCCGGCGCCCTCGAGCCGGTGGGGGAGTGGTGGGCCCGCCGGGCGGCCGAAGCCGCCGGCACCCTCGAACGAGCCGCGGCCGAGGCCGCCGGCACCCTCGAACGAGCCGCGGCCGAAGCATCGGGCTGACCGGGGCCCGGGCCGGGGTCTTGCGGCGCGTTCCGCGACGGGCGGATGGTGCCGACCCTCGGTGTCGCGTACCACGGGTCGGGCACGGTGCGCGATCGGCACGTGCAGACCGATCCCCCCATCGCCGCCACGGGCTTGCCGGTCACCTCGTGGAAGCCGCCGCGCGGATCGCCTCGCGACGCTGGGACGTCGACCGGATCGTGATCGCGGCCGACCCCGAGGGACCTACGGAGCGCTCTTTGCGGTTCCGGCCCGCACCGCTTGCACGCCGCCGCCTTCGGCGGCGGAGTCCGTCCCTGACGGGACCCCCTGCCGGTTGCGCAGCGCGAGGTAGCGAGCGCCCACGATCAACTGCCGGGAGGCGACTTCCACCAGCACCATGAGCAGCAGGCAGGCGACGATTGCCCTCGACGTCGTGATGTCCCATGAGTGCATCAGGCGTCCGATGGTGCGATCCGCGGAGGCTCCGCCGTCGGTGGCATAGACGCTGAAGGCCGTGCGCAGCACCACGCCGACCGTCCAGAACGTTGCCGCAAGCAGCCCGGCCCTCGCGTAGACGCCCCGCTCGCCCGTGTAGACCCGGGTGAAGAGCCCCGCCCCGAGCCCGAACACCAAGCCCAACGCGACCCCGCCCGCGATCAGGTACAGGTCCCCGCCGCCGGTCGGAACGCCCTCGAGGTAGGCGAACAAGAAGTAGACGACGATCGCGATCGGCAAGATGAGGTTGCGGGGCGTGAGGCGGCGACCCCGGAACTGCAGGAAGATCGTGGCCACGAGGACGGCGTCGAGGATGTAGTCCAGCGCGTTCATGCTCTGCTCGCGGTCTTCGCCATGCGCCGGCCCGATCGTCCCGGCTCGCGCCCACCGGCCGCTCCGGAAGGCACTCCCGCGACCGCTGCGTGACAGCACCACCCTTCGGTCGTCGTGCACCGTTGGCCAGCGAACGGGCTCACGTCGCCTCCCTCAACCGGAGCTTGGTCCCCCGCTACGATACCAGTCGAATCGACCTATCGGAAGTCCCTTTGCCTCCGTCGCGACCGCTCACCGACTTCGAGCAGATCATCATCGGCTTGATCGTGACCGAACCGCGTTCGGGCTACGACCTCAAGCGGTACTTCACCTCGACGCCCGCCGTCGTCTACGAGCCCAGCTCCGGTGCGATCTATCCCGCGTTGCGGCGCCTCGAGCGTCGACAGCTGCTCCGCTCCGAGCTCACGGTGTCCGCCGGTCGGCGCGAGCAGCGCCTCTACCTCGCCACCGGGGCGGGGCGCTCGGCTCACCGCCGCTGGCTACGCTCCCCCGTGGACCCGACCACGGTGGGCCGTGACCTCGGTGTGCACCTGATGCGGTTCGCGATGGCCGAACGAGAGCTCGGCCCGGGCGAGGTCCTCGCCTTCCTGGATGATCTCGCCGCCGCCCTCGCGGCCTTCGTCGCCGACATGGAGGCTTTCGCCCGGGACACCTCGCTGCCGGGCCGGCACCCTGCCCTCGCCGTCGAGCACGGCATCACGGTGCACCGGGCAAGCCTGTCGTGGGCGCGGTCTGTCCGCCGTCGCCTCGCGGACGAACAACCTGGAGCCGACGGCACCGCCGGATCGCTTCGCGGGTCCGCGCCCGCGGTGCGGTGACACGTCGGCGGGCCCACGGAGAGTCCGCCGGTGACCCCGTCCATCGCCGCGGGCTCGGCTCGCTCATCGATTGAGCCGTTGTCGCGCTCCGTGGCCGGGGTGGAGCGCTGCAGAAGGTGGCGGATCGCCGAGGTTGCGGGCCAGCGGCGGAGCGGGCCACCACCAGGTCCGGCCGAGGTCGACCGCCAGGGCGGGGACGAGAGCGGAGCGCACGAGGAGGGTGTCGACGAGGACGCCGAAGGCGACGACGAACCCGACTTCGGTGAGTGCCACGAGCGGGAGGACTCCGAGCGCGGCGAAGGTGGCGGCGAGCACGACGCCTGCGGAGGTGATGACCGACCCGGTGACCCCGAGCGCCCGGACGACGCCTTGGACGGCCCCCGAGACGGCCTCTTCCCGGGCCCGGGCCATCAGGAAGATGTTGTAGTCGACGCCCAGCGCCACGAGGAACACGAAGCCGAAGACGGGCACCGAGGGGTCGAAGCCGGGGAAGCCGAACAGGTCGGTGAACACGACGGCGCCGATGCCGAGCGACGCCAGGTAGGAGAGGATCACGCTGGCGACCAGGAGCAGCGGTGCCACCACGGCCCGGAGGAGCAGGCCCAGCATGACGGCGACGACAGCGATGACGAGGGGGACGATCAGGCTCCGGTCGTGTGCCGCGGCGGCGGCGACGTCGAGGTTGGTTGCGGTCTCCCCGCCAACGAGCGTCGTCGGTCCGGCGGCTGACGAGAGACGCTGGCGCAGCAGCCCGATCGTCTGCTCCGCCTTTGCGCTGGCGGGCGGAGCGCGGAGGCTCGCGTCGAAGACGAAGGCGTCACCCACCCGTCGTGGCGGGCTCACCGCAGTGATCCCTGGCGTGGTCCTCGCCGCGGCAGCCGCGGCCGACTCGTTGCCAGGCGGGCGGACGAGCACGACGGCGGGGGCGGTGTCGAAGCCGGGGAAGTTCGCATCGAGGAGCTGCTGGGCTTCGACCGACCCGACGGTGGTGCGAAACCCGTTCTCCTGGTTGACGCCTCCTCGGTAGGCGAGAAGCCCGACGGCGCAAGCGCCGAGCATCAGGGTGAGGCCGATCCACACCGGTCGGGGACGTCGAGCGAGGGCCCGACCGAGCCGCCCCCACAGGTTGAAGCGTGCTTCGTCGTGGGTTGCGCCCGGGCGGGGAACGAACGGCCAGAACGCTCGCCTGCCGACGACCGCCAGCAGCGCGGGCAGGAACGCCAGTTGGGCGACGAGTGCACAGGCGATGCCGGCCGCACATGCAGGCCCCAAGGCGGCGATGTCGGAGAGTTGCGCCACCAAGAGGCACAGGAGGGCCAGGATCACGGTGGCTCCGGACGTGGCGATGGCCGGACCTGCTCGGCGAAGCGCGAGCGCGGCCGCCCGGTGATGGTCGTCGTGGCGACGCAGCTCTTCTCGGTAGCGGGCGACGAGCAGCAGCGCGTAGTCGGTGCCCGCCCCGAAGACGAGCACCGAGAGGATCCCGATGATCATCCCGTTGATCGTGAACCCCGCTCGTGCGAGCCCGTAGGCGGCACCTTGCGCCCAGCCGGCGGCAAGACCGACCGAAACGAGGGGCACCAACCACAAGAGGGGGCTCCTGTAGATGAGCAGCAGCAACAGCGCGACGACCGCGACCGTCACGACGAGGAGCTTCCCGTCGATACCGGAGAAGGCGTCAAGGGAGTCGGCGGTCGATCCCGCAGGACCACCGACCGCGACCTGCAGGCTCTTGGCTCGACCCGGGTGCGCACCGGGTGCAGTGCTCGCCGAAAGGGCAGTGCTCGCCGAAAGGATCGCCCGGACTGCCTTCACGTCAGCGGCAATGGTGGCGGTTGACGCCTTGGCTGAGATTGGCACCTCGTACGTGGCGGCGACCGAGTTGGCAGAGAACCGCAGAGCGCTCGGAGCCGAGGTGTCCGGCAGGCGCCGTTCGGCCACCAACGCTCTGGAGCGCTCTGCAAGGGCGCGGTCCGCGGCGGTCAAGCCACCAGATCGGGCGAAGACGACGATCGCCGGCAATGGGCTCGGCGTTCCGTGGGTGCCGAGGTAGGTGGCCACCCCGGTCGAGGCCGCCCCCGAGGGAAGGAAGCTCGCCGAGGAGCTCTTCTCCAGCGGTCCGAGCCTTCCGGCGAGCGGTCCGAGGACGGCGGCGAGCATTACGCCGAAGGCGACCACGACCCACTTCGTGCGCCGACCGGTCACCACCGCCACGTAGGCGTCGACCACAGCAGTTCGGCGGCTGTTCCCCGCGCTGCTGGGCGTGGCACTCATCCGGCGACTCGAAGGGGGGTGGCGCGAGCGCGAGCTGCCCGCCACGACGTGCCGCGCCGGGCGGCCCCTCTCGTTCCCATGGCCACCTACCGTAGCGGCCCGGGGACGCATTAGTGCTAAATAGGCGGGGGTCCCTGCCTCGGGTGGGGCTCGCTTCCTATCCCCCGGTAGGGGTCGGGGGGGGATTGGTGTTTGACGAGTCCGTCGGTCCAAAGAGCGCCGTCGTGCCCGGGCTCGAGCTGCCGGCGGCGGCCCACTCGGCCAACGAGGTGGGCCGGCACGGCCACTTCGTGTCGCTCGACGAGCTCGACCAATACCGAGCCGTCACCCTGCATGGACCGACCGATGAGCTCACGCTGGAGTCCTGTACCGACCGCCTCGGTTGAAGGTGGCAGGGCTCAGGTCAGAGCTCTCGCCGCTCGAACAGGACGAGGGCGCCCACCAGCGCGGCACAGACCCACACCCCGCACCACACGAGGTAGGGCCAGCTGGGCGGGCTGCTGGCGTAGAAGGGGCTGGCGTGGCCGATGGCGTTGGCCACGATCGTCCTCGGCTCGAGGGCGTAGATCGTCCCGTGCCACAACCCGTCGGTCGGGAGGACGTAGCGGGCCACGCTGTCCACCTCGCGCAGCGCGGCCACGTGGAAGTCGGCGCCGAGCGCCCCCACCACCCCGGCCAGCCAGGCGGCGCCGAACAGCGCCACGGCCACCACCCCGGTGGCCAGCGCCGACAGCCGGGTGCTGAGCACCAGGCCCACGGTGAGCAGCACCAGCCCCTCGGCCAGGAGGTAGCCGAACGCCCCGGCCGGGTCGGGCGGCGTGAACCCGCTGACGGCGTCGACGACGGCGAACTCCAGCGCGCAGACGGCGGCGGCGTAGGCGGCGAGCACCGCCGCCAGCCCCAGCCACTTGCCGAGGAGGATCTGCGCCCGGTGCAAGGGGCGCGTGACCAGCGACTGGAGCACGCCCGACTCGATCTCGGCGGAGATGGCAGGGGAGGAGATGGTGGACGCGCTGAGGGCCACCACGAAGCTGAACATGAACATGAAGAGCACGAGCGCCTGGGGGAGCGACGCCGCCAGCTCGCCCGGGCTGAGGCTCCGGCTGTGGCTGAGCCGGTCGAAGCCCCAGGCGCTCAGCACCACCAACGCCACGGTGATGCCGAGGAAGGCGGTGACCAGCTTGCGGCGAAGCGCCTCGCGCACGGTCAGCGCCGCGATGGCGGCCGTCGGGCGCAGCGTGCCCCCGCCGGCGCTCACCGCGCCCCCAGCAGCTCGAGGAACCGGTCCTCCAGGGTCTGGTGCTCGGGGACCACCGCCTCCACCCGTCCGCCCCGGGCCACCACCGCAGCCACCAGCTCGGGCACGGCGTCGGGCGGCGCGCCCACCAGGCGGAGCCACCCGCCCTCGGCGGACCAGGTGCCGAGGGAGGCGAAGGCGTGCCACCAACCGTCGGGCAGGCCGCGCACGCGGAGGCGCACGCTGGCCCGGGCCCCGAGCAGCTCCTCGAGCGTCCCGGTGGCCACCGCCCGGCCGTGGTCGATGACCGTCACCCGGTCGCAGACCTGCTCGGCCTCCTCGAGGAGGTGGGTGTTGAGGAACACCGTCGTCCCGCGCTGGCGCAGGTCGCGGACGATGCCGCGGACCTCGTGCCGCCCGACGGGGTCGAGGGCGCTCGTCGGCTCGTCCAGCACCACCAGGTCGGGCTCGCCCAGCAGCGCCACCGCCAGCCCCAGGCGCTGCTGCATGCCCTTGGAGAAGCTGGCCACCTTGTCGTCGGCGCGGGTCGCCAGCCCCACCGTCGTCAGGGCGTCCTCGGCGAACCGCTCCCGCCGGGGGAGCTGGAGCAGCCGGGCGTGCAGGGTGAGCACCTCCCGGGCCGTGAGCCAGTGCTGGTAGCGGAAGAGCTCGGGCAGGTACCCGATCCGCCGGCGGGTCTCGACGTCGCCGGCCGGCGCGCCGAGCACCAGCGCCTCCCCGCCGGTCGGACGGGCGAGACCGAGGAGCAACTTGACGGTCGTGGTCTTCCCCGCCCCGTTGGGGCCGAGGAAGCCGAACACCTCCCCCCGCCGGACCGTCATCGAGAGGCCGCGCAGGGCGACCGTGCGCCGGTAGCGCTTGGCCAGCTCGACGGTGTGGATGGCCGGAGACGACGAGGGCGCGGTGCCGGCCGCCGACGGCGAGGGCGCGGGCGCGCCGGCCGCGGGGGAGGCGGGGACGGCCGCCGGGAGCGCCGGCGCGTCGGCCGGGCCACCCGGGGCTGGTCCGGTCGCGGCCGGATCGTCGCCGGGGAGCGGCAGCTCAGCCCAGCTCTCGAGCGACATCCAGCACGTCCTGCCGGTCGAGGAGGCCACCCACCGTGCGCACGATGCCATCGTGCTCCCACACCACGGCGCTCGCGGCGCCGCCCGCGGCGCCGAACAGCACGGCCGGCGACCCGGCCACCGAGGTCTGGGTCTCGGTCATGCCCGACGGCACGGGGACGGGGAGGACCTTCTCGGGGTTGCCCAGCAGGCGGATCTCCTGGGCGAGGCGGCTCGGGAACCCGGGCCGTCCGAGCACGAACGACTCGAGCTGGGCGACGGTGGCCCCCGTCGAGGTGGCGGTGGGCCGCTGCATCGTGGCCACGACCAGCGCCGGGACGTCGACCAGCGCCCCTGTGAGCGCCCCGGACCCGCCGTACTCGGCGAGCACGCCGGGGCCGAAGGTGACGCTGAGGCTGCTGCCGGCGAGCGACGGCCCGGCTGCGGCGTCGAAGGTGACGGTCACCGAGGACCGCGGGAGGGCCAGGAAGCGCGGCGCCGCGTCGACCCCGGCCGGCAGCGTGGTCGGCAGGGTGACCGTCATCCCGGCGGCCGACTCCGCCGCCTCGAGCGAGCCCGTCCGCACCGGCTCGGGCCGTGCCGGCGAGGTGATGGTGCCGTAGGCCCACGTGTGCGGGGTTGTCCCCGCCAGGGACCCGAGAAGGTTGCTGAGGCTCTGCAGGTCGCCCTTCGACACCGGCAGCGGCGCCACGTGTGTGGGCGAGAACACCACCGTCAAGGTGGCTGCCGCCGCGACCCCGGCCACCAACGCCCCCGAGAGGACGGCGACGCCGGTGGGCGCCAGGAGCCGCCGGGGGCGGATCCGCCTCGGCACGTGCGGTGCCGCCGCGCCCTCGGCGCCGGCCAGCCGCTCCCAGGCCACGTCGAGGTCGGGCACGGGCTGCGGGCGGCCGAGCAGCTCCCGGGCGGTGTGGGCGTCGTTCGCCACCCGGTCGCGGTGCGCCTGGCAGCGCCGGCACCGCTGCACGTGCTCGGCGGCGCGGTCCGGCACGGCCATCGGCTCGTCGACGAGCCGTCGCAGCACTCCGTCAGGAACGTGGTGCATCACGGGCAACCTCCTTGCGCAGCGCGGCTTCGGCACGGCGGAGCATGGTGCCCACGGCGCCCACGCCCACGCCCATCGCCTCGGCCACCTCGGCGTAGCTCAGACCGCTGTGGCGCAGCGCGAGCACCATCGCCGCCCGCAGCGGGATCCGGCCCAGGGCCTCCCGCACCTCGGTGCCCGCCTCCCGCTGGAGCAGGAGCTCCTCGGGGCCGGGAGCCGAGCGGTCGGCCCGTGCCCGCAACTGGCGCTCTTCCCGCCTGCGCCGGCTCCGGACGGCGTTGAGGGCGAGGTGGACGGCGGCGGTACGGGCCCATGCCACCGCGTGGTCGGACCCGTCGGGCTCGGGGAACCGGCGGCGGGCGGCGATCATCACGTCCTGGGCGACGTCCTCCGCCAGGTGCGGGTCTCGCACCACGCTCCCGGCGATCCGCACCACGACGGGGTACTGGGACCGGAAGAACCCCTCGAACCCGAGCGGCGCCGGCGCCGGGGGGTTCTCCACGACCGCCTCCATGGTCATCACCTCTCACGCACCGCCGGGAAGCGAAATGTGACACGTGCCACCACGATGGCAGGCGCGGTGCTCGGCCGGAGGGCGGGGCCGGCGCGGCGCGGCGCAGGAGCCGGCGCGTTCAGCCGGCGAGGAACACGCCCATGACGAGGGCGGCCACGGAGGCGAGCCCGGTGACCGCCCCCCACACCCCGAGCCAGGTCGCGCTCGTCGCCCGCGGGTGCAGCCAGGCCGCGACCCCGGCGACCACCACCAACCCGATCTTGACGCCGAGGAGGACCTGCCACGTCGTGGGCTGGCCCCCGGCGACCGCCACCACGTTCCAGATGCCGGTGGCGAGGAGGACGGCGTAGGCGGGCCAGCTCAGCCGGGCGAAGGACCGGGCGAGGCGCCGGGGGGCGTCCGCTCCGAGCCGTCGCACCATCGGGAGCAGCCCTGCCACCGTCAGTTGGCCCCCGACCCAGATGGTGGCGGCGAGCACGTGCAGCGAGAGCCGGACGCCCTCGATGGCCGGTGCGAGCTGGGCCAGGGTCACGGGCCGCACCGTACCCGCGGCCCGCCGCCGCCCGGCGCCCCGGCGGCGAGCGGCGGATGTGGCGTGCGTCATGTCCCCCGGGCGCCTCCCCGGGGTCGGGCTCACGCCGCCTTCGCAGGTTCCGTCCCCTCGGCGACGATCTCGTCGGCCAGGTCCTCGGCATCTCCCTTGAAGCCCGGCGCGCGCCGCACGACCAGCGTGAGGTTCGCCTGCGTCGCCTGGTTCCGCCCGGCCAGGACCCGCCGGGCCCGCACCGCCGTCTTCCAGGTGCGGGCGCTGGCAGCGTGCCGGAACCCCTCGGCGATCATGGCCGTGGCGTCGTCGTGCCCCAACCCGGCCTTCCGGGCGGAGAAGTACACGTCCAGGGGAGCCCCGCGGCGCCGTGCGTCGCGGACCTCGTCGTCGCTCACGCCGAGGTGCCGGAGGTCCCGGTAGGAGATGGCGTCGATCCCCTCGGCGCCGAGCCGGAGCGCCTCGGCGTGGGATGCCCCGGCGGTGCGGAACAGCTCGTAGCGCCAGAAGGACGTCCCGTCTCGCAGCACGGACACCACCTCGTCGTGCGTGGCGCCCGCCCGTCGAGCCCGGCGGTACAGCGGGACGCTCCCGCCCAGCGCCTTCACCTCTTGCCACTCACTGCGCATCGGGCGTGCCATCGTCTCCTCCTCTCGATGTCCACATCTGTCCGGGCCGTGGGCGAACCCCCTGCGCCCCGTCGTGGCCCTCCCTCCATTCATTGCCGCCCATGTTGGCGACACGTTGGGAACCCGTGAGCGTCGTCTCGAAGAGGGGGACGTGCACGACGAAACGGACGTGGCCGGGGCGCGGCCCGACGCCCCGACGCGCCGTGTCGCCATGCGCCGTGCGGTGGGGGACGGGCCGGGCGCGCCGCCGGGCCCGCCACCGGGCGCGCCGCCGCCTACGCCCGCTCGCGCTCCAGGTGCAGGGCGAGGACGGGGCAGAGCTCGACGGCCTCCCTGGCCACGACGGCCAGGTGGTCGGGGACGACGTCGGTGCGCAGGACGGGGAAGCCCCAGTCGTCGAGGACGACGAGCTCGGGGAGCAGCTCGGCGCACAGGCCACGGCCGTCGCAGGCGATCCGGTCGACCCGGAGACGCAGAGGCGTCCTCATGGCTGCCGCAGCTGGAGCGTCTGGAGGCCGGTCCGCAGCCGCGGGCCGGGATGCGACCGAGGTTCGAGGTGGGGGAGGAAGGGTGCGGCGTGCGGGGCCCGGCACCAGCCCGATCGGTGGTCGGCCACCTCGTCGGCAAAGACGTCGAGGGCGCTGCGGGCCAGGTGGGCCACGCCGTCGGGGTGGCCGCAGGCGCCCCGCCCGACGATCTCTTCCAGCCAGTGGTCGAGCCGGCCGGCCCCCGCCCACCGCCCGGCGGCCAACGACTCGAACGCCCCGGCGATGGCCGGCAGCCCGAACACGCACGGGCCGCACTGGCCGGCCGACTCCGACGCCAGGTACCGGACGAGCCGGGCGGTCTCGGCGATCCCGCACACCCGCGCCGGCAGGGCGGCCACCAGCCCGGCGCCGAGGCCGGCGCCGAGCCCGGCGGCGGAGAAGGGGCGGGCGCCGATGCCCGCTGCCGGCACCCAGGTGCCGAAGTACCCGCCGACGAGCAGCGCCTGGAGCGGCTCGGTCGCGCCGCCTGCCCGGGCGAGGACGTCGGAGACCGCCGTCCCGACTTCCACCTCGTAGACGCCGGGCTCGGCCACCGCCCCGAGCAGCGTCACCAGCACCGTGCCCGGCTCGTCGGGCGTGCCGGCGGCGCGGTACCAGGCGGCGCCGTGCCGGGCCACGAGCGCCAGGTGGGCCAGCGTCTCCACGTTCTGCACCAGGGTCGGACGCCGGCCGATGCCGCGCTCGCTCATCCGGGGGTTCTTCCCCACCGGCACCGGCCGGCCGTTGGCGACCCAGTTGACGACGGCGCTGGCCTCGCCGGCGACGAAGCCGGCGGCGGCCGTCACCACGCGGATGGCCACCGTGTCGACCCCGGCGGCGCGGCGCTCGGCCACGGCGACGTCCACCGGGCTCCGGGCATCGGGATGGACGACCGCCACCACCTGCGACGCGCCCACGAGCTCGGCCGCCACCACCGCCCCGTCGAGCACGAGGTGGGGGGCGCGGGCGAGGAGCACCCGGTCCTTGCGGCTGGCCGGCTCGCCCTCGGTCCCGTTGGCCACCACCACCGCCCGCCGCCGCTGGGAGGCGACCGACCGGAGCTTCCGGGCCGTCGGGAAGCCGGCGCCCCCGCGCCCGACGAGCCCGGCGTCGGCGACGGCCTCCAGGGCGCCCGCCCGCCAGCGCGCCCCGCGCCGGGGGGGCAGCGGGCCGTGACGGCGCAGGTGGCTCGCCAGGTCGGCTCCGGTCGAGCTGTCGGCCGGGAGCAGGCGGGACGGTGGGAGCATCGCCCGGGGGCGGCCACGGGCCTCGAGCTCCCGGGGGCCCCCGGCGGCCTCGGACCGTGGGGCGCCCACCCCACCGGGCACGATGCCGGCGCTCATGGTCGCCGTCATCGTGCGCCGGCCATCGACTCGTCGCGGCGCGCCGCCGGCGGGACCGCGGGTGCCCGCCCCTCGGGCCGGACGCGGTCGAGGAGCCGGGCCACGGCGGCGACGCCGACCGCAGCGGCCGACCCCCACACCGTGGCCGCCACCCACCACACGCCGAGGTCGTTGCCGGCGGTGGCGGCGTGGAAGAAGGCGGCCGGCAGGGCCAGGTAGGCGAGCCAGTGCACGGCCCGCCACACCCGCCGCCCGAGCCTGGCCCGCACCAGGCTGGTGACGAGCACGGCGGCACCGACGTCGACGGCGAGCGTGCCGAGGCCGACCGCCGCCGCCCGGTAGTGCGAGACGAACGGGACCACGCTCGCCCACCACCCGATCGAGACGAACGGGTCGAGCAGCGCCGTCAGCACGTGCAGGGCCAGGAAGGCCACGGCAAAGAGCGAGAGCGTGCGGTGCAGCTCGGCCACGGCGAAGCGCGGCCACCGCCGGGGAGAGGAGCCGCGGCGCGTCGCCACGCCGAGCACGAACACGGCGCTCAGGCACACGAGCAGCACCAGGCCGCTCGCCCGCGAGACGAGCCAGAGCCACGGGAGCGCCGGCGCGGCTGCGGCCAGCGCGCCGGCGCTCATCGCCGGCACCCCACGCTGGCTGCGGCGAGGGAGAGCGAGGGCCCTGCCGACACGTCGACGGGGGCCTCGTCGCTTCGCGGCCAGCCGCCGAACAGGTGCACGCTGCCGTCGGTGGACACGAGCCGGGCCGGAAGTCCCGTCTCCTCCAACCACCGGGCGCCGTCGGCGCCGCCCACCATCACCGCCGTCGACGCCGCGTTGGCGGTCAGGCAGTTGCGTGCCGCCACCGTGGCCGTCCGCCAAGGGCCCTCGGCCGGATCGCCGGTCCTCGGGTCCACGAGGTGGTGGAGGCGCCGCCCGCCGCGCCGCCACGTGCGGCACCGCGCCGAGGAGGTGGCGAGCGCTCCCTCGCCCAACCGGACGACCTGGGAGGGCGGGGCGTCTGCTCGGTCCGGGTCCTCCACGACGGCCACCGGCCAGCCGCCCCTCGGCGGAGCGCCGACCACCGAGAGGTCGCCGCCGAGGCTCACCAGGACGCCACCCGACCCGCCCGCGGCGCGGAAGGCCGCGGCCGCGGCACGGTCGGCGCCGAGCCCCTTGGCCGTCGCCCCGAGGTCCAGGAGCACACCGGCCGGCCGCTCGAGCAGCCGGCCGCCGAGGGCGACGACCGACCAGCCCGGGGCGGGGACGCCCTGCGGGACCGCCCCGGGCGCGTCCTGGTCGATGGCGGCGAAGTCGCGGTCGTAGCCCAGCGCCTGCAGGGCGGCACCGACCGTCGGGTCCACGAGCCCCCCGGTCCAGCGCGCGGCGCGGAGGGCGGCGTCGAGCACCTCGGCGAACCCGTCGCTCACCAAGAAGACCGTGCCCGACGACCGCTGGACCTGCGACAGCTCGGAGTCCGGCCGGAACCGGCTGGCCTGGCGGTCGAGCGCGTCGAGCACCGTGTCGACGGCGGCGGCACCGTCGTGGAGGCGCTCTGCCGGCCAGGCGGCGAGGCGGGCCGTCGTCCCGATCGCCGGCCGCTCGGCGACCCCGATCGGGCCGCCGTCGCCCCGGTCCTGCCACGCGTCGGGCAGGGCGGGCGCCGATGTGCGCGTCCGCGCCGTCATGTGTCGCCCCGGGCCACGTAGGTGGTGCCGCCCGTGCCGGCGACCCCTCCTGCCGGCGTGCCCGCCGCCGTGCCCGACGCCGTGCCCGGCATGACGTAGGTCGTCACACCCGACGGGCTCGTCACTGCGATCGGCTTCGGGGCGCTCGGCGCGGCGCTCGACGCTCCTGGTGCTGTGGTCGCCCCCGTGGTCCCGCTGGCCGGGGCGGCTCCGGTCGTCCCGGCCGCGGCTCCGGTCGTCCCGGCCGTCGGCACGACGGTGGTGGTGGTCGAGGCGGCGTGGGAGGGGATCGTCCGGGCGAGGGCCGCCGTGCCCCCGGCCACGCCGACCACCAGTGCGGCAAGCGACCAGTTGGACCAGCGGCGCACGGTGGTGACCCCCTGCGGCCGGGCCTGGTGGTCGGACCGGGTGCCGCGCCCGTCGCCGTCGGCGAACGGACGGCGGTCCGTGCCTTGTGGGAAGTTCTGCTCGGGCATGCTGCGTTTCCTTTCGTCTCCCCGCACCGGCGGGGTCCGGTCGTCCGGTGCGGCCCGGGCCCCCGCCGTGGTGGCGGGCCGGAGACAGCGTGCGCCCGAGCCGGTGAGGCGCCGGTGAGAGCACGATGTGAGTGCTCACATCGTGTTGCTCTCATCGTTTTCACATCTCCGCTCCGTACGCTGGCTCCCGTGCGGGTGCTCGTGGTCGAGGACGACCTCCGGATGGCGAGCCTGCTCAAGCGCGGGCTCGGAGAGGAGGGGCACGCCGTCGACGTGGCGCGCGACGGCCCCGACGGCGTGTGGATGGCGACGGAGTTCCCCTACGGGGCGATCGTCCTGGACGTGATGCTCCCCGGGTTCGACGGCTTCGAGGTGTGCCGGCGGTTGCGCGACGGGGGGGTGTGGACGCCGGTGCTGATGCTCACGGCGCGCGACGAGGTGGGCGACCGGGTGCGCGGCCTGGACGCCGGCGCCGACGACTACCTCGCCAAGCCCTTCAGCTTCCTCGAGCTCTCTGCCCGCCTGCGGGCCATGACGCGCCGCGAGGAGCGGCCGCGGCCGACGGTGCTGGCCGTGGGCGACCTGCGGCTCGATCCCGCGGCGCGCCGCGCCTGGCGCGGGGAGGCCGAGCTCACCCTCTCGCCCAAGGAGTTCTCGCTGCTCGAGCTGTTCCTGCGCCATCCCGGCGTGGTCCTCACCCGTTCGCAGATCATCGACGCCGTCTGGGACTTCGCCTACGAGGGCACGTCGAACGTGGTCGACCAGTACGTGCGCTACCTGCGGGCCAAGATCGACGCCCCGTTCGGGCGGCGCGACCTCGAGACCGTCCGCGGCGCCGGCTACCGGCTGCGTGCGGCGCGGGACTGATCGCAGATGTCCATCCGGCTGCGCTTGACGCTGGCGTTCGCCGTCGTCGCCGTCGGCCTGTTCTCGTTGGGCAGCTGGGTCTTCGTCTCCTCGTTGTCGAGCTCGATGCTGTCGGCCATCGACGCCCAGCTGGCCACCCAGGCCGCCCAGGCCGCCCAGTACGTGCGACCCTCGACGGGCGTGCCGCCGCCCGACGGCGGGGGCGGGAGCCCGGCCTACGTCGTGCAGCTGGTCGACCCGGCCGGCAACGTGTCCGCCACCAGCAGCGAGGGGGAGGGCGAGCTGATCCTCGCCCCGTCCCAGCTGGCGCAGGCGCGCCGGGGGCGCATCACCGTCACAATCGGACGCGAGGACGAGGTGCTCCGCGTCCTGGCCGAGCCGTTCCCCTCGCGCTCGGGCTGGGTGGTGGTGGCCGGCGTCTCGCTCGACACCTACGACGCCACCGTGCACCGGGCCGAGACCGGGCTCTTGATCGCCGGGGCCGTGTTCACCGTTGCCGTCGCCGCCGGCGCCTTCGGGCTGGCGACCGCCGCGCTGCGGCCGGTCGAGCGCCTCCGCCGCGAGGTGGCCGAGCTCGCCCGCCACGACGCCCCCGGGACGGTGGCCGTCCCGCCCACCCGCGACGAGATCGCGGCGCTGGCCGAGACAATGAACGTGCTGCTCGTCACGATCCACTCGGCACTGGCTCGGGAGCGGAACCTGATCGCCGACGTGAGCCACGAGCTCCGGACGCCCTTTGCCGTGCTCCAGGGCGAGCTCGAGCTCGCATCACGGCCGGGGCGCAGCCTGGCGGAGCTGAACGACGCCGTGGCCCGGGCGTCCGAGGAGGCCGGCCGGCTGTCGCGGCTCGCCGACGACCTGCTCCTGCTCTCCCGCAGCGACCAGGGGCACCTCGCGGTCGACCGCGAGCCCACCGACGTCCGGGCGCTGCTGGCGGCCAGCGCCCGCCACGGCGCCGAACGGGCACGCGCCCTCGGCGTCACCTGTCGGGTGGACGCGCCCGCCGGCCTCGTGTGGGACCTCGACCCGAGGCGTGTGCGCCAGGCCCTCGACAACCTGGTGGACAACGCGCTGCGCTTCGCCCCGTCGGGCACCGAGGTCGTCCTGGCGGCACGGCAGGAGGACGCCGCGCTGGTCGTGACCGTCGCCGACGCCGGCCCGGGGTTCCCGGCCGAGTACCTGCCCCATGCCTTCGAGCGGTTCCGGCGCCCCGACGCCAGCCGGAGCCGGGACCAGGGCGGCGCCGGGCTCGGCCTGTCGATCGTGGCGGCGATCGCCGCCGCCCACGGTGGCGCGGCCGTCGCCGCCAACCGTCCCGAGGGAGGAGCCGTGGTGACGCTCCGGCTGCCCACGCGGTCGCGCCCCGCCCCCGGTGACCGTGCCGGAGGCGACCGTGCCGGCGGCGACCGTGCCCCCGGCGACCGTGCCGGCGACCGTGGCGGGACGTCGGTCAGCGGTCGCCGAGCATCGCCCACAGGGCACGAGCCGCAGGGCTCGGGGGCCCGGGCGCCAGCGCCTGGGCACTGATCGTCCAGTCCCATCGCCGGCGCCATCGCCATCCGCTGGCGCCGGTTGGTCCAGGAAGGATGGAGCGGAGCGGACGTGAGCGCGGCCCGCAACGGGCTGGCGCCGTCGGCGACGGGCGGGCCCGTCCGGCGGACCCCCGGCCGAGGCCGCGACGCCGGCCGACGCCGGGAGGCGGTGTAGCGGTCGCGTCGCGGGTGGACCCGCCCCCGTCTTCGGCCAGGCGGTTGCTACGCCGCGGCCGGCGGCTCGTCGTACCCGCCGGGTGGCTCCGGGTCCTCGGACCCGGCCAGGTACCGGAGCTCCGCCAGGGACTGGTCGAGCGCGGCCACAAACCGGACCAGCTGGGTGCGCACGAAGGGATCGGCCGTCTGCTTCTGGAGCGAGACCGCTGTGCCGCCGAGGATGGCGAGGCGCGCCACGATCCGGTCGAGCCCCTCTGTCTGCACCGGCGTGCGGTCCCCGCGAACCGCCCCCAGGTCGAACACGGCCGAGCGCAGCTGGCGGATCACGTCGTCCAGCCACACGACCATGTTGCGGAGGCCGTTCTGGAGTGCCGGATCCTGGGTGCGCTGCTGGAGGGACGTTGCCGTCAGGCCCACGGCAAAGAGCTGGCGGATGACGGTCTGGTTGAGCGAGTCGGCGATCTGTCGTCGGGCGGCCTCGACCGGGTTGTCGGTCGCATCCGGCTCGGGATCGAACTTCGCGGTCGCGAGCACCTGGGGGACGCCGGGCCGCCATCCGGCCGTGCGGATCGAGATGCTTGTCACGTGGTCGTACCGGCGCGCCACGGCCAGGGCCACCTTCAGGGGGTCCACGTCGAGCCGCTGCCCGTCGTCGGTGGTCCCGTCTCGTCGCACGATCGTTTGCGTCCGCTCACGACCACGGCTGCCGACGATCCGAGCGTACGGACATGCGCCGGCGACACGCTCGGCCTGGGCAACCGCTCGCCGAGCCTCGGTTCGGACCGCCTGGCTCCACTGGCGGGTCACGGCCGCCGCCGCGCGGATGCTGCAGCTGAGCTCCCCGACGCGACGTGCGTCGGAGAGCAGTTCCCCGACGCGACGTGCGTCGGAGAGCGCGTCCCCTCGTTGACGAACGGCCGACACGTCGCACCTCCCGCCCTGTCCTCTGTCCCAGTCCTAGTCCACGGCGAGGGAGGGCACAAGGGGGGGCGCCGGGCGGCGGACGTACGGAACCGAACGACGCTTCCGGGGCACGAGTGCAACAACACGTCGGGCTGGCGCATGCAGGTGTGCCGGAATCGCCGTGCCGGCACCAGTGAGTGCACGCGGTATGCGAGCGGGCGTGGGGCCGATGGTCCGAGCGCGCCATGCGGGCGTAGTGTTCCGGGCCATGTCCGACAACCAGCCGTCCTCCGGCAAGACCTGGCGCTACCACTTCACCCGCAAGGGGGGCGACGAGATCGAGGCGGGCGAGTTCGCCGGCGACGAGGCAGCGATCGACCGGGGCAGGGAGCTGTCGACGTCGATGGTCGAGCCCGTCATCGTGGAGCGCTACGGCGTCGTCTCCTGGCACTACGTGGACGAGGTCGACGAGCGCCCCTGAGCGTCGGCGCCACCGCGGGCCGGACGCTACGCCCAGAGCGTGTCCAGGTCGACCGCCACCGGCTTCGGCGTCCATGGCACCCCGGCCTCGGGCGAGCGAGCGGGGGTCGCGTCGGTCGCGTCGAGCACCGCCGCCACCGCCTCGTCGATGAAGCGGCTCATGGGCACCAGGACGTGGCGGTCGTCACGCGCCCGGCGGTGGTGGGGCATCCGCACGGGGGAGTAGAGATGAAGCTCGTCGCGAGCCCGGGTGACCGCGACATAGAAGAGCCGTCGCTCCTCCTCGAGCCCTTCGGGGGTGGTGAGGGACATGTCGATCGGGATCATGCCGTCGATCACGTGGGGGATGTGCACGATCGACCACTCCAGGCCCTTGGCCGAGTGGATCGTCGAGACCACCAGGTAGTCCTCGTCCAGGTGCGGGGCCCCGGCCAGGTCCCCGGTCGACGAGGGCGGATCGAGGGTGAGCTGGGCGGTCCACGTTCCGAGGTCGTCCACCTGCGAGGTCGCGCCCACCAGCCGCTCGAGGTCCGACAGGCGCACCGCGGCGTCGGCGTAGCGGCCGAGGATCAACGGACGGACGGCGTCCAGCACCACCTCCGCTTGGTGCGCCGGGTCCTTCGATGACCGAGCCGTGGCGAGCGCCCCGAGCGAGGCCGACAGCGCGGCCCGGGCCACCGGCGGGGCGGCGGCCACCACCTCGGGCCACTGTGCGAGCCCGTCATCGAGGGCCATGACCGTTTCGAGCAGCGCACGGGCACGCGACGGGCCGACGTGGTCGTGCAACCGCAAGAAGCGGTACCAGGCGATCTCGTCCCGGCTGTTGGTGAGCAACCTGGCTGCCGACACGTAGTCCTTGACGTGCGCAGCCTCCAAGAAGCGGAGCCCCCCGTACTTGCGGTAGGGGACCTTGCGTGCCGACAGCTCGAGCTCGACGAGGTCGCTGTGATGGCCGGCCCGCACGAGGACGGCCTGCTCTCGCAGCATCACGCCTCGTTCCAGCGCCTCGAGGACGGCATCGACGATCGCACGCGCTTCGCTTGTCGCGTCGTGGCAGCGGACGAGCCGAGGGCGCCGGCCTTCCCGCCGCTCGCTGAAGAGCTGCAGGCGGGTGCGGTCATGGGGGCGCAGGGCGTTCGCCACGTCGAGGATCGGTTGGCGAGACCGGAAGTTGTGCTCCAGCTGGACGACCGAGGCGCTCGGGTACCCGAGCACGAGCTCGCGCAGGTGGCGGGAGTCGGCTCCGCGGAAGCCGTAGATGGCCTGCGCCTCGTCTCCGACCACGGTCAGGCCGCGGCCTTCGGGTGCCAGCCGCTGGACGATCTCGACCTGCAGGCGGTTGACGTCCTGGTACTCGTCGACCAGCACGTAGTCGAAGCGGTCGGCGAGGTGCCGCCCCAGTTCCGCTTCGCCGAGCAGGGCCCGCCAGTAGAGGAGCAGGTCGTCGAAGTCCATTCCTGAAGGAGCGCCTCGTGTCAAGTGCAGTGTCGGCCCTTCGGGCCGACTCCTTTTCCACTGCTGCGAGTCCTGATGGCGTTCAGCGACGGTTGAGAGGCGCGCCAAACCGACCCAGCCTCCT
>JAJYVT010000141.1 GCA_021791845.1 Actinomycetes bacterium | reverse complement strand
CCGGCCATGCCCGACCGACCGCCCCTGCCCTTCGACCCGATCGCCGAGGCCCGGCGGCAGTGGCGCGCCCACGGCTGGGACGGCGCCGCCCCGGCGATGGCCGTGGTGACCTCGATCATGCGGGTCCAGCAGATCCTCCTGGCCCGGGCCGACGCCGCCCTGCGCCCCCACGACCTCACGTTCGCCCGCTACGAGGTGTTGATGCTCCTCTCGTTCGCCCGCCGGCACGAGCTCCCGCTCGGCACGATCGGCCAGCGCCTCCAGGTCAACCCGGCCAGCGTCACCAACGCCGTCGATCGTCTGGAGCAGCAGGGGCTCGTGGAGCGGGTCCCCAACCCGGCGGACGGACGGGGCACGCTGGCCCGCCTCACCGACGAGGGCGGGCGCGTCGCCCTCGAGGCCACCGGGGTGATGAACGCCGAGGTCTTCAAGGACCTCGGGGTGGCGTCGGCCGACCTCGAGCAGCTGTTCGACCTGCTGCGCGGCGTGCGGCGGGCGGCGGGCGACTTCGACTGACCACGCCGGCAGCAGCGCTCGCTCAACGCCGGCGGGCCGCCACCACCCGGGCGAGGACGTACCAGGCGGCGCCGGCGATCCCCACGAAGAACCCGATGGGCCATGTGGTCTCGTAGGCGAGGGCGATCGCCAGCCACACGGTGACGAGGGCGATGCCGACCGAGGCGGCCATCGCCGCCAAGGGGGACCGCACGAACGCCCGGGCCGCCGCCGGAGGCCCCACCATCAAGGTGAACATCAGCAGCGTCCCCACCACGGGCACGGCCAGGGTCGTCACGACCGCCATCAGCACCAGGAAGAGCAGCTCCAACCGGGCGGTCCGCACCCCTCGGGCCTCGGCAACCTCGCCCGCCACCGACGAGAGGAGCAGCGGGCGGTAGAGGGTGGCCACGGCCAGGAGGGCCGCCCCGGTCAGGGCGGCCGACAACCAGACCTCGGTCCCCGTGACCCCGAGGACCTCACCGAACAGGAGGGCGTAGATCTCCGACGCGTACTCGACGGTCCAGCTGAGGAAGAGCGCCCCCAGTCCCAGCATGGCCGCCACCACGAGGGCGGTGACCACGTCGCTCCGGCGCCGCCGGCCCAGTAGCCCGATGGCCACGGCAGCCACCGGCGAGAACACCGCCAGGCCGACCACGGCCGGCACGCCGACCACGCTCGCCCCGGCCGCGCCGGCGAAGGAGGCGAGGGGCACCCCGTGGGCCGCGAACGTGGCGCCGCGCAGCACGACGAAGAACCCGACGACGCCGGCCACCACGGCCACGAGCGACCCGGCCAACCAGGCGTTGGTCATGATGCCGCCGAACATTCGCCCCGCCCTTCAGCCCCGCGCCGCCGCGCCGGCCTCGACGCCCAGGTACGCCAGGAAGACCAGGGCGACGACAAAGAAGCTGACCGGCCAGCCGGCGTGCGACGGAGGCCAGGTGGCGCTGGCGTAGGCCAGGGCGATGCCGGCCCAGGTCACCACCAGCCCGATCCCGGCGGCCAGGACCATCGCCACCCCGGGGCGCCGGGACAGCCGCAGGGCGCACGCCGCCGGCCCCACGAGGAGCGCGGGGCTCAGGATCGTGCCCACCACCATCGAGGTGAGCGAGACGGTCACGCCCATCAGCACCAGGAAGCCGAGCGTCACCGCCCGAACCGGGACGCCCCGGACGGACGCCAGCTCGGGGTGGAACGAGCTGAGGAGCAGCGGGCGGTAGAGAGCGACCACTGCGAGCACCCCGGCCCCGGCGAGGCCCGCCATGACGGGGAGGCTCCCGGACGCCACGGCAAAGATCGACCCGAACAGCACCGTGACCGCGGCTCCCGTCGTGGACGACCGGGTCGTGTCGAGATAGAGGAGGAGGGCGGCGGCGCCGAGCGCGGCGCCGAGGACGATGCCCGTGGCCACGTCCCGCCCGCGACGGCGCTGCACGCCCACCAGCTCCATGGCGCCGGCCACCACCGCGCCCACGCTCACGAAGCCCCACAGCGGGTTGACGTTGAGGAGGAAGGCGCCGGAGCCGCCGAGGGTGCCCAGGTCCCCGAAGGCGTGACCGGCGAACGACTGGCCCCGCACCACGGTGAACACGCCCACGACGCCCGACACGACGGCGGCCATGGCGCCGACCACCAGCGCCACGCGCACCGGGTCGCTGGCCAGGAAGCCGGTCACCGCACCTTGACGTCGTGGCCGCCGACCACCACCACGGTGCCGTCCACGTCGAGCACCTTCACCGGGTAGCGGTAGAGCTCGGAGAGCACGTCGCTCCGGATGACCTCGCCGGTGGTGCCGCTCACCGCCCGACCCTCGGCCAGGTACACCACCCGGTCCATGTGGGGAAGGATCGCGTTCATCTCGTGGGCCGAGAGCAGGACGGCGAGATCCTGCTCGACGGCCAGCCGGGCCACCAGCTCCACGATCTCATGGCCGCTCTTGATGTCCAGGTTGGCGAGCGGCTCGTCCATCACGAGGAGGGACGGCTGCCCCACCAGGGCGTGAGCGATCAGGACCCGCTGCTGCTCGCCGCCCGACAGCGTCCCCACGCGGGCGTCGGCGAACGCCGCGGCGCCCACCGCCTCGAGCATCCGGTCCACCCGCTCCCGGCGGGACCGGGACGGGAGCCGGACACCGAAGCGCTCGCCGTCCAGCCCCAGGGCCACGAGGTCCCGGGCTCGAAGTGGCGCGTCCGGCTCGATGGCGACCTTCTGCGGCACGTACCCCACGCGCCGGCCGAGGTGACGGACCGTCCCGGCGCTGGGCTTGAGCAAGCCCAGCACCACCCGGAAGAGCGTCGTCTTCCCCGCCCCGTTCGCCCCGATCAGCCCGACGAACTCCCCCGCCTCGACCGAGAAGCTCACACCGTCGAGCACGCGGCGGCCGCCGAAGGTGACGGTCGCTCCCTCCACGGTCAGGACGCGCACCGGAGGCACCGTCACAGCCTCGGGGCCGACCGGCCGTGGGCCAGGGCGGCCGTCAGTGCGTGCACCTCGGCCGTCATCCACGACTGGTAGTCGTAGCCCGGGGTGGGCATGGTCTCGTAGACGCCGACGATCGGGATGTGGTGGGCCCGGGCGATGGCGAGCAGCGACTGGGTCACGGTGTTGGTCACCTGCTCGTTGTAGACGAGCACCTTCACGCGGCCCTTCAGGAGCGACTGCTCGGTCGAGACGCTCTGCGGCGAGGGGTCGACCCCGTTCATGATCGCCGCCTGGAAGGCGAAGGGCGTCCGGTCGACGAGCCCCGCCGCCGCCAGGAGGTCGTCCGCCACCGGCTCGGTGGTGGCGACCGGCGCGCCGGCAAATCGCTTCTCGAGCGCGGCGATGGCGGCCCGCCACGGCTCGAGCGAGCGGTCGAACCGGCGCAGGTTGCGCTCGAAGACGGAGCGGTGCGAGGGCTCGAGCTCGCCCAGGTCCTTGGCGACGGCGGCCGCCACCTTGGGCATCGTCGACGGGTCGTACCACAGGTGGGGGTTCCGGGTGCCGTCCGGCAGGCGGAGGAGCGTCTGGACGTCGATCACCTTGCGGCCGCTGCTCGGCGATGCCGACTCGAGCGTCCCCATGAAGCTGTCGTAGCCCAAGCCGTTCTGGACCACGAGCCGGGCTGTCGCCACGGCCCTCGCCACCGACGGGCTCGCCTCGAATTCGTGGGGGTCGGTGTTGGGGTTGCTCATGATGGCGGTCACCTTGACGAACCGGCCGCCGATCTGCGAGATCACGTTGGCGTACTGGTTCTCCGCCCCGACGGCGGCGATCGCGGCCCCCGATCCGTGCCTGGCCGCGGCCGCCGACGGGTGCCGCGGCGACGCCCCCGACACGCCCCCGGCGGCGGCGAGGACGGCGGCGATCGCCAGGGCACCGGCGAGCACCAGGGCGACGGCGAGCGCGGCCGCCGTCGGCACCGCGACCGGTCCGCTGACCATCCTCCGTGACATCCAGCTCCTCCCGCAGAGTTGCGCCTTCAGTCAGGAATGATAATCACTCTCACTCAGATCGGCCACGCTGCGTCGCCGGCGTTGCGCCGGCGCCGGCGGCGGCGTCGCAGGTGGCGCAGGTCCCCACCAGGTCCAGCCGGTGCTCGTTCACCACGAACCCCGTGCGCTCGGCGACGATCCGCGCCGTCTCCCCGAGGGCCCGCTCCAAGCTGGCGGACGGCGGCACGTCCTCGACCCGCCCGCACGTACCGCACACGAGGTGGTGATGGTGCCCGGCCAGCTCCTCCGCCAGCTCCACCCGCCAGTGGTCGTCGGCGGTGGCCACCTTGCGCACCACCCCGGCGTCGAGGAGCGCGGTCACGTTGCGATAGGCGCTGCTCTGGGGCAGGCCCGGGGCGCGGTCGAGGATCTCTGGGACGGTGAGCGGCCGACCGGAGGCCGCCAGGGCCTCCACCAGGAGCCGCCGCATCGGCGTGTACCGCTGGTCGTGCGCCTCCAGCCGGCGCTCGACGGCGTCGTGCAGGGCCACGGAGCCGATACTACGAGGCCGCGCGCCGGCACCACCCAGGGATCGGGCCGACCCGACCGGGGTACCGGATGGTCACCGGACGCCGCATGGCGCCCGCTCCGACGGTCGAGACCCGCGAGGCGAGACCCCGAGACGAAGGAGCCGACGATGCCAGCCAGCACAGCCGACGCGCCGCACATCCCCGATCGCATGCCGACCGAGAGCGAGGAGCAGGCGGCGGAGGAGTCCGAGGCCCGGCTGCAAGCGTCGGGCGAGGAGGCCGAGGCGGCCGCGCACATCGAGGAGATGGCCCGGAAGGGCGCCGAGCAGAAGGGCGAGGGCCGCATCGAGTAGGACCATCGACCCCGGCGACGGGGGGGCCCGGGCATGATGCCTGGGTGGACACCGAACGCTCTCTCGACGCACGCTCGCGCGGCGCCGGCCCGCTGGCCGGCTGCCTCGTCGCCGACTTCAGCCGGGTGCTGGCCGGCCCGCTGGCCACCATGATCCTGGGCGACCTCGGGGCCACGGTGGTGAAGGTGGAGCACCCGTCCGGCGACGACACCCGCCGCTGGGGCCCACCGTTCCTCGCACAGGAGAGCACCTACTACCTGAGCGTCAACCGGAACAAGCGGAGCGTGGTTCTCGACCTCGCCACCCCCGAGGGCCGGGACGGCGCCGTCGCCCTGGCCGAACGGGCGACAGTCTTCGTCGAGAACTTCCGCCCCGGCCGGCTCGCCGCCTTCGGCCTTGGCTACGACCAGTTGGCCACCCGCAACCCGGGCCTCGTCTACTGCTCCATCTCGGGGTTCGGCGGGGAGGGCACCCCCGGTGCGGCACTGGCCGGCTACGACTTCGTCATCCAGGCGGTCAGCGGCCTGATGGACATCACCGGGCCCGAAGGCGGCCCGCCCCACAAGGTGGGCGTCGCCGTGGTCGACGTCTTGACCGGCCTGCAGGCCGCCATTGGCGTCCTCGCCGCTCTGGCCGGCCGGGCCGCGTCGGGTCGGGGCCAGCGCGTGGAGGTGAGCCTCTTCGGCAGCGCGCTGGCGGCCCTGGTGAACCAGGCGTCGGCCTACCTCAACGCCGGAACCGTCCCTCGGGCCATGGGCAACCGTCACCCCTCGATCGCCCCCTACGAGACGCTGGCGGCGGCCGACGGCGAGCTGGCGGTGGCCGTCGGCAACAACGCGCAGTTCAGCGCGCTGTGCGCCACCCTGGGCGACGCGTCGCTGGCCGAGGACCCCCGCTTCCGCACGAACCCCGATCGGGTGGCACACCGCCAG
>JAJYVT010000140.1 GCA_021791845.1 Actinomycetes bacterium | reverse complement strand
CTGGGCACGCGTTCCCCCCTTCGATGGCAGCTGGACAGCCGCCATTCCAGAGGGCCGCGTGCCCTTCTTTGTGGATGGTGGACTCGAGGCGAAGCCCACCCACCCGCGCGTTCCCTCGCGCTCAGCCGCCCGGCTTCATCCCGGACAGGTGGCCGGAATCAACCGGAACGGGTGGCCGGTTTCCTCCGGATTGGGTGGCCGGTTTCGCCCGGATTGGGTGGCCGGTTTCGCCCGGAACGCGGAATGGCCCGGGCGGGAGGTCGAGCGCCCGCCAGGTGCGCCCGGCGTTGCTCGATGCCTCGATGCCGACGGTGCACGGTGCGGTGGTCGGGCTCACTGTGCAGGTGGTGTCGGTGAGCCACAGGTTGCGTCCGACGGCGGTGCTCCCGACCACGCGGCCCGGGACCGAGATCGGCGCCCAGTTCCGGCCCCCGTCGTGGGTGACGAAGGCGCCGCGTGTGCCGTACTCGACGCCGTCGGACGCGTCCACGAAGGCCAGGGTGGGCGGTTCGACCGCTGTGGGGCCGTCACCGACGGGGGCGGGTCCCACCGCGTGCCACGTCGAGCCGCCGTCGGTGGTGGCGACGAGCTCGGCCCGACCTGTGGGTCCCGTGGTGCTCGTCAAGGGCGTAGAGACGCCGAAGCCCACCTCGGATGAGACGAAGGAAAGCGCGACCAGGCAGTTCGTCACGGCGACCCGGCCGCTCCCGCACAGCGCCCCGGCGCCCGACGAGCGAGAGGTGTTCCCAGAGGCCTTCTTGTTGGGCGCGGGGGCAGCGCCCTTCGGGACGCGGCCACGCCCGCCGTCGCCGATTGCGCCGTAGCCGATCCCCGCACCGGCCACAGCAACGACGAGCACCGCCAGCGTTCGCATCCAACGCCGCCTGCGGCGCTGGCGGGCCTCCTTGAAGAGGACTTCAGGCGGAGGCGGGACTCCCACCTCGAGCGGGCGCTCCATCGTGGGCGACCGGGTGGTCATCTCAGCGGACCGCCTCGATCATGGCGATGAGCTCGCTCTTCTTGTAGCCGTAGTGACGCGCCGAGCGGACGAGCTCTCGCACTTGGGCAAGAAGAGCACTCTTCTCGGGCGTGCCCGCGACGGTGATCCCGTGTCCGCGCCGGAACTCGAGAAGTCCCTCGTCACGGAGGAGGTGCAGCGCACGGAACACCGTGTTCTTGTTCACCCCCATCACCGCTGCGAGGTCCTTGGCGAGCGGTAGCCGGTCACCGGGACCGGCTTCCCCCTCGGCGATCGCCCGTCGGATCTCGGCCGCCACCTGCTCGGCGAGTGGCATCGGATCGCTGCGGTCGATGCGTAGATCCATAGTCCCTATCGTACTAGTACTAGCCGCCGACGGGAAGGATCAGAGCGGGCGCCGACCCGGCGGTAGGAGCACTGCGGTGCTCTCTCGACTGTCGGCGGTATGGGCGGGTTCGCATGGTGTCGCCCGGGAGGGTGATATCCTATGATATCTCTGTAGCGAGGAGGACGCCGTGACCGACATCTTGATCCGTGACGTTCCGGACGATGTCCTCGCCGCAATCGACGCGAGGGCGCGGCGGGTCGGTCTCTCGCGGACGGAGTACATCCGGCGCGCCCTGGCACGTGAACGGGACGACAGGGCTCCCGACGTCGGAGTTGAGGACCTCCTGGCATTCGCTGACGCCTTCGCCGACCTTGCCGAGCCCGAGGTGATGCGCCAGGCCTGGTCGTGACCAGCTGGCTCATCGACAAGTCCGCCCTGGTCCGGCTCGCCCGAAGCCCAGATGCCGAAGAGTGGGCGACCCGGATCGAGCGTGGACGGGTCCGGATCTGCACGGTCACTCGGCTCGAAGTCGGCTTCTCTGCGCGCTCCGTGAGCGATCTGCGGCTCGCCTACGACCGACCGCCCCTGGCACGAATGCCTGTCGAGTACCTCACGCCAGCGATCGAGGACCGGGCCGTCGAGGTCCAAGTGGCCCTCGCTGAGCGCGGTCAGCATCGCGCGGCATCCATCCCGGACCTGCTGATCGCCGCTACTGCCGAGTTGGCTCAGCTAACCGTTCTGTACCACGACAAGGACTTCGACTTGATCGCTGACATCACGAGTCAACCCGTCGAACATCTCACTGCAACCTGACCACAGGGATGCTCCCTGCCGGCGGTCGGTGTCACGTCGCCTGTCGGAGGTGGGTGTTGGTAGGGGATACCGCGCCTGTCAGGAGCCCGTCGGTGGGCCGGCCGACACGGTCAGGACCACCAGGGCCCCTTTCGGCGCCTTCGCTCCGACACCAGGTGTCTCGGCGACGACGTCGCCCTCGGGCACGGTCGAGCTCGGCACTTCGGTCTCCTGCGCCACCAAGCCGAGGGTGTCGATCGCGTTTGCAGCCGTGGCTTCTGGCTCGCCGACGACGCCTGGGAGGACGACCGTGGTCGACGGCGTCCTCGTCGACGTGCAGAACCGCTTTGCGATTGTCGAAAGGGGGACGGTCCGCACTCCCGGGCCGCTCGGACCGACGACGTAGTGGCCGATGACCGTCGTACCGTCGCTCTCGTACACCGGGATAACCGTGTTCGTGTGTTGGTTGAACGTGTCCCAGGCGATGGCCTGTGTGGGGTTGCTCACGTCGCCGCCCGACGCGCAGTCGAACTGCTTCGTTGTGAGGTAGCCGCCCGGTACTCCGGCAGAGAGGGGCGCTACTTGGAGGTCCGGGGTGCCGTGCGGGCTATTCGACACGCCGTAGGTCTCTCCCTTGGCGTTGACGCCGAAGGGGGTCGCCACCGTCTTCACGTACTCGGCTCGGAGCTCCCAGGAGACGGTCGGGCCCGTGGCGACGGTGATCGACGTCTGGCCCGGGCGCATCGGTTGGACGTCGCTCGAGTGGGACCCCGCGCTACAGGTCACGATGGCACCGCCCGGGCCTGTGAAGGTGAAGCTACCGGCGCTCAGGCAGGTGAGTGTCCACGAGATGGCGGTCGTCCCCTTTGGTGGTGAGCCGAGAGCCACGGTCGCCGCCCCGGTCCGGGTGACCGTGACCGGGACGGCGAGCGAGACGGTGACTGTCCCCCCAGGTGCCGAGAGCAACGTGGCGGCAACTGCGACACCCCCGGCGAGGACGCCCGTGCCGGCGAGGAGCCCGAGCCCGAGCCCCCAGCGCCACCGACGCCGCTGCCGGGCGGTGCCCTCCACGTGGGCCACGAGCACGCCACGCAGCGCCGAGGCGAAGACGGGATCCAGCTCGGTCGTGGTCATCTCGCACCTTCTTCTGATCCGGTCGTGAGGACCTCCGCAACCGAGCTCGCAAGAACGGACGCGACGCGTGCCCGTGCCCGGTGGAGGCGGGTGCGGG
The DNA here is from genome assembly GCA_021791845.1 of Actinomycetes bacterium. Classification (GTDB taxonomy): domain Bacteria; phylum Actinomycetota; class Acidimicrobiia; order Acidimicrobiales; family RAAP-2; genus JAJYVT01. The sequence continues at coordinate 2,424 of JAJYVT010000140.1, read as the reverse complement.
CGGCACCCTCGGAGATCCCGAGCGCCGAGGCCGCCTCCCTCGGGGAGTACCCCTCGAACGCCGTCATGGCGATCAGCGCGGCGTCGGGCGCAGACAGCGTCCTGAGCGCCTCGCGCACCCGGCGCTCCCCTGAAGCCATGTCCAGACGCTCCTCTGCCACCTCGCCGGCTCCCCTCGAGGTCTCCGAGCGAGGCAGGGACCTGAGGACCGACCGGTAGCGGCGGAGGCTACGGGCGACGTTTCGCGAGAGGTTGGACGTCGTGACGAGAAGCCACGGCAGCACCGATCCCTCCACAAGGGTCACCGCCTCTCGCCGACGCCAGAGCTCGAGGAAGGCTCCTGCGGTCACGTCCTCGGCGTCGTGGACGTCGCCGAGCATCCGCAAGGCGTGGCGGTAGACGCGGTTCCGGTGGCGGTCGAAGAGCCAGGCGAACGCCGCCCCGCTGCCGGCCAAGGCGGCCGCCCACCGCTCAGCCTCCTCGGAGGGCTCCTCCACGGCCTCTAATGTCCGCACCCGCCACAGCGTTACACGCCGTGCCTCTGCAAGACCCGGGTGGGTCAGTTCAGTTCATCCGCGGGAGGCAGAGCCGGGCGCCTGGCTGCGAAGTGCCCGCTCCCGGCGGTAGTGGGCGACCTGCGGCGGGAGGGACGCTGACGTTCGAGGACACCCGATAGGCGATGCCACCGACGTCACAGCCGAGTCGCCGTCGCGGAGAGAATGGTCGGTCCAAATTGAGTGAGGCTTCCCGGTGTTGCACTTTAGTCGAGGTGCTACACTTACGTGCGTGCCCACCGCCCGTCCCCGTCATGTCATCACCGAGACCGACGAGGTCCGCCGAGCGCTCGACGCCGCAGCGAAGCGTTGGCCAGAGGACCGGGACAGGCGGGCCAAGCTGGTGCTCCGCCTCCTCAACGAGGGCTACCGGGCCCTGGGCGAGACCGCCGGCGAGGTTGCTGCAGAACGAAGAGAGGCGCTCCGGCGCACGAGCGGCGTGCTCACCGGCGTCTACGGACCTGGCTACCTGGAGGAGCTGCGCCAGGACTGGCCCGCGTGATCGTCATCGACGCATCGGTATTGATCGCCCACCTCGACGCTGACGACGCGCATCACGCCCGAGCCGGAGTCCTCCTCGAGGCAGCCGGCCCAACCCCTCTGACGGCGAGCCGGCTCACGCTGGCAGAGGTGCTCGTCGGACCGACGCGGGCTGGCAAGCTCGAGGTGGCGATGGCCGCACTGGCGCAGCTCGGCATCGATGGTGTCGGTCTGGACGCGGATGCGCCCGTGCGCCTCGCCGGCCTCCGGGCTTCGACCAGTCTCAAGATGCCGGATTGCTGCGTGCTCCTCGCTGCCGAGCAGGTGAACGGACAGGTGGCAACCTTCGATGCCTCGCTGGCGGCTGCGGCTCGAGCACTGGGATTGGGCATCCTGGAGACGTGAGGGGGACCAGACCCAACTCGACGTACAGCGCCGGCTGCCGGCGATAGCGGTCGTGACCCTGTCGAACGTGGGTGACAGTAGACAGGCGGTCTCCGTGCGCGCCCTCTCCAACCCCTCAGCTCTTCGACTTCGAGCCCTGCGAGGCGTGAAACGAGACCGGCGCGGCGTGAACCACCGGGAGCAGGTAGATGGTGTGACTCGGGGGGGATCCCTGGGACCTTCGAGGCCCTAGCAATGTAAGAGCTCCGCCGACTCGCTGCGGAAGAGGGCCACAGTCCCCGCGCTTCAAGAGGACCGTTCCGGTCTTGGCGTTGATCTCGACAGAACAACGGCTCCCGGGCGATGGCGTCGACGAGAGAACGCCGGCGAGCGTGAGCGCGACCAGCGTGGATGCGAGGGTTGCTGCACCCGTAGTCGCCAAGACCGTGGCGCGCCGACGATGGCCACGCGCTCGAGTCTGCAGCCCGGCGCGCACGACGTCGAGGCGATCGGTGGCGCACAGATCGTCGTCGTGCTCCACGTCCTCTATGAGCGCAACGAGCTCATCCCCGTATCTCTTGCGCCAGACCCGCGAGAAGACCCACAGCCAGCGGCCAGCCCCGTTCCCTTTCACGCTCGGCCACCGTGGAGCGCTGGCTGTGGTAACGCACCTTGGGCGACTCGAAGCGATCGCAACCTCGACTTCCCCGCGGTCACCACTCTTGCGAGCTCGGCGAGCGACGCCTCGAGGACCGCTTCGCCTTGACCGGTGATCTCGTAAGGGCGACGGCGATCGTCAGCGGGAAGGGCTGCGATGAGCCCGCGCTCTTCGAGACGACTGATGGCCCCGTAGAGGGTGCCTGGACCGAGACGGACCTCGGCGAACACAGAGATGTCCTTCATCAGCGCGTGCCCGTGTTTCGGGCCTGCGGCGAGGCTGGTGAGCACGAGGAGCAGCGCCCCCGAGAGCGTTTCGTGGCCAGTCCCTACGCGATCGGTGGTCGAAG
>JAJYVT010000139.1 GCA_021791845.1 Actinomycetes bacterium | reverse complement strand
GCATCCCGAGGTAGGTCATGTCCCACCGGGCGTCGCCGATGATGTCGTCGAGCAGGAGCCCGAGGTGGGCGTTGACCGGGTAGTGGCCCGAGAGCTTCTCGTCCAGGTAGCGCGAGAACACCTCGACGTGGCGCGCCTCGTCCATCACCTGCGTGGCGGCGTAGTACTTGGCGTCGATCCACGGGACGGTCTCGACGATCTTGGCCGTGCACAGCAGGGCGCCCTGCTCCCCGTGCATGAACTGGGACAGCATCCAGTTCTGGTTCTCGACGCCGAGGCGCAGCCACTCCTTGTCGCTCCAGCGCTCGAGGGCCGTGCCCGCCACCTCGTCGGGCGACCAGCGCATGCCCTGGTTGGCCTCCTGGTTGAGCATCACCACCCGCTCCTGGTCGACCTCGGTGTCCCAGGGGAGGTCGGTGCGGGCGTTCCACTGCGAGAGCTTGGCCTTCTCGTAGAGCTTGTCGAGGCGGGGGCGCGCCCCCTTCTCGTAGTCCCAGGTGAACTCGGCCGGGCACGCGTCCGCGACCATGTGGCGGCCTCCGGGCTCCTCGCGCCCCACGGTGGCGAACACCGCGGCGAGGTCGTGCACGTCCGGGCGGCCGATGAGCTGCTCGTTGCTCGGCCGGGGCGACGGCCCCGCTCCGTCCGGGTCCACCGCCCGGTCCGCCGCCGTGGCCGCCTGCATCTGGTCCTGCGCCTGCGCCATCCCGCTCGCGTCCGTCACTCTCGCTCCCTTCCCTCGGTCGTCGACCGACGGCGCACCGTCTCGTCGCGTCCTCCACGTGCTGGGCGCCCACCCGCCCGGCGGCCGTCGATCTCCTGGCCGTCGAGCCTGAGCGCTTGGATCCCGGGCATCACGAACGTCGAGACCAGGTGGGCGACGTGGACCTCGTCGGTGAGGTCCACGTCCCCGTCCGGGCACACGAGGTACGAGACCACGATGCGCGCCGCCCACTCGGCGGCACGCGCCGCTTCCTCCGGCGCGAGCCAGCGCCCCAAGAAGGGCTCGGCGAACCGGCACGCAACGTCGAGGAGCCGGTCCATCCCTCCGAAGGCCAGGTGCGGCAGCACCGTGCCCGGCTCGTGACGGACCAGGTAGTCCAGGGCGTCGTGCGCCCGGAGATGCCGCGCCGCCCCGGCGATGCCGGCAACGAGCAGCGACTCCACGTCGGTGCTGCTGCCCATCGCTGCGCCGATGTCCGAGAACAGGCGCGCCGTCCCCGTCTCCACGACGGCGCGGACCACGGCGTCCTTGCCCCCCGGGAACAGGCGGTAGAGCGTCGCCCTCGAGATGCCCGCTTCCCGGGCGACGTCGTCGACGGTCGTCTTGGCCAACCCGCAGCGGGCAATGCAGCGCAAGGCGGCGTCCACCACCCGCACCCGCGGCGAGGACCGGTCGTCGGACCCGAGGTGCCGGACCACGGCCGAGCGGGCGCCTGCCGGTGCCGTTCGGGCCGGGGCGGCGGGGGCCACCGTGAAACACTAAGGCAACATCTGTCTCACTGTCAATCAACGGCCGGTGCCACTGCCGATGCCGTACCGGCGCTACTCGTCCACGACCTTCCAGTGCTCGCGCCCGAACAGCCGCCCGTACCAGGCGTGGAATGTGCGCCCCTCGTCGTGGCCGGGATCGGGCCGGAGCACGGCGTTCCCGTGCGGCGCGGGGAGCGTGGCCACCCCCTCGTCGCCGAAGTCGCAGCGGACGTAGGCGGTCGTGATCTCGGCGACCTGGTCCCGGTCCACGAAGCGCAGCCCGTCGTGCGTCTTCACAGCGATGCCGTCGAACAGGTCGAGCTCGGGGATCTGGAGCACGTGCTCGACCGTGCCGAACCGCGTGCCCGACGAGGTGAGCATCGGCGTGCCCACCTCGAGCGCCTCGTAGGAGATGGGGTGCCCTTCTTCCATGGGGTGTCCTCCGCTGTTCCCGGCGCCGGCCCGCGGCCATCGTACGTTGCCGGAGCCGCTCCGGGGCTCGGCGGCCACGGTCAGCCGGGCGGGAGGATGCCGCCCAGCAGCTCGGCCCGGACCAACCGGCGCACCTGGCCGGGGTCGTCCAGGTCCCAGCGCCCGGGCGAGGCGATGTAGGAGAGTGCCATCCGGGCCAGGAAGTCCGCCGCCTCGGCCCGCACCACGCCCGGCGCCAGCTCCTCGGCTGCGAGGTACGGCTCGAGGAAGGCGGCGATCATCCGCTGCGCCCCCGCCGCCTCCACCGTGAGCTTGGGCAAGAGGAGCTCGGGCTCGGTCCGCAGCACCTGCTGGAGCACCTCGTGGGCGGCCACGTCGCGGTGGGCGAAGGCGATGCCGAGCGCCAGGACCTCCTCCAGCGATCCGGCGCTGCGGACCTCGTCGTAGAGGCGGGCGAAAAAGCGCGCGTGCTCCCACGCGATCACGGCCGCCAGGAGCTCGTCTCGCCCGCCGGGGAAGTGGCGGTACACCGTGGCCCGCGAGACCCCGGCCTGGCGCGCCGCGGCCTCGACCGACGTCTTGGAGAACCCGGCGCGGGCCACGCACTCGTAGGCGGCGCCCACGATGCGCTCGCGCGCCCCGGCGGTGCTCACAACCCGAGCAGCGGCTCCAGGCCGACCGTGAGCCCGGGGCGCGCCGGCACCTCCCGCACGGCGAGGAGGACGCCGGGCATGAACGAGCGGCGGTCGTAGGAGTCGTGGCGGATGGTGAGCGACTGCCCGAGCGCGCCGAAGAGGACCTCCTGGTGGGCGACGAGCCCGGGCAGCCGAACGGAGTGCACGCGGACCCCGCCGGCCGCCGCTCCCCCGCGGGCGCCGTCGAGGACGGCGTGGGTGGTCGGGTCCGGCGGGAGCGGTCCCACCCCGGCGGCGGCGCGGGCGGCGGCGATCCGCTCGGCCGTGAGCATCGCCGTCCCCGACGGCGCGTCGCGCTTGGCGTCGTGGTGGAGCTCGACGATCTCCGCCCCGTCCATGAACGGGGCGGCGAGCTCGCAGAACCGCAGCATCAGGACGGCGCCGACGGCGAAGTTGGGGGCCACGACGCAGTTGGCCGGCCCGCCGGTGAAGGCGGCGGCAAGGGCCGCCATGTCCTCGGGTCCGAGCCCGGTCGTGCCCACCACGGCGTGGATGCCGCGGGCGGCGCACCACGGGAGCGACCGGCGGGCGGCCGCTGCGGCGGTGAAGTCGACGACCACCTGTGCGCCGGCGTCGAGGAGCACGTCGAGCGAGGACGAGACCGAGGGCGGCGCGGAGCCTTCGCCTTGCGCCGCCGGATCGACGATCGCCACCAGCGTCATGTCGCCGGCCTCCTCCACGGCGCGGCACACCTCCTGGCCCATGCGACCGGCCCCCCCGAGCACGCCAACGCGCAGCACCGCGGTCACGCTAGTGGACGGGGCACCGGCGGCCCGGTGCCTCCGTCGTGGGGCAGGGCCGGCATCGACGGCGCCCGGGGGCGGTCGGGCGGCCCCTCCCCCGCGCCCGCGCCCGCGCCCGCCCCGAACGCTCCCACGCGGTCGCCGGCGCGCCTCGCCGGCACGCCCGCCGAACCGGTCGGGTCGGGTCCGCGTCCGCCCTTGCGGTGCCGGCCCGTCGACCGCCGGCGCCGGTCGAGGAGGGTGAGGGCTCCCAGGGCCACGAACCCGGCGACGCCCACGAACGAGCCGACCAGCCCGAGGGTGAGGTGCGGGGCCCGGTAGACGAAGGTGAGGATCCAGCGTCCTCGAGGCACGCGCACCGACTGCACGAGCCCGTGCTCGCTGACGGGCAGCCGGAGCGGGCCGCCCCCGCGCCGGGAGCCGCCCAGGCCCGCGAGCTCGGCGTGCCAGCCCGGCAGGTAGGCCTCGCTCCACACCACCGTCGTCGTCCGCGTGGCGATCACCCGGTCGACGGTTGCGCCCCAGTCGCTCGTGCGCAGCTGGCGCACGCTCGAGCCGGCCGCCGCGTGGGAGAGCCAGACCGGCGGGCGGACGCCGGTGCGGGCGAACCGGCCGAAGGTGCCGTCCCAGGTGCCGGTGAACCGCCAGCCGTCGACGCCCACCGCGTTCTGGAACCGGCCGTCGAACGCCCACCCGTTCCCCCGCGGACCGGTGACGGTGGAGGTGTCGGAGATGGCCCGGGCCGGCCCGTCGATCACCAGCCCGGCCGCGGGCGTCGGGCGGTCGAAGCGCACGGCCCACCCGCCGGCCGTCGGCTGCACCACCTCGTCCGGCCACCGGGTGCCCCCGTTCGGGCCGAGGACGCCCACCCGCAGGCGGGTCCCGGCCGGGACGGGCGTGGTGGTCACCACTGTGGCCGCCACCAGCGTCGTCGTCCACCCGAGGTACAGCACCCGGCGGCGGGCCGTCCCCGGGAGCGGAGCGCCGGGGCAGGCGGCGGGGGGCGCGGGGGCGGCGTGGTCGGCCCGGAGGCCGGGGGCGAGGTTGCTCGGGAAGATCAGCATGGTGGAGAGCCGCAGCTGGTTGAAGACCCCCGTCGCCAGGGCGCACGGGTCCATGGTGTCCAGGGTGTGGGTGCCCGTGGCCGCCCCGTACTGCTCCGAGAGGATCGACCCGTAGCCCTGGACGCTCGGGAGCCGGGTGAAGGCGTTGAGGTCCGGCTGGCCGATCTGGGTGAGCTGGGTGACGTGGCTCACCACTGTGTCGGAGATGGCGAAGCGCCCCGTCGTCCCCAGGACGGCCGCCGCCTCGGCCCGGGTGGGCTCGAGGGTGGACCCCGGCGCCGGGTTGGCTGTCGAGACGGCGAGAACGAAGAAGGCGAGGTTGCAGACGACGACGGCCGTCAGCAGGCCGCGCCGCCGCCGGTCGCCCATGCGGCCCCAGAGCACGACGACGGCCACCACGCCCGCCGCCACCACCGCCTGGGCCAGGAACCACGGCCAGAGCTGGCGTGCCAGCGTCGCGCCGCCGGCGGTGACGTCGAACCAGCCCTCGACGGCGGCCGGCGCGGCCAGGGCGGCGGCGCAGGTCCCGACGGCCGCCAGCGCGGGAGCGACGGCCAGCAGCCGCCTCCACCCCGCCGTCCCCTCCCCCGCCTGCCGGCCGGCCAGGCGCTCCGCCCAGAAGGCCAGCAAGACGGCCAGGGCCAGGTCCACGATGCCGAGGCTGCGGCTCTGCAGGCGGGTCTTGCCGTACAGCGGGATCGCAGCCCACAGGTGGCCCAGCGGGGTGAACGTCCCCCACGCCAGGAACAGCCCGAAGACGACGAGCGCCAGCCACATCCCCCAGTCCGAGGACATCGCGCTCCGGCGGCGGCCGAAGGACCGGCTGGCGAGCACGAGGGCGGCCGCCACGGGCAGGAGGCCGACGTAGCCGGTCACCTCGGCCAGGTTGTAACGGTTGAAGTAGGTGGGCTGGCCGAAGTGACCGGACCCCCCGAAGAGGTCGGGCACGAGGAGCAGGAACGACCACCGCACGCGGAGCGACCCCGACCCGAAGAACTGGTAGCTCTCGGTGGCCCGCTGCGACGCCTGGATGAAGGCCCAGCCGGGGGCCAGCTCGGCGGCGGCAAGGGCCACGCCCCAGACGCCGGCCAGGAAGGAGCAGCCGACGAACCGGGCCCGGCGTCCGATCCCCACGCGGTGGCGGTACGGGCGCAGCACGAGCCACAGCGCCACCGCCGTCCCCAGCACCTCGGTCTCGGCCATGGCCCGGGGCTCTCCGGTGAGCGCCTCCAGACCCACCACCGCCGCCAGCAGGGCCACCCACGGCCACGGGCCGCCGCCCCGCCACCGCCGCCGGGGCGCCTCCACGCCGACCGCCGCCGGGCAAGGCGCCGCCGCGTCGGGTGCGCCCGCC
>JAJYVT010000138.1 GCA_021791845.1 Actinomycetes bacterium | reverse complement strand
GCGGGCCAGCTGGGCGGCGTAGCCGCAGAGCTGGAGGACGGCTCCCGGCTTCACGTGGCGGGCGAGCTTGGTGTCGGACGGCTCGTAGGAGAAGTCCCCGAGCGTGCTCTCGGCGTCCACGCGGTGGAGGAAGTCGGCGTGGCCGCGCCACGAGGGCCCGACGCCGCCTTCCCCGCCCTCGCCGCCACCGCCCCCGTCGTCGAAGAAGGCCGCCCGGTAGACGACGTCGGGCCCCTCGGCCAGGACCTCGATCGTCCGTCGGACCTCGTCGGCGAACGGACCGTCCTCGATCTCGACCACGACTGTCCCGGCGCCGGTGAGCTGCTCGAGGTAGGCGCGCTCGTGCTCCATGCCCCGACGTCGGAGGACCTCGAGCTCCGGGTCCTCGTCGGCAGGTTTCGGCCGTGCGCCGCGGGCGACCTCGAGCGAGAGCTCGGTGAGGTGCGGACACTGGAGATGGGCGACGAGGTCGGTCGGGCTGACCACCAGCCGGTCGCCGTCGAGGTACATCGTGCGCCGTGCTCCCTTCCGTCCGTCTTTGGTCCTCGCCCTCGACCTCGATCCTCGCACGGCGCTGTGACCCTTCTCAGGGGACGGGGTGCCCACGCCCGGCCGTAGCGCCCACGCACGCGGCGCCCACGCCTGTACGCGGTTGCTCGCCGCGCCGGCCGACGCGAGCCTTCGGGGAGCGTGTGCCGCCGACGACGCATCCAGAGAACCCGCCCGGCCCGGCCCAGCCACGGCCGGTGGCCGCGTGCAGCGTCCGTCTCCCTGCTCGCCGCCGCGCTCGCCACCGCGCTCGCCACGGCGCTCCTGCTCCCCGGCCCGACCGGGTCCCTGCCCCGGGCGGCGGCCGCCGTTCGGGCACGCGGCGCCGGCGTGCCCTGCACCGAGCGGGCGCCCCGGGCGCCGAGGCTCCATGCGCGCGCCACGACGCTGGGAGTCCCGGCGCCGCCGTTCGGCGTGGCGATCGCACCGGGCGGACGGTTCGCCTTCGCCGGGCTCGGCGGTTCCGTCGGGGTGTTCTCGCTGGCCACCGGCCGACTGCACCTGCGGTCCACGATCGCCGTGCCGGGCCAGGCTCGCGGGCTCGCACTGAGCCCCAACGGCCGCTACCTCGTGGTGGCCGACGGGGCCGGCGGCGTCGCCGTGCTCGACGTGGCGTCGGCCGAGCGGGGGTCGGGCTCGGCCCTCCTGGGCCAGCTCACGAGCACGGGCCACGGCGCCATCGAGGCGAGCGTCTCACCCGATGGCGCCCTCGTCTTCGTGACGCTCGAGTACGGCAACGAGCTGGCCGTCTTCAACCTGCGGCGGGCCATCGCCACCGGGTTCGCCAGCAGCCAGCCGGTGGGGGTGGTCCCCCTCGAGAACCCGGTCGGCATGGCGACGTCCCCCGACGGCCGGTACCTCTACGTCACGAGCGAGGTCGGCACATCGCCGGGCCAGGGAACCCTCACAGTCGTCGACATCGCGACGGCGGAGACGAACGCCTCGCGCGCCGTCGTCGCCTCGGTGCCGGCGGGCTGCGATCCGGTGCGGGTCGTCGCCGCACGCGGCTCCGTCTACGTGGCAGCCCGCGGGTCGGACTCGGTTCTCTGGTTCTCCTCGCGGGCCCTCGTCCACGCGCCGTCCCACGCCCTGAAGGCGCGCGTCCGCGTCGGGCCCGAGCCCGTCGGGCTGGCCGTGGTCGACGGCGGCGCGGCGCTCCTCGTCGCCGACTCGGACCGCTACGGCACGAGCGCCCATGCGAGCCTGGCGTTGGTGCGGCTGCACGCGGGCGGGCGACCGACGCTCGCGGGGTACCTCGTTTCCGGTCGCTTCCCCCGGGACATCGCGACGGCTCGTCGCGGCCACCTGGCGATCGTCGCCGACTACCGCTCGTCGCGGCTCGAGACGCTGTCGCTCCGGTCCCTCCCGGCGGCGAGATCGTACGGGTCCGTACGAACTTCAACGGCGGTCACCGTGCTGCCGAAGCCTGAGACCAGGCCGGCCACCGAGCACCAGGATCCGTTGCCTGGTATCGTATATTTGATCAGTGCTGTGCACAGAAGCCCGGCGTGAGCGGGCTCGCGTGAGGGAGGGCAGATGGCACGTCCGGACCTGAGGTTCAGCATCTACTCGGAGCTCCAGAGCTGGGAGCCGAAGCCGTACACCCAGCTCTACGAGGAGGTGCTGGAGCAGATCGTGAACGCCGACCGGCTCGGCTACGACGCCTACGCCGTCATCGAGCACGCCTTCTTCCCCAAGTTCTCGGCCTCGATCAACGTCTTCGGCCTCTTCGGGATGGCGGCCGCCCGCACCCGCGCCATCGCCTTCCGCACGATGCTCCACATCCTCCCGTACCACAACCCGGTGGTGCTGGCCTCGATGGTCCACCAGTTCTCGCTCCTCACCGGTGGCCGCTACGAGTTCGGCGTGGGCCGGGGGCACGGGTGGATCCCGCTCGCCGGCGGCCTGCCCCTCGACGAGACGAGCCGCCCCCGCTACGAGGAGGCCCTGGACCTGTTCATCGAGGCCCTCGAGCACGACGTCGTGACCTTCCACGGCGAGTACTGGAACCTGGAGGAGACCCACATCGTCCCCTTCAGCGGCCAGAAGTTCCGGGTGTTCCTCGGCGGGACGTCCGACCGGACCTACGACCTCGCCGCCCAGCACGGCTGGGGCGTCGCCGTCCCGCCGCTCCTGCCGTACTCGGCCCTGGAGAAGCAGCTCAACTTCTACCGGGAGAAGTGCGCCGAGTACGGGACCACGCCCGACATCGTGTGGATCCACGCCTGCTACATCGACGAGGACCGCGACGTGGCCATGCGGGAGGCCGAGCGGCACCTCGTGGGCTTCCTGAAGGGCAACGCCTCGCCGCTCACCGACTTCCCGCCCCCGCCGGCGGACCGGCTGAACGCGGCCGGCTACGGCTTCTACACCGCCGGCATCCTCGAGCAGCTGGCCGCCACCCCGTTCACCGACATGGTGGCGGGGGACATGGTCTGGTGCGGCACGGCCGAGGACGTCATCGAGCGGGTGGAGCAGACCCTCGACGTCTGCGAAGGCCTGACGGAGATCGCCATCACCACCAACCCCGGCGGCGCCGAGCACTGGAAGGCGATCAAGGCCCAGGAGCTGTTCGCCTCCGAGGTGATCCCCAAGATCAAGGGCTGACGCCGCGATCGCCGCGGCGGGGCGTCAGCGCCTCACGACCAGTGCCATGTGGCCGGTGTGTTGTCGTCGAGCGGGCTCAGGGGCGGGTGGACGATGCCCTTGTGGATCTCGGCCACTGTGACCGTCTCGGGCTGCCAGATGTCGGGCGCCTCCTTGGCGATCAGGTTCTCGTAGGCGGTGAGCGACGACGTCGACGTGATGTCCGCCTTGATGAGCCGGTTGGCGGCGGGTGTGTTGAAGCTCGGGTAGTTCGACCCGGCGTCCTTGGCGAAGAGCTCTTCGCCGCTCGGGTAGTAGTCGGGGGCGTAGATCCAGGCGAAGCCGGCGGCCGCGAGCTCCCACGGGCACCCCTTGGGGCACGGGATGGTGTTGCCGACCAGCGTGTCGAACGAGGTCGAGGTGGGCGTCATCTTGATGCCGGCCTGCGCCCAGGCCGACGTCTCGGCCAGGATCATGGTTTTGAGCGCGCTTGTCCCCGACGCGTACGGCAGTGTGAAGGCGAGCTTCGCCCCCTTCTTCACCCCCTTGCCGCAGTGCCCGCTGCCCGTGCCCGGCTTGACGCAGACGCTCACCCCGTGCGGGTGGACCTTCCAGCCGTGCGAGGCGAGGAGGTGGCGGGCCTTGGCCGGGTCGTAGGGGTAGGGGTTCTTCGCCTCGTAGGACGACGAGAAGGGGTTGCGCGGCCACACCGGCACGGGCCCGTAGGTGGGCACGCCGTAGCCCTTGTCCAGGCGGTCGATGTAGAGCGTCTGTGTGACGAGCGACTGGATCGCCTGGCGCACGTACAGCTGGCTCAGGATCGGGCCGGCGTTCCCTGTGTCCCCCTTCGACTGCTCGTTGGCGAAGATGCCGTTGAAGCCCCACTGGTAGACCGGCTCGAGGTTGAACGAGGAGGCGAGCCGCGGATTGTTCTTCCCCGGCCGGACTGTCTGGTCGGGCTTGGTGGGGGCCTTCGCCGGCGATGTGAGGTCTGTGCGCGGGATGTAGTAGCTCACGTCGACTGTCCCGCTGACGAGCGCGTTGTACGTGGTCGAGGCTGTCGTGAACGGCTTCTCCACGAACTGCTTGTAGGTCGGCTTGTTGGGACCGGAGTAGGCGGGGTTGGGCACCATCACGACCGGAGCTGTGGCGCCAAAGGACTGCAGGTGCCACGGTCCGTCCACCACCTGCCACAGCTTGTTGGTGGCGTACGTGGAGAGCGCGTTGTTGGTTGTGCTGGGATGTGTCGGGTCGAAGCCGGACTGCTCCGACAGGAAGGTGTAGACGGCCTTGCACGCGGTGTCGGCGGTCCCGAAGGTGGCCTTGGCGCAGCCGGCCGACCCCGGTGCCGCTGTGAGGGACGTCCGTGTCCATGTGAGCGGCAGCGGCGTGATCTCGGAGAGCTCGTTGTAGAGCAGCCAGTGCGCGTTGAACGAGCGGGTGAAGTTCATGGTGAAGGTGGTCGGGCTTGTGATCGTGATCGACTTCACGCTTGTCGGCATCGACAGCCCGCCGGGGAACCAGCCGGCGTAGCCGCCCGGCTTCTGGTGCCAGATGTTCATCCAGAAGAGGACGTTTGTCGACGTCACCGGCTGGCCGTTGGACCACTTGTACGGCTTGAGGGTGATCGTGTAGCTCGTGCCGCCGTTCGAGGACACCGGTGCGCTCGCCAGCGACAGCCGCTTGCTCAGGACCGGCTTCGCCCCTGTGCCGAACCAGTAGAGCGGGCGGAACATGTACTCCTGGAACTCCGAGACGTTGGGGACGGTGAAGTACGCCGATGTGAGGAACGGGAAGATGTAGTTGGGCGCCTGGCCCGGCTTCTCCGCCCACACGATGACGTTCTTTGTCACGCTGGCGCCGCTCGAGGGCGTGCCGGTCAGGGCCAGGGTGGCACCGATCATGCCGGTCGCCGCCAGCCCGCAGGCGAGTCGCCGCAACCCGCGCCGCAACCCTCCCCTCGTGGTTCTGCGCATCCCCCGGCTCCTTTCTCGGCTCACTCCACCAGCACCGAGCTCTGGCGCACCCGCTGGCTGAGCGGGCGCACGCTGAGCACGGCGCGCTCGGACACGATCCGGCGGTCGTCGAACGGCGCCCCCGTGTACTTGTGCGCGAGCCGCTCGATGTGCTCGCGGGCATCGGGGCCGAGGATCCGGTCCTCCACCCGGCCCTGGACGGAGGCGAAGTGCCCTGTGTCCTCGGCGTCGACGATGAGGACGTGCACGCGGGGGTCCCGGCACACGTTGCGGTACTTGAGCCGGTGCACCTCGGTGTTGACGAGGATCCGGTCCCCGCCCGCGTCGGCGTCCACCCACACCACCCCCGCCACCGGGGCGCCCGAGGGCAGGAGCGTCGTCAGACTGGCCAGGTTGGCCCCCCGGGCCAGCGCCAGCACTTCCGGGTCGAGCGCCCCCACCCGATCCGCCACCCTCAGTCGTGCTCGGCCAGGAAGGCGTCGACCGCCGCCATGTAGGCGTCGCGCTCTTCCCAGAAGGCGATGTGCGAGGAGTCCTCCAGGAGCACCTGGCGGGCGTCGGGGATGCCCTGGACGAGGTCCTCTTGGAGTGCTGGCGTTGCTTCGTCGTGGCGGCCCGAGATCACCAGGGCGGGGACGTCGATCTCCACCAGCCGGTCGAGCACCTGCCAGTCCTTGAACGACCCGATGACGTGGAACTCGGAGGGGCCGTTGGTCGTGTGGTACACGGTGGGATCGTCCGCCATGGCGGCAAAGGCGCG
>JAJYVT010000039.1 GCA_021791845.1 Actinomycetes bacterium | reverse complement strand
TCCGATCTCGGGTCGGCGGGCGATGCCGGGCCGCGCCCGCCGGCGGTGGCCGTCGTGGGCGCCGGCCGGTGCGACCGGGCGACCGAGCAGGTGGCGGAGGCCGTCGGGGCGGCCGTGGCCCGCGCCGGCGCAGTGCTCGTCTGCGGCGGCCTGGGCGGGGTGATGGCGGCGGCGTGCCGCGGCGCGCTCGCCGCGGGCGGGCTGACGGTCGGCATCCTCCCCGGCGACCGCGCCGCCGACGCCAATCCGTGGGTGCGGGTCGCCGTCCCAACCGGGATGGGCGAGCTGCGCAACGGGCTCGTGGTGCGGGCGTCCGACGTGCTGGTGGCGGTGGGGGGCGAGTACGGCACGCTCTCCGAGCTGGCGCTGGCGCTCAAGGTGGGCCGGCCGGTGGTGGGGATCGGAACCTGGGCCCTCCTCCGGCCCGGTGGCGTGCCCGACGCCGGGGTGCAGCCTGCCGACGACCCGGACGAGGCGGTGGCCCTGGCCCTGGCGCTGGCCCGTCGGGGTGCCGACGGGCGCCACGGGTCGCCGGCGGGGAGCTGACCAGGGGCCTCGAGCCGGGCGGCGGCCACCGGTCGCCGCCCGGGGCTGACGCGGCCCCGCCGGGCCGCTGGCGGGGGGCGGGCGGGTGCCGTCAGCGGCGAAGCGCCGGGCGGGCGGGGGACCGGTCCGGGCAGGCCGTCGGCCGCCCGGAAGGCCCGGAGACGGAGGCCCGGTGACGAACGGCGTGTCTCCGTGGTATCGTCATGGTGTCTCGAGTGTGCCTCGCGGGACAGGGGGAGGTCGCATGAAGGGCAGGACCGGTAACGCCCGGAGGGGAAGGGCCGGCCGTCCTTTGTCCGTCGTCTCGCCCATCGCACATCAGGATGTGTGCGGCGTGCCCGAAGAGGTTATTGCTCCAAGGTCGCGGACCGTGTGGTTCCCTGTGCTCCATGGGCGGGGGTTTCTGTAACGGTCTGTGAGGTGTCGGCCCCCCTTCCCCATCCCCATCCCCCGGGGGGCCGACACCGATTCTTCCGTATCGCGGCGGTTTGGTGGGGGATCATGGTCGAGCACGGGCCCGCCGGGGCCCGTGCGGACCGCAGGGAAGGCATGCAGCCGACCCGCTGAGCGCCCCGGCCCCGGAGGTCCTCCGGACCCTCGGACCGCCCGGCCCGCCTACCCTGACCCCTGCGGCGCCGCCGGCCAGCGCCGCCGCCGGCCAGCGCCGGACCGCTCGCTCCGGGCCCCCCGGTCGTAGCGACCGATGACCAGCGCCACCACCGACGCCGCGCCGGCGTCGTGGAGCGTGGCGGCAGCCGACTGGAGGTGGGCCCCGCTCGTGTAGACGTCGTCCACCACGAGGACCCGCTTGCCGGCAACGCACGGGTCGGCCTGGTAGGCGTCCAGGGCCGGCTGCCGGTGGTCGGCCATCCCCGGTCCTGCCCCGAGCACGTCGCGGTGGGGCGGGAGGTGGGCGGCTGAGGCCACGACCCGGGCCAGGGGATGCGGGGGTGGCCGCTGGGCGCGAGCGGACGGGACGACCACGCTGAGGTCCAAGCCGCCGGGGGCGAGCGCGGGCAGGTGCCGTCGGCAGAAGGCGTCGAGGATCGCGGTCAGCCGTTGCTCCTGGCGGTGGGCGACCGACGGCTCCCCCGACTTGTACTGGCGCAGTGCCCGGTACAGGCCGCTCTCGGGGCTGACCACCCGGATGGCGGTGACAGGGACGAGCGGACGGCCGAGAGCGAGGGCGACGGCCCGGCAGCTCAGGCACAGGCCGTAGCCGAACGCCGTGGCGTCGCCGCAGATCCGGCACGCCCCCGGGGCCCGGGCCAGGGTCGGCCGACGAGCCGGGGCGCGGGACCGGCGCGCACCGTCCGCCGTGCCGGCGGCACCCGGGGAAATCTGCATGCTACGTGCGAGCGCGAGCACGGGCGCAGGGTAGCGCGGGGGTGCGCGGCCGCCCCCCGGTCGTCCCGCCAGCTCGTGCCAGGTGGACGAGGCGCCCGGGCACCGTCCTTCGCCCGGGGCGTCGCCGGCCCGAGGCCGGTCGCAGGAGCGTCAGGAGAGGTGGTCGCGCACCCGGTCGACGAACGACAGCACGGGCCTGCCGAGCACGTTGCCCGGTGGCGTGTGGGGGGCGTTGGGGTGAGGCAGGGTCGGGGCCCGGAGCTTCGCCTCCTGAAAGCGCGCTCCGAGCGAGGTCCG
Organism: Actinomycetes bacterium; assembly: GCA_021791845.1. Lineage (GTDB taxonomy): Bacteria > Actinomycetota > Acidimicrobiia > Acidimicrobiales > RAAP-2 > JAJYVT01. Next base: position 26,955 of record JAJYVT010000039.1, on the reverse strand, counting down.
GTCCAAGGCGTCGTCGAACCGCACGATGACGGGCAGGATCTCCCGCTCCTCTGCTGCTGCGTGCGCCATGACCGAAGCCTCCAGCTCGCCCAGCGCCGCCGCGAAGGTCTCCGTGCCCGGGTCCATGTCCTCCATGGACTCGAGGAGCTCGGCGGCCTCGCGCTGCTCCGCCAGACGGGCTTCGACGGAGGGCGCTCCCTGCTCCACGAGACCCAGCGCTGGGAAGACGACCAGTTCCTCGGCCACCTCGTGCACCGCCAGCGAGTGGAGGAGGTCCGGCCACGTGGCCGCCCGGTCCTGCGGCGCGGCGGCGCCGATCGTGGCGAACAGCGCCCGGATCGTGCGGTGGTCGGCCTGGACGAACTCCACCACGTCGATCTCGTCACCGGTGAGGGACATGGCCCACACGTACCCGTGCCGGTCGCGGGTAACCCCACCGACCCGTGCCGCCGCGCCGATGCCGGCTCAGGGCCGGTCCGGCACCTCGAGAGCCCGGTCGAGCGCGGCGGAGAGATCGGCCCAGAGGTCCTCGGGGTGCTCGAGGCCGACGCTCAGCCGCAGGAGCCCCGGTGCGACGTGGGCGTCGCCGGCCCAGCGGGCTCGCCGCTCGATCGTCGTCTCCACGCCGCCGAGGCTCGTCGTCGGCACGGCGAGCCGCACGGCGGCCACCACCCGGTCGGCCCGCCCGGCGCCGTCCACCTCGAAGGAGATCACGGCGCCGAACCCTTGCATCTGTGCTCGGGCCCGGTCGTGCTGGGGATGGGACGGCAGCCCGGGGTAGCGCACGCGCTGCACCGCGGGGTGCTCCTCGAGGCGCGCCGCCAGGGTCGCCGCCGTCTCCTGCTGACGCTGGACGCGCACCGGCAGCGTCCGCAGGCCGCGCAGGGCCAGGAACGCCTCCATCACGCCGGGGATGGCGCCGTCCTCGGTCCGGTGGGCGACGAGGGCGGCGTGCCGGTCGGGGTCGGCGGTGACCGCCATGCCGAGGAGCAGGTCCGAATGGCCCCCGAGGTACTTGGTGGCGGAGTGCACGACGACGGAGGCGCCCCACGCCAGCGGGCGCTGGACGAGCGGCGTGGCGAAGGTGTTGTCGACCACGCTCACCGCCCCCCGCCGCTCCGCCGCCTCCAGCAGTGCGGGCAGATCGGCGATGCCGAGCGTGGGGTTGGTCGGCGACTCCAGCCAGAGGCAGGCCGGGCCGTCCGCCGCCTCCAGCGCGTCCAGCACCGCCGCGGTGTCGGTCACGTCCACCGGACGGACGCCCAACCACCCCCGTGCCGCTCGGGACGCGAGGGCCTGGCGGGTCCCGAGGTAGGCGTCGGCCGGATGGACGACCGTGGTCCCCGGCTCGAGCGTGGCGAGCACGGCGGCCGTCGCCGCCTGGCCGCAGGAGAAGGCGACGGCCGCACCCCCCTCCAGCCCGCCGAGCGCGTCTTCGAGGGCTCGCCAGGTCGGGTTGTCCCAGCGGCCGTAACGGACGGTGTCGCCGTCCCGGAAGGTCGAGGCGAAGGTGGGCGGCACGTTGAGCGGCCCGCCCGGCGACTCGTCCCGCCCCGCCGTGACCGCCAGCGTCTCGGGACGCCAGGTGGGCGGCCCGCCGCCCGCTCCCGCTGCATGTCCCGCTGCATGTGTCGCCCTGTCGCCGTGCACGCCCCTCACCTCGCCGTCCCGTTGCAGCCCGGTGCGGCAGCATCGGCGCGACCCGCGCCCCGTGTCAACGCCACGGCGATCCCCGGGTGGAGCCGCAGGCCGCGGCTACGATCAAGCCTTGCAGGGGGCTGGCAATGGGGATCGGGGAATGGCGACGACTGGGTCCACGGTCGTAGGGCGCGGCGCGGTCGGCCGCTCGTTCGTCCCCTCGCGGGTTCTCGCCGTCGTGCACGGCCAGCCCGAAGGGCAGGCCGTGCTGACCCGGTTGGCCGAGGTGGGCATCCCGGCCGAGGCCGTCATGTGCGCCACATCGCTGGCCGCCGCCCGGCGGATCCTGGCCGTCGCCGACCCGGACTGCATCTTCTTGGACCTCGACCTGCCCGACGCCGCGGGCGTCGAGGCGGTGGCGGTGATGGTCGCCGCCGCGCCGAGCGTCCCCATCGTGGTCCTCCACGGTCCGGCGGTGGGGACCGACCTCCTCTACCAGGCGCTCGCCGCCGGCGCCGACGACCACCTGGCCCGCCATGATCTCGGCGCACGGGCACTGCAGGAGATCCTCGAGCGGGCCGGGCGGCGGCGCACAGACCGGGTGGTGCCGTTCTCGAGCCAGTCGATGCTCTCCGACATGCTGGACGCGGTCAGGGAGCCGACGTGCGTGGTCGACGGCGCCGGGAGGATCCTGGCCACCAACCGGTCGTGGACGGCGGTGGCCGAGCTGCGCGGCGCCTCGGCCGGCTCGACGGGTGCGGGGGTCAATTACCTGTCCGTCTGCGACCGCGCCGCCGACGCCGGCGCCGAGGGCGCGGCGGAGGTGGCGGCCGGGATCCGTTCGGTGCTCGTCGGCGAGAGGGACCGGTTCGTCCACGAGTACGCGTCGGCCGGCAACGGCGCCGAGCGCTGGTTCGCCGTGCGGGTGACGCCCATGGGCGAGCTGGGAGGCGGGGCGGTGGTGGCCCACCGCGACATCACCGACCTGAAGGCGACGGAGCGACGCCTGCGGGTGGGGACCGAGTGGGTGCGCCGCACCATGGACGAGGAGACGGCCGTCTTCGTGCTGGCCGACCCGGCGGGCACCACCACCTACGTCTCCGAGTCCACGGCGCAGCTCCTCGGCGGTGCCGGCCAGCTGGTGGGGGCGAGCATCCTCTCGGCCGTCGACCCGGGGGAGCGGGAGGAGGCCGCCGCCGTCTTCCGCCGCGTGGTCAGCCGCCCGGGGGGCCGGGCCAAGCTCGTCGTGCACGCCGTCGACGCGACCGGTCGCGTGCGGGAGCTCGAGCTCGAGGTGCGCAACCGGCTGGACGACCCGTTCTTCAACGCCGTCACCGTCTCCGGCGGTGACGTGACCGACGCTCACCGCCGCCAGATGGTCCGCCACCTCGAGTCGCGCCTCTTGAACCGCCTGCCGGCGGCCGTCGCCGTCGTCGACCAGCGCGGCATCGTCACCTACTGGAACGACGCCGCCACGCGCATCTTCGGCTACTCGGCGGCCACCATGGTCGGGCGGCCGGTGGCCGGGACCGGCGTCTGGTCGGAGGCGGTCCGCAACGCGGCGGCGGCGCTGGCGCCGGGGGCGGCCAACCGCTGGGAGGGGGAGCACGAGGCCCGCCGGGCGGACGGGGCCTCGGTGTCGGTGCGCACCACGCTCGAGCGCATCGACACAGAACAGGTCGCCTTCCATGGCGTCGTCGCCGCGTCGGTCGACATCAGCGACCGTCGGGAGCTCGAGCTCGACCTCGCCTACCGGACCCTGCACGACCCGCTCACCGGCCTGCCGAACCGCCACCTGTTCGTGGACCACCTCCAGCGCGCCCTGTCCCGGGGGGGTCGCAGCGGGCGCCACACCGCCGTGCTCCTGTGCGACCTCGACGACTTCCAAGCCGTCAACGACCGCCTGGGGACCGACCACGGCGACCAGCTGCTCCGGGCCGCGGCCGAAGGCCTGAAGGCGGCCGTGCGCAGCGGCGACCTGGTGGCCCGCATCGGCGGGGACGAGTTCGCCGTCTGCTGCGAGAACCTGGCCGACACCGACGAGGCGTCGGCCGTCGCCGGGCGGGTGCTGGCGGCGCTGTCCGTGCCGCCGGGCGGCGCGGCAACGCCGAGGACCACCGCCAGCGTCGGCATGGCCTTTGCGGCCGCCAGCTCGCAACCCGAGGGCCTGCTCCGCAACGCCGACATCGCCATGTACACGGCCAAGGAGCGGGGCAAGGCGCGGGTGGAGCTCTTCGACGACGAGGTGCACCGCCAGGCCCAGGTCGACCACGAGCTGGCGGCCGACCTGAAGGTGGCGATCGATCGGGGCGAGGTCCATCTCGTCTTCCAGCCGTCGTACGTGCTGGCCAGCGGGGAGCTGTTCGGGTTCGAGGCACTGGCCCGCTGGACCCATCCCGAGCGCGGTCCGGTCCTCCCCTCCGAGTTCATCCGGGTGGCCGAGACGACGGGGTGCATCGTGGCGCTGGGCGAGCGGGTCCTCGAGGCGGCCTGCAGCGCCCTGGCGTCCTGGATCGGCACGACCGGCGCCGCCCGCCCGCTCTCGATGGCGGTCAACGTCTCGGCCCACCAGTTGGCCGATCCACGGTTCCCCGAGACGGTGCGCCGTGTGCTCGACCACAGCGGCGTGCCCCCCCGCTGCCTCTGCCTGGAGGTGGCCGAGACCGCACTCGCCAACTCCGACGCCGCCGCCGGGGCCTTCAAGGAGCTGAAGGCCCTCGGGGTGGAGACCTCCATCGACGACTTCGGCTCGGAGTACTCGTCGCTCTCCCGCCTCCACCGGTTCTCGATCGACTATCTCAAGATCGACCGCGCCTTCATCAACGGGATGACCGCCCGGTCGGAGGACGCGGCGATCGTGGACGCCCTCCTGCGCCTCTCGCGCTCGCTCGGCGTGCGCTCGGTGGCCGAGGGCGTGGAGGACGACCTCCAGTTCTCCGCCCTCAAGGCGGCGGGGTGCGAGCTCGGCCTCGGGTTCTTCTGGAGCCGCCCGCTGCCCTACGACGAGGCGACGCGGCTGGTGACCCAGACGCTCCCCGTCGGTTTCTGGCGCTCCGTCTGACGGCCGCCGCCCGCCGCCCGCCCGCCCGCCGCCCGGGCGGCGAGCCGGCGGAGGGCGAGCCCGGTAGCGTCCCGGACCGATGACGACGACACGGCCGACACGGCCCACACGGCCGACCCGGCCGACGACACGGACGACGCGCATGACACGCGCCGTGTGGGCCGAGCGCGCCGTGGCGGCGGTGGCCGAATGGGAGCAGCGGTTCGGCGGCCCCGTCGGGCACCGCGCCCTCGAGGTGGACCCCGACCGGCTGGAGCGGGCCTGGGGCGACTTCACCCGCCGCATGGCGGGCAACTACCCGTTCTTCCACCCGCGCTTCGCCGGCCAGATGCTGAAGCCCCCGCACCCGGTGGCCGTCGCCGGCTACCTGGCGGCGATGCTCGTGAACCCCAACAACCACGCGCTGGACGGCGGCCCGGTGACGAGCGGCATGGAGCGGGAGGTGGTGGCCGACCTGGCGGCCATGTTCCACCTGCCGGTGGGGTCGCTCGGCCACCTCACCTCGAGCGGCACCATCGCCAACCTGGAGGCCCTCTGGGTTGCACGCGAGCTGCACCCCGGGCGGGCCGTGGTGCACGGCGCCAACGCCCACTACACCCACGGGCGCATGTGCCAGGTGCTCGGGGTCCCCGCCGTCGCCGTCGGGACGGACGCGCGGGGGCATCTGGACCTCGACGCCGTCGAGGACGCGTGCCGGCGCCACGACGTCGGCACCGTCGTGCTCACCGCCGGCGCCACCGGGCTCGGCACCGTCGACGACGTCCACGAGGCGCTGGCGCTGCGCCAGCGGTACGGGGTCCGCCTCCACGTCGATGCCGCCTACGGCGGGTTCTTCTCCCTCCTCGCCTGGGACGAGCCAAGCGCCGCCAGCGTGCCCGCCGCCGCCCTGCGGGCGATCGCCGAGTGCGACTCGGTGGTCGTCGACCCCCACAAGCACGGGCTCCAGCCCTACGGCTGCGGGAGCGTCCTGTTCGCCGACCCGGCCGTCGGGCGCCTCTACCGCCACGACTCGCCCTACACCTACTTCACCTCCGACGAGCTGCACCTGGGCGAGATCAGTCTCGAGTGCTCGCGGGCGGGGGCAGCGGCGGCCGCCCTGTGGCTGACGGTGCGCGTGCTGCCGCTGGCCGCCCGGGACGGTCTCGGGCCCGTCCTCGCCGCCGGCCGCCGCGCCGCGCTCGGCCTGGCGGCGGCCATCGAGGCCGACGACGGAGGGCCGCTGCGGCTGCACTGCCGGCCCGAGCTGGACATCGTCACCTACTTCCCCCACCGGACCGGGGCGACGGGGGACGCCATCACGGCCGCCAGCCAGCGGATGCTCCGGGCCGGGATGGACGACGACCCGGTCTTCCTCAGCACCCTCGAGGTGGACGCGGCGGACGTCGCAGCCGGCCACCCGGACGTGGCGCCGGGGGAGGGCCCGGTGACGATCCTGCGCAGCGTCCTCATGAAGCCCGAGCACGAGGACTGGGTGGACCCGCTGCACGCCCGCCTCGTCGCCCTGGCCGCCGAGTCGTTCGACGACGGCGGCACCGCCGGGCCGGCCCGCTAGCGGATCTCCACCTGGTCGAGGTACTCGTCGCGCCAGAGGTCGAAGCGCTCCGAGGGAAGGAGGAGCGCGTGCGTCGGCTCCAGCGACTCGACGAAGGTCCGGTCGTGGCTCACCACGACCACGGTCCCCGGCCACCGGCCCAGCATCTGGCCGACGGCGGCGATGGAGGGCGGGTCGAGGTTGTTCGTGGGCTCGTCGAGGACGAGCAGGTTGGCCCACCCCGCGGCCAGCATGGCCAGGCCGAGCTTGGCCCGCTCGCCGCCCGACAGCGAGCCCGCCCGCTGCCCGGCCAGCTCGCCGGCCAGCCCGAACGAGCCCAGCAGCGACCGGCGGTCCACCTCGTTGACCAGCACCGCGTCGTCGACGTTCTCGAGGGCGCTGCGCTCCAGGTCCACCTGTTCGTGCTCCTGGGCGAAGTACCCGAGGTGCGTGTTGTGGCCGAGCGACACCGTGCCCCGGCTCGGCACCTGGACACCGGCGATGCAACGCAGGAGGCTGGACTTGCCGGCGCCGTTGCGCCCCACCACCACCGCCCGGTCCCCCCGGCCGAGCGACAACGACACGTGCCGCAGGACCTGGAGGGCGCCGTAGGAGACGGCCACGTCGGACACGCTGAGCGGGGTCTGCCCCGAGCGGGCGGGCTCGGGGAGGGCGAAGCGCGTCGCCCGCTCCTTCTTCACCGCCTGGGTCTGGGTGGACCGCAGGCGTTCGACCCGCCGGTCGAGGCTCTTGGCCGTCCGGGCCCGCTTGGCCGTGCTGTGGCGCATGGAGTCGGCCAGGGTCGACAGGCGCACCACCTCGCGCTCCTGGCGCACCGCCAGGCGCTGCTGCTGGTCCAGCCGCTGGGCCCGCTGCTCCTGGTAGCTCGAGTAGCTGCCCTTGTACTCCTCGATCCGCCCGTCGCCCAGCCGCAGCACCTTGGTGATGGCCCGGTCGAGCAGGGCCAGGTCGTGGCTCACGATGAGCAGCGCGCCGGGGAACCGCTCGAGCTGGTCCATCAGCCAGCGCTTGGCCGGCACGTCGAGGTGGTTGGTCGGCTCGTCCAGGATCATGACGCTCGGGGACTGGAAGAGCACGCGCATGAGGTCCAGGCGCCGCCGCTGGCCCCCCGAGAGGCTGTCGGCGTCCTCCATCAGGAGGTCCTGGGGGAGCCCGAGACCCTCGGCCATGCGGGCCAGGTCGGACTCGGCCTCGTAGCCGCCCAGCGTGCGGAACCGCTCCTCTGCTTCGGAGAACCGGGCGATGTGCTCGTCCGTCGGCGCGGCGGCCATCAACTGGCGCGACTCCACCATCGTGGCGTCGAGCGCGTCGAGGCCCCGGGCCGACAGCACGTGCGAGAAGGCGCTCGGGTCCACTCCGAGGCCGCCGGGGACCGGCATCTGGGGGAGGTGGCCCACCGTGCCGGTGATCTGGACCTCGCCGGTGGAGGTCACGTGGGCGGCGGGATCGCCCACCAGCACCGAGACCAGCGAGGACTTACCGGCGCCGTTGCGCCCCACGATGGCGGCCTTGTCGCCGGGGTTCACGACGAAGCTGGCGTCGGACACGAGGCGGCGCCCGGCGACCGAGACGGAGACGTTGGTGACGGTGATCATGGGCGGGGCCGGCGGAGCGGGGCGCACGCGGCAGCGCCCGAGGAGGAGGCCGGTGCACAGAGCGTACTGCGTGCTCCCGGCGCGCCGGCGCGCCGGCGGGTCGAGGGCGTCGAGGCGCCGGGCGGGCGCGCCGGGCGTCTCGGGTCAGACCGCCGGCTGCGCCTCGGCGGCCGCACGGCGTGCCGCCTGCAGGCGTTGGCGCCCCCGCTCGGACGTCCCGCCCCAGACGCCGTGGGCGATGTGGCGGCTGAGGGCGTACTCCAAGCAGTCCTCCCGCACCGGGCATCGGGCGCAGATCCGCCGCGCCGCCTCGACGCCCCCGCCGTCCTCGGGGAAGAACGTTTCCGGAGGGAGGTCCCGGCAGGCGGCTCGCGCCATCCACGACGTGCTGGTGCCCATGGTGCCTCCCCTCGTGCCGTGCCCCCGGCCCGTCGATGCGCTCCCCCGGCTCACGGCGCGGCGTCCATCCGGTACACCGGTGCGATCGCCGCCCCTTGGTCCACGGCCCCGAGCGCCACGCACACCGACGCCGACGGGCAGCTGATGGAGCCGACGGCCGTGGAGGTGTCGTCGCCGCGGACGCCGGGGGCGGTGCCGGGCACGGTGACGCTCGCCACCGCCCACGTGGCGCCGCCGTTGGTCGTGCCGACCATGACGGAGGAGCCCGGTGTCCCGCTCGCCGACGCCGCCGCGGTGCCTGCGGCCCAGCAGGTGAGGGGGCCCGCACAGGCAACGGCGTCGAGATGGGGCTGGGGGAGGGAGACCGGGAGGGGCGCCAGGCGCCAGGTGGCGCCGCCGTCGGCGGTGGTGAGGGTGGTCGAGACCGACGTGGTGGCCGCGGCGGCGCACGAGAGCGCCGTCGGTGCGGGCACGGTGCCCGTCGTCCCGTGCTGCCCCCCGGCGGTGCACGGGGACGGGTCGTGAGCGGCCACGGTCGCCACGGCCATGCAGCGGACCGGCCCGCTGCAGGCGAGGCCGGACGGGGCGCCGATCCCGACCCCGGCCGGCAGGGTCCCGCGGTGCCAGCGCCGCCCGCCGTCGTCGGTCCACAGGGCGATGCCGCCCGGCGCCGCCCCCGTGGTCGCCGCCGGGTGGCCGAGCACCACGCAGCGGGTCGCCGTCGCGCACGCCAGCGCGCCGAAGGTCACCTTGGCCGGGAGCGCGGTCAGCGTCCACGTGGCGCCGCCGTCGGTCGTCTGCACGAAGTGCTCGACCGGGGCTGCCGGCGCCGGCGCCGGTGTCCCGCCGGCCGTCGCCGGCGCGGCGGGTGCCGGCACCGACAGTGCCGTGCACCGGTCGGCGGAGCGGCAGGTGAGATCGACGAGGGCGCCGGCCGCGCCCGTGGTGGTGACCGTCCAGCGATGGCCGCCGTCCTGCGTCTCGGCGAACACCGCCGCACCGTCCTCCGTGCCGCCGGCGGCGCACGCCAGCGCGCTGGCGCAGGCCAGCTCGGAGGTGAAGGTGAAGCCCCGGGGGAGCGCGAGCACCGACCACGAGCTGGCGCCGTCGGTCGAGACGTAGAGCCCGCCGGAGACCGCGGAGCGAACGGGGCTGGCGGCCGCCTCGCCGCCCGTCACGTAGCAGACGGCGGTGGTGGGGCAGGTGACGGCTCCCGGACCGGGGCCCGGGGTGCCCAGCTTCCATCCGGTCGGCACGATGTGGCTGGCCAGCTGCCACGGCGAGGCGCCCGCCGCGGGCTCCCTGGCCACGGAACGGGCATCGGCCGCCAGCGGGCGCGACGCCAGCCATGCCGTCGTCGTGCGCTCGGGGACCGCCGGCCGGGTCAGGAACAGCACGACGCCCGACGTCCCTCCCGCCGCCACCGCCGCCACCGCCACCACGGTGGCCACTTGCCGGGCGCCGTGGGCGGACCCCCGTCCGGCCGGCCACCGGGGCCGGGGCGGGCCTGCCCCCTCGGTCCCGGTGGCCCCCGCTCCCACCCCGCTCCCCTCGGGCGCCTCGGGCGCCTCGGGGGTCGACCGGGCGGCGTCGGCCAGCTCGAAGATGTCCCGCAGCAGGGCCGTCGCCGCCGGCAGGTGGGCGGCGTCGCCCAGGTCCCGCTCGAAGACGGGGTTGCGCCGGGCAAGCTCCCGCTCGATGGCGTCGGCCGAGCGGCGGGTCAGCACGGGTGCCCCTGGGGCATCACCGGGGGCCAGCTGGGCGGCTCTGTCGGCGAGCGGTCGGTGATCCCGTCCTCGGCGCCCGCACGGGCCTCGGCGCGGCGACGGGTGGGGCCGACGTCCACCCGCAGGAACCGGCTCAGGCGCTGCCGGGCCCGGTGGAGGCGGACCTTGCAGGCGATCGTCGAGCACCCCATCACCGCCGCTGCCTCGGACGCCGTCAGCCCTTCCCAGGCCACCAGCCGGAGGACCTCCCGGTCGGCTTCCGCCAGCTGGGCCATGGCGGCGGCGAAGGTGTCCTCCCACACCACCACGTCGGCCGGGTCGTCGCCCGATGCCGCCGGCGGGAGGAACCGTGCCCGTTCGTCCAGCCGGGCCGACCGCTGGAGCCGGCGCCGATGGTTGGCGACCGCGCCCCGGGCGATGCCGTAGAGCCAGACCAACGGGTCGCCCCTCACGGCGTCGAGGCTGGTCCAGGCGGTGATGAACGTGTCGGCCACCGCCTCCTCGGCCGCCGAGGGCCCCAGCCGGCGGGTGGCGTACGCCAGTATCTTGCCGTAGTACGCGTCGAAGAGGGCCAGGAAGACCGCCTCTCGGTCGACGGGTGGGTCGCCCTCCTCCATTACGTCCTATGAGTACACGAGCACCGCGATGGTTACACGGGAGTCCTGATTGCATTTCGCAAGCAGTTGGTTTGATCTTCGTGAGCATGCCGGCCGGCCCGGGTCGGGCCGTGCCTGACGACCGGGTCCATCGGTACGGGGTCACCTGCTCGTGGTCCGGCTCCACCGGGGCCGGCTACGACAACTACGACCGCCGCCACCGGGCCACCGCCCCGCCGGCGGCCGTCGCCCTCGACCTGGCCGCCGACCCCGCCTTCGGTGGGGACGCCGGGCTGCTCAACCCCGAGCAGCTGCTGGTGCTGGCCGCCGCCTCCTGCCAGCTGCTCTCGTTCCTGGCGGTGGCGGCGCGGGCCCGACTCGACGTGGTCGCCTACGAGGACCGGGCCGAAGCGGTCATGCCCGAGTCGACACGGCCCTGCCGGATCACCGAGATCACCCTCCGGCCGCGGATCACGGTGCGTGCGCCGGCTACCGAGGCGCGGGTGCACCGGCTGACCGAGGTCGCCCACCGGGAGTGCTTCATCGCCAACAGCATCACGAGCCGCGTCGTCCTCGAGCCGACCGTCGAGGTGGTGGGCGTCGGCGAGGCGCCGCCGCCGCCCTGACGGGACGGCGTGCCGCCGGGCAGCCGCTCGCCGCCCCCGAGCGGCCGCGTCGGCCCGCAGCCGTTCCCTCAGGAGGTCGGTACTGTGAGCCTGGTCTATGGAGCGGCAGGAGCGCGCGACCGGCCCCCGTGGAGTCGCGGCCGGCGACCCGGGCGACCGCCGCCGCCCCGTCCGATGATCACCCTTGGCGACGCCGCCCTCCTCGTCGTCGCCGGGATGGCGGCCGGCGTGGTCGGCACGGCCGGCGGGATCACGTCCCTCGTCTCCTACCCCGCGCTGTTGGCGGCCGGCGTGCCCGCGCTCGGCGCCGACGTGGTCAACGTGGTGGCCCTGGTGGCGTGCTGGCCGGCGGCTGCACTGGCCTCCAAGCCCGAGCTCCGAGGGCGCGCCGCCTGGCTCGGACGGTGGTCGTGGGTGCCGGCGCTCGGAGGTGTGGCCGGAGCGGCGCTCCTGCTCTCGACCCCTGCGCACGCCTTCGAGCGGGTCGTGCCGTTCCTCGTGGCCGGCGCCGCCTTGGTGTTGCTCCTCCAACCCGCCATCTCGGCCCGCGCCGGCCACCGCACGCGCGGGAACCGCCCGCTCCTCGCCGGGGGCCTGCTCTCGGTGGCCACCTACAACGGCTACTTCGGTGCCGGGGCGGGCGTCATGACCCTTGCACTGGCACTGCTGTGCGTGGACGACCATCTGGCGCGGGCGAACGCGTTGAAGAACATGCTCGTCGGAGCGGCGACCGTCGCCGCCGCCGCCGTGCTGGGCCTCGCCGGTCACGTGGACTGGGCGGCGGTGGCGCCACTCGCCCCCGGCCTGTTCGCCGGCAGCATGCTCGGCCCGCGGGTGGCCCGCCGGCTCCCAGCGGGGCTGCTGCGATGGCTGGTGGCGCTCGTGGGCATCGGGCTCGCCGTGCGGTTGTGGATCGCTCCGTCCTGATGCTGCACCCGGGCGCCGCGTGCGGGCGCCCGACGCCGGGGGGTTGACAAGAGCCACGGGAAGGCGCACCATCTGAGCCAGTACCCGGATTTCGTTCGGGCTTGGTTAGGGTTTCGCCGATGTAGGCGAAGCCCTTGTTGTGGTTCAGCCGCACTTGGTACTGTGCCGCTGTGACCTCTCCGCGATCTTCAGACGACGTTGTCGCGCCCGCGCCCGGCCGAGCGCCCCGCTCCGGTGAGGGCCAAGGCGCCGGAGCCGTGGCCGACGTCGGTGGAGTCGTGGCGGACCCGGGCGGCGCCGCGGGCGCCCGGGACAACGATGGCCGAGGTCGTGACCGCGAGCACGCCGCCGTGCAGGCGTACCTCGACCGCGCCTACGAGCTGCTCGGCGCGATGGAGCGGCGGACGAGCGCGGCCGAACGGGACGCGGCGGCCCGGGCGGCCGGCGACTGGGACGCGACGATGGCGCAGCGGCACCTCGTCCGCCGCCTGGCGTCGTTGCGCGACGACTCCTCGCCGCTGTGCTTCGGCTCGATCGACGAGAGCGCGGGGCGGCGGTGGCACGTCGGACGGCGCCACGTGGAAGATGCCCGGGGCGAGCCGGTCGTCATCGATTGGCGGGCGCCGGCGGCCGTTCCCTTCTACCGCGCCACCCACGCCGACGCGTTCGGCCTCGACCGCCGGCGCCGCTTCCTCCTGGACAACCGGCGGCTCCTCGACCTCCTGGAGGAGGACTTCAACGATCCCCACGCCGACGGCTCGGTCGCCACCGGGGGCCTTCCCGACCCGTTGCTGGCCACGCTGGGCCACGCCCGCCAGGGCACGATGCGCGACATCGTGGCGACCATCGCCGCCGAGCAGGACCGCATCATCCGGGCTCCCATCGACCGCCCGGTGATCGTCCAGGGTGGCCCCGGCACCGGCAAGACGGCGGTCGGCCTGCACCGGGCCGCCTTCCTGCTCTACGAGCACCGCCGGGCGCTCGAACACCAGGGCGTGCTCGTGCTCGGCCCGAACCGGCTCTTCCTCACCTACATCTCCGAAGTGCTGCCGTCGCTCGGGGAGGTGGCCGTGACGCAGACCACGCTCGAGGGCCTCGTGCCGGCCTGGCCGGTGCGGGCGGAGGAGCCGGCCGAGGTGGCGGCGCTCAAGGGCGACCGCCGGATGGCCGACGCCCTCGCCGCCGTCTGCGACGCCCTCGTGCGGCCGCCGGCGGGCGACCTCGCCGTGACCACCCGGTGGGGCTCGGTCACCGTGGGCGCGGCGGACCTCGGAGCGCTCCTCGAGCGAGCCCGGGTGTCGGGCGGGCCCCTCGCCGATCGCCGGGCCCGGTTCCGTCGGTCGGTGGCGGACGTGGTCGGGCGGCGGATCGAGGCCCGCCGCGGGGTGGTGGTGGACAGGCCCCAGATCGCGGCCGACCTCAATGCCGACCGGGCCGCCGCCACCGTCTTGGACCGGATGTGGCCGACCACGAGCCCCGCCGCCCTCGTCCGGCGGCTCTTCACACGAGGGGGATCGTCGCCGGCCGTCGGGCCGCTCGACGCGGCGGAGCTGGCCCTGCTCGCCCGCCCGGCTGCTCGGGCCAGGCGGGACGAGGCGTGGACCGCCGCCGACCTGCCGCTGCTGGACGAGGCGGCCGCCCTCGTGGGCGGGAGCCCACGCGTCTACGGCCACGTCGTGGTGGACGAGGCCCAGGACCTCTCGCCCATGGCCCTGCGCATGGTCGCCCGCCGGTCCCGAGACGGGCGCTCGTTCACCGTGCTGGGGGACCTGGCACAGGCGACCGCGCCGGGTGCCACCGCCGACTGGGGCCGGGCCATCGAGGCGCTGGGCGATCCGCCGGGGGCCACGGTCGAGTCCCTCACCGTCGGCTACCGCGTCCCGGCGTCCATCATGGAGACGGCCAGCGCCTATCTCGCCGCCAGCGCACCGCACCTCGAGCGCACCCGGTCGGTGCGTGTCGACGGGGACGCGCCCCGGATCGTGCCGGCGGGCGCCGACGTGCCGGGTGCCGTGGCGTCGGTGGGTCGCGGCCTCCTGGCGGCGTTCCAGACGGTGGCCGTGATCTCGACACCGGACCGGCTCGACGGGCTCCTCGACGTCCTGCGGCACCACGAGGTGCCCGCCGACCCTCCGGGCGTGGCGGCGCGACCCGGGCATCTGGCGCTGGTGCGGGCAGCCGATGCCAAGGGGCTCGAGTTCGACGCCGTCGTCGTCCTGGAGCCGGCTGCCTTCCTCCAGTTGTCCGGCGGCCCGGGCCTCCTCTACATCGCCCTCACCCGGGCCGTCCAGCACCTGAGCGTGGTCCACGGCAGGCCGCTGCCCTCCGGGTTCCCCGTCGCCGCCTGACCGGCCCGCAGCGGGGAGCGCCACACCCGTGGGCCAGGGCGGGTCAGGGCGCTCCGCTTCGCAACGCGTCGAGGTCGGCGAGCACCATGCCGGCGAACCCTTCGACGTCCGTCACGTCGTAGGAGCGCCGGATCGTCCCCTCGGGGTCGATGAGGTACGCAACCCGCCGGGCGTAGTCGGCGTACTCGTCGTCCGGTGGGTACAGGACGTCGTAGCGCCGACCCACCGAGCGGTCGGTGTCGGCGAGGAGCCGGAAGGGGAACTGCTCCGCCTCGGCGAACACCTTGTTCTCCGCCACGGTGTCGAAGGACGCGCCGAGCACGACGGCGTCGGCGGCTTCCAAGTCGGTGGACCTGTCACGCAGGCCCCGTCCTTGGATCGTTCAGCCGGGCGTGGACGCCTTGGGGTACCACCACAGCACGACCCAGTGGCCCCGCGCGTGGGCGAGCGAGACCTCCGTGCCGTCCTGGTCGGGAAGCGTGAACTCCGGTGCGAGGGTTCCAGGTGCGAGCACGCGGCCATTGTAGGGAGGGACCGGTGGCTGGGTGAGGCATTCGGCTCCCGGCCGCACCGGCACCCCGTGATGCCGGCCATCGACCCGCCGCTCTGCTCGCGGTGCCCACGACGGGTGGAGCCGTCCTCACGAGACGGGGTCGAGCCGTCCTACGAGACGGTGTCGAGCCGTCCTTCGGGGTCGAAGACGACGACCGTTCCCCCCACGAGGTCGTGAAGGCACCGGCGGTCGTCCCGGGCGAGGAAGAGGACCAGCGACACGAGCTCGGTGATCCAGCCGAGGATCCCTTCCACGAGCCGGCCGACGATCTCACGCAGCGCCATGGTCCCGAACGTGGCCTTGGCGCCCGTGTCAGCCTTGACGCAGCGCATCTTCAGGACCGAGAGGGCGGGGCTGGTCCCGCGGCGCCAGAGGATCAGACCCCACACGACGTACCCGATCACGAGCGTCACGATCACCAGCAGGATGCTGAGGAAGTAGGCGCCGATTCGCCGTCCCGCCGGTGCCAGCGTGACGCCGGGCGGGAGGGGCGGCACTCCCTTGACCGGAGGCGGCATGTCGTAGCCGGCCGGCGCGGGGTAGCTGGCTGGCCCCGAGGGGTAGCTGGCCGGTGCGCTCGGAGCATACGGCGGCGCGCTCGGGGGGGTCGATGGCCAGGAGGCGGTCCCGCCGCCGTCCCCTTCGAGCGCTTCCCCGTGCGGTGGGGGTGCTGTGGACATGGTGTCTTCTCCTGGTTCCGCCGTTGGCGCCTTGCGGCGCGGCAAACAGTACATGGGGCGTGCGGCCAGTGGGGTGCTCGATCGCCGCCGGAACACCGTTCGTGCGGGTGTCGACGCAGTCGCCCATCGGAGTGCATCGGTCGTGCATCGGACGTGCAGCGGACGTGCATCGCCGGACGGGCTCGCGAGGGCGACGGCGGTCCGTCAACGGCGCACCCGCTCCGGGAGCGGGACCCTGAGCAGGTCGGTGGCGGCGATCACCTCCCCGCCGAACTCGGCCGCCGCCTCCTCGGCCAGGGGGCTTGCGTCGGGGTAGCGCTGCGAGAAGTGCGTGATGACGAGGCGGCGGGCACCGGCCTGGCGCGCAAGGCGCCCCGCCTGCCCGGCGGTGAGGTGCCCCCACGTAGCCGCCCGGTCGGCCTCCGCGTCGGAGAACGTCGCCTCGCACACGAGGAGATCGGCTCCGCTGGCGAGTGCGAGCGCGCCGTCGCACCACGACGTGTCCATCACGAAGGCGACCGATTGCCGAGGACGCTCGACGCTCACCTCCTCGAGCGTGACCGTGCGTCCGCCGACGGCCAGCACGCCGTCCCGCTGGAGGCGGCCGATGTCGGCGCCCGTGACCCCCGCGCCGGCGAGCCGCTCCGGCAGCATGGTGCGACCCGGGTGCTCGTCGATGCGCCACCCGACCGATTCCACGGTGTGACGCAGCCTGGCCGTCGAGAGCGTGGTGGCGGAGGCGTTGTCGGAGAGGACGACCGCCAGGGCCGAGGGCTCGGGAGGGCTGACGGGGAGCGGCTGGACCACGAGATGGTCCTCGTAGGCCGACGCGTGGCGGAGCCGGTCGAAGTACGGGGCGCCCCCGGCCGGGAAGGCGACCTGGACGGGACGGGCGACGCGGTCGAGCGACATGCGCTGCAGCACCCCGGGCAGTCCGAGGCAGTGGTCGCCGTGGAAGTGGGTGATGCAGATCCGGGTGACGGCCGAGGCGGGCACGCCGGCCAGGAGCATCTGGCGCTGCGTCCCCTCGCCCGGGTCGAACAGGGTCACCGTCGCGTCCCAGCGCAGGAGATAGCCGTTGTGGTTGCGCGCTCGCGTCGGCACCTGGCTCGCCGATCCGAGCACGATGAGCTCGCGCGTCACCGGCCCGACCCTACCGTCGCGATCGCCACGTCCGCGGTGGTCGCACCGTGCGCCATCGACCACCTCCGGCGAGGACCGGCGATGGGCGCGCCACGGTCGCCCGGCGATCGTCGTTCATCGTTTGCCGTTCCTGTTCGCTCTCCCACCGCCCGGCGTGGCCGGCGGACCTACCATTGCTCTCCGTGGCCGACGAACGGTCGTCCGGAGACCTCGAGCGGGAAGAGGGCGTCGACCGTCGCCGCCCCGCTGACTGGGCGGTGCCCGAGATCGCGGCGGTCGTGGTCCTGCTCGCCGTGGGGCTCCTCGTCCTTGGCGGTCTCGCGTCCGGGGTTGCGGCCGCTTGGGGATCGTCCGGCGCCTTCGGACCGGGGGCCGGAGAGGTCCTGGCGGGCTCGTCGATCGAGATCGGGGCCGAGTGGGCCGACCCCGTGCTCGCCATGGTGCTGCTCGGCGTGCTGTGCCTGTGCTGGTGGCAGGTCGACGGCTGGTCCAGCGCGTCCGATCACGGCGACCCGGTGGACATGGCGGATCACATCGTTCGAAGCAGGGAGATTGCAGGCTGGGTGAGCCGCACCCTCGTCCTCACGCTCGCAGGGTCTGTCGCGCTCTTTGTCGGGGTCGTGCTGGCGAACAGCCGCGCCGGCAGCGCTTCCTCGCTGATCTGGTCCCGTGACATCTACGAGGCCGCCAGCGTCCTGGCCGTCACCACGATTGCCTCGGGCGGCATCTGGGCGAGCGGGCGGCTGCGCACCCGGTCGGATGTCGGCACCGCCGGGATACGAGCTGGGTGACCGCCGGCGGGCCCGGTCGAGGTGGGAGCCGGGAGCCATGGCCGAACCGGGCCCGGGGTCGGAACGCGCCCCGTGTGCCAAGCTACCGACACGGTCCGCAACCCGGGCTGGTCACACCGAGTGTCGAGCAAGGAGGGCCCCGTGCGCTGGAACCTTTCACCCGACGACCTCCCGACGGCGTGGTTCAACGTGGCGCCGCACCTGCCGGCGCCGCTCGAGCCGCCCCTGCACCCCGGGACCAGGGAGCCGCTCGGCCCCGAGGACCTGGCCCCGCTCTTTCCCGTGGCGCTCATCGCGCAGGAGGTGTCGGCCGAGCCCACGATCGAGATCCCCGGCCCGGTCCTCGACGTGCTGCGCCTGTGGCGACCGACCCCGCTCGTCCGGGCGACGCGCCTGGAGGAGGCGCTCGGAACCCCGGCCCGCATCTACTTCAAGGACGAGTCGGTGTCGCCCGCCGGCTCCCACAAGCCCAACACGGCGGTGCCGCAGGCGTACTACAACAAGGCGGAGGGCGTCGAGCGGCTGACGACCGAGACCGGGGCCGGCCAGTGGGGCAGCGCCCTGGCCTTCGCCTCCTCCCTGTTCGGCCTGGAGTGCATGGTGTACATGGTCCGGGCCTCGTACGAGCAGAAGCCCTACCGGCGGATGCTGATGGAGACGTGGGGCGCGAGAGTGCTGCCGTCGCCGGTGGACGACGCCACCCACCCCGGTTCCCTCGGGTCCGCCATCAGCGACGCCGTCCGTGACGCCGCCGGGCGCGAGGACAGCCACTACTCGCTCGGCTCGGTGCTGAACCACGTGCTGCTGCACCAGACGATCATCGGCCTGGAGGCCAAGCAGCAGCTGGAGCTGGCCGGCGAGCGCCTGCCCGACGTGGTGATCGGCTCGTGCGGCGGCGGATCGAACCTGGGCGGCATCAGCCTGCCGTTCGTCCCCGACGCCGGGGTGCGGCTGGTTGCCGTGGAGCCGGAGTCGTGCCCGACGCTCACGGCCGGCCGGTTCGACTACGACTTCGGCGACACGGCCGGGCTCACCCCTCTGCTCCCGATGTACACGCTGGGGCACGACTTCGTGCCTCCGCCCATCCACGCCGGAGGGCTTCGCTACCACGGCGACTCGCCGATCATCAGCTCCTTGGTGAAGGCGGGGCGCATGGAGGCCATCGCGTACCCGCAGTCCAAGGTCTTCGAGGCCGGGGTGCAGTTCGCTCGGACGCAGGGGACGGTGCCGGCTCCCGAGACCGCCCACGCCATCCGCGCCGCGATCGACGAGGCGCTCGCGGCCAAGGAGCAGGGCGAGGAGCGGGTGATCCTCTTCAACTATTCGGGTCACGGCTTGCTCGATCTCTCCGCCTACGACGACTACCTCCACGACCGCTTGATGGACTGAGGCGGCGGGCGCCAACCGGGCGTCGGATCGACGCGACCGGGAGCGCGTCGATCCCGAGGAAGCCAACGAACGTTCGATCGACGGGGGTCGGATCTCGTGTCGGAATGGGCTTGCAACTCGGCTACCACCTCCAGGTATTGTTTGCATCGGGCAGATGTTCGCCTTCGTTATGGAACTCTGGCGCCGATCGGCGCCCACGGGACGTGTAGGGGATGGACATGCGTGAGGGCTCTGCCGGGCGGTCCGCCCGTTCGTTGGCGTCTCGGGCCGCGTCTGCGCTCGCCGTAGGCGGCGTGGCGGTCGGTGTCGCCGTCATGACCATGGCACCCGCCGCGTCCGCGGCCGGCGGCGGCTACACGCCGGGGACACCGGTGCCCGGCGGCACGGCGACCGGGCTTCCCGGCTCGGTGGTGACCGTCACCACCATCCAGCCCGGCGGTGGGAAGGCGACTGCAGTGGTTGGCGCCTCCACCATCAGCGCGACAGTCCCCGCCGGCACCTTCTCGGTGCCGACGCAGGCCGTCTTCACGGACGCCGGAGGCGTGTCCGTCACCCCGTCGGCGGGCGGGACCGTGATCGTGACGTTCGGGGTGGGCTTCTACCAGAACGGCACGAA
This sequence comes from Actinomycetes bacterium, assembly GCA_021791845.1. Lineage (GTDB taxonomy): Bacteria > Actinomycetota > Acidimicrobiia > Acidimicrobiales > RAAP-2 > JAJYVT01. The sequence goes on along the minus strand of JAJYVT010000039.1, from coordinate 7,314 downwards.
GGTGTCCGGGAGCTTCTCGCCGGTGAAGATCACGGTCACCAACCCGTCGATCTCGTCCACGACGACCGTGTACTTCGTGGTGAACGGAGTGCTCGAGCCGGTCAGCGGCGCGACGGTCTCGAACGGGTCGGCCACCTTCACCATCACGAGCGACCCGACGGTCGAGCTCACCAGCGCGCTCAGCGCCACCGCGACCGCCGTTCCCTCGGCGACCACAGTGAGCACGGGCGAGCCCTTCCTGCTCGAGGGTGGGGTCGCCAGCGTCTTGGTGCTCGGCGGGGCTCTCTTGCTGGCCCGATCGTTGCGACGCCGCCCGGCCTGATCCGTTCCAGCCGAGAAGACGGGTTGGCGCAGGGTGGGCGGGCACGGACGACGTCGCGGACTGGTTGCTGCCGGCACCTTGGCGGGCACGGCAGTCCTGCTCTCGGCCTGCAGCTCGACCCCGAGTGCCGCGCCTCGGACCGTCTCCAAGCGACCCGCGGCAGTCAAGCCCTCCGCGACGTTCGCCGGTCCTTCAGGGCTGCTCGCCGCCGCCCAACCGCAACCGAACGGGCAGATGTGGCTCCTGGCCGAGTCGAAAGGGGACGCGACGCTGCAGGAGCTCAACCTCACCTCCGGCAAGATCCAGACCGTCGTCCCCGAGAGCACCGCCGCCCACGCATTGGCGCAGTCGCCATCGGGGGTGGTTGCCGTCGGCGTTGCCACGGGGTTCACGGGAGCCGTGGAGCTGCACAACGGCTCGTCGGGGGCGCTCATCGCCACGGTTGCCGTCGGCGCGTCGGTCAAGGGTCTGGCCGCCGGCGCCGACGGGTCCACGCTCTACGTGTTGAACGGGACCGGCACCTCTTCGAGCGTCACGTTGGTGAACCTGCAGACGGACACCACCTCCGCCTCCGTGCCGGTGCCGCTCGCCACCGTCGGCATTGCCGTCCAGCCGACAGGCCAAGACCTCTACGCCCTGACAGCGGGCGGGACCGTCGACGAAGTCAACGTCGGCAACGGATCGGTCGTGGGCCGGTTCTCCGTCGGACCGGGCCCACTGCAACTGGCCATCTCGAGCAGCGGATCGACACTGTTCGTCCTGAAGCGAGCCGGCAGCGGCACGAACGTCGGCGTCATCCGGCTGGCGACGGAACGGCAGCAGCGGGCCATCGCCGCGCCGGCTGACTGCATCGACATCCAGCTCTCCGCCAACGGCCGGCAGCTCTACGACGTCGTCGGTACGCCGACATACGGGAACGTGCAGGTGTTCCCGGTGAACGCCTGACCGGGCGACCGGTGGGAACCACCGAGGCCGACGTTGTCGCTCCAGAGCGTTCGGCGTCGACAAGGGCTCGGCGCGCCCTCCACCGAGCCGCACCCGTGCTCGCCGACTCCAAGGCGTGGTGGTCGGTCGCCGGGCTGACGCTCCTGCTCTGGGCCTTCCGGCTCTTCGGCTATGTCGACATCTACCCGCTCTTGAGCGTGCCCGCCGTCGTGCTGGCGCTGTGGGGCATCGGGACGGTCGCCGCCGTCTGGCAGCCTCGACGTCCGTCTGCATGGGCCGAGCGGCTGCTCGGGTCGGCGACCGTCGCGCTCGCCCTCCTCGGCTTCTTCCTTTGGAGCTACGTCCAGGTGGTGGCCGCTCCGTCCTACGGGACCGACGAGCTGGCCTTCGACCAGTACGCCGCCCAGCTGCTCCGCCACGGCGCAAATCCCTACACCCACTCGATGGCCCCTGCCTTCCAGCTCTTTCACGTCTCTCCCGACGGCTACACGTTCCTTCTCAACGGGCATGCGGTCACGGCGCTCTCCTATCCGGCGCTCTCCTTCCTCGTGTACGTCCCGTTCCTCCTTCTCGGCTGGGGGACCCAGCTGGCGGTGGTGGTGAACGTGGGTGCGTGGGCGCTGGCGATGGTGCTGGCCTTCGCACTGCTCCCTCGCCAGGTCCGGCCGTTGGCCGTCGTCATCGGCAGCTTGGACGTCTACATCGGCTATGCGGTCGGGGGGGTGACGGACGCGCTCTTCGTCCCACTGCTCATCGGGGCCGTCTACCGGTGGGATGCGTTCGCCCACACGAGCGGCTGGCGGGCATGGCGAGGACCCGTCCTCCTCGGGCTCGCCATGGCGGTGAAGCAGACCCCGTGGCTCGTGCTCCCGTTCCTGGCGGGGGGCGTGATGCTCGAGGCGTCCGGGTCCGGTGCGATCCGAGCCCTCAAGACGGCGGGGCGCTACCTTGCTGTCGCCCTCGGCGCCTTTCTCGTGCCGAACCTCCCCTTCGTGGTGCTCTCGCCGCACGCCTGGTTGCGCGACGTGATGACGCCCATCGCGAGCCACACCGTCCCCGCCGGTCAGGGCCTGGTCGAACTGAGCCTGTTCCTCGGCATCGGGGGTGGCTCACTCGACGCCTACCGCGATGCCCTGATCGCAGTCTTCGTCGTCCTCCTCGTCATCTACCTCGCCACGTACCCCCGTCTCAAGACGTGGGCCGTCTTGATCCCCTCCGCCGCCCTGTTCTTCTCAGCCCGGTCCTTCGGCAGTTACCTGGTCATGCTGCTTCCGGCGGCACTGGTCGCAGCGTTCACGGTCGACCCGTTCTCTCAGGTCGTCGGCGCCGCGCTGGCGGACGGCCGCGAGAAGCTGGGAACGTTCGCACGCAAGGTGCGCCGGTGGTGGCTCGTCGCCGCCGGTTGTGCCGTGTGCGCGGGTGCCGTGGCGTTCGTGCTGGCGTCGCGCCCGCCGCTCGCGGTGCGGATCGTCTCGGTGCGCACGACGGGACAGCTTGCGACCGTGGTCCAGGTGGGCGTGGAGGTGACCAACACGTCGGGTCACGTCGCCTCTCCGGCCTTCACCGTCGAGAGCGGGGGACAGCTCACCGCTTTCTGGCTCCACACCGGCGGGCCCACGCGCCTGCGACCCGGTCAAGCGGCTCGCTACACGCTCTACGCCCCGAACTTCTTCGCCCAGCCGCCGATCACCGGCGGGTTCCAGGTGGTCGCCTTCACCAACGATCCGGGCACGGTCAGCCGCAGCCCCTCGTACGTGCCCACCACCTGGCACGTGAGCCTGGTGCCGGACTCCGTCAGTCGCATCATCCCGCTGGGCGAGCCGATCACCGTTCGCGCGTCGATCCTCGACCAGCTCGACCGACCGGTGCACGTGGCCGGTGAGCCGGTCTACCTGGGCCAGGTGGTCTACGACCAGCAGGGGCTCGTCTTCGGCCAGGCCATCATCAACCAGGCGCAGGTCGGCCAGACCCCCGTCGTGGCCTACACGAACGGGAGGGGCGTCGCCACCTTCACGATCCGCGGCACCCAGTCGTCGGCCGATCCGGTCTACTTCGAGGCGAACCTCGTGAACTCGCACCAGTTCTACCCCTACGGGTACTCCGACATCCTGCCGGTTCGGTTCGGGAGGGGGGCATGACCTCGCCGGTGCCGGTCGCGCTCGACGTGGGAGAGCGCAGAGGCCGGTCCCCGGCCTCCGTTCTCTCTGCGATCGCGGGCCGTTCCGGCCTGGCTCGAGTGCGCCGGATCGGCACCGTCCTCCTGGCGGCCCAACTGGCGGCGCTCGTCGTGTGGAGCTTCGTGCGAGCCGGTCGCTTCGCCCTCACCTTCGACTTCTCCATCTACTACCAGGCGTGGTGGTTGATCGCGCACGGGCATCTCATCCCTTTCGACTCTGTCTTCGGCCGTCCGTTCTGGCAGAACCACGGCGAGTTCCTCATGTGGCCCTTCGGGCTCTTCGGCCTGATCTCGACGAGCCCGGTCGTGCTGCTCGTCATTCAGGCGGTCGCGCTGGTCGGTGCGGAGTGGGTCAGCTTCAGGTGGGTGTGCGACGTGGTGGAGGAGCACTCTGGGCAAGGTCCAGCGGCGAAGCAAGCGCGACTGAAGATCCTGATCGCAAGTGTGGGACTCATGTTGCTGGTGGCGAACCCGTGGGTGTACTGGTCTGACAGCTTCGACTTTCACTTCGAGGTCGTCGGGATCTTCTTCGTGGTCCTGGCCGGGCGAGACCTCTTTCGCGCTCCGCAGCGGCACCGGGTGTGGGTGTGGGTCGCACTCGCCCTCCTTTCGGGCGACGTCGTCACGACGTACGCCGTCGCCCTCGGGTTGTCAGCCGTGCTCGCGGGCCAGCAGTGGAGGAGGCAGGGCGCCATCATTCTGGTGGCCGGCATCGCTTGGGCGATCCTCCTCACTGTGTTCGGTGCCAACCGCGGATCCGATCTCGTAAGTGGCTACGGGTATCTCGCCCTTGCCGCGGGAGTCGCGGCGCCAGCTCAGCTGGGCCTGACGGAGATTCTCAAGGGGATCCTGCTGCACCCGGGCCGCGTGCTACAGGTTCTCTGGAGTCGGCGCCTCGATGTGTACGCCATCACGCTTCCGTCAGGACTCATCGGCATCTTCTCACGCTGGGCAGCAGTGGTCGCGGCGCTCGTCATCGTCGAGAGCGGGCTCAATCACCTCTCAGGATTCATTGCGCCCAGCTCCCAAGATCTCTTGCTCTTTGTGTTGCTGCCGGTCGGCACCGTGCACGTGCTTGTGCGAGTCTGTAGGCGCCACCGGCGCTGGGCGGCGGGCCTGGCCGTCGCCTTGGCGCTCAACACGGTCGGCTGGAGCATCGTGTGGATGCCTCAGCTCGTTCCACAGTGGATCCGAGTGTCTTCGCCAGCGGCGTCCGCTCTTGCGTCCGTCAGGGAGAAGGTCCCGGGTGCCGACGAGGTGGTCGCCTCGCAGGGGATCGCCGGGAACTTCGCCGGCCGGCGATGGATCTACGACTACTCGGGTGCTGCACGCTTCCCGCTTCACACGAAGACGGTGTGGATCGTGGTCGCTCCTTCGCAGGGGATCGAGCTCGCGTCCACGAGCGAAGCCGATGCCCTCATCGAAGAGCTTGCCGGCCCGCTGCATGCGGAGCTGGTCGTCCATCGGGCGGGCATTTGGGCGTTCCGATGGAGCCCCCCGCCGCACATGCGCCACCTCACTGTGCCGGCGAGCTACCCGACCATTGCCTCGTGGACGACCGTTGGGGCGGCCGGTGCCATGCTTCGGGCGGGCCCGGAAGCGGATTGGCGCGCCGTCGCAACCGGCCGTAAAGGGTACGTCGTGTCGGGCGACTACTGGGCCGTGCCTGGCGGTGTGTACGAAGCAACGGCCGTGCTCTCTTCGACGGTACCCGTGAACGTCGAAGTGTGGAACGAGACAGGAGACGTCATGCTGTTCCGGCGCAGCGTGCCACCGACGAATGGGCAGGAAGCCATCGGCGGATTGGTGAACGACACGCGCGTCTATCCCCCGCGACCGGTCTATTCGGGTGTGGGCCCGTTCCGGATCCTTCCGACGAGCCCGACACGCAACAATCGGCTCGAGATACGCGTTTGGTCGCCCGGCGGAGGCGCCGTGTCCGTCGCGTCGCTGGAGCTCCAGCGCGCGGGCAACAACCCTCCCGGCTAAATGGCCGTCATGGTCCAACCGGAAACGGTCAGCTGTGTGTGGTGATCCGAGATCGCGACTTCGATTGTGTACTCGCCGGGAGCTGGTCCTGTGCGCACCTCGAGGTGCCCGTGGAGGGAGGCACCGGTGAGCCTGGTGCCGGTTGCGTCCAGGGTGATGCCGAGCGCGACCTCGTAGGCATCGATGGTCGCACCAGCGAGCGGGGCGGCGGCCGTGATCGACACGCCCTTCGCCAGCGCGTTCCACCACCCGGGCTGTCCCTGCTCGGCAGAACGAATTGCTCCGAAGTACTCGGCCAGCACGGCGGCCTCGTCGTTGAAGGGCGCCATGCTCTGCGCCCACGAGGGTGCGGGCGTGCCGGACAGGGTGAGGGTGCCGAGCTCGGTGTTGTTGGTGGCCAGCGTGAGTCCTTGAGCGGCGAGCGCGGGGGGCGCCGGAACGGACGGAACGATCGGCGTCGCGAGGCGGGGGACCGGCACGCCGGCCCGTCGGGCTGCCACCAGGCTGGCGGTCACGAGGAACCGCTGGCTGGTGAGGAACAGAGCGTTGGTGGGGTAGCACGTCTCGAGCACGAGCTCGGATTGGGCTGGGTTCGAGTAGATCGGCGTGCCGGTGTGTACGATCTGGTGGCCGCTCACCCGGTACACATAGGTCCTGCACGGGGTGGCGAAGTCGATGAGCGATCCCGTGGTGAGCCGATCGACGTCGGTGAAGTAGGTGACGTCGTGTGCCGCGAGGATCGCCGTCCCGGGTTGCCCCGGCCACGAGCTGCCGGGCACGTGACCCACCGCGACCGCAAGCTGTGTCGCTCCGTCGCCTCCCAGCACCGGCGCCGTCATCCCGATGGACTTGACGTCGAGCACGCCCTGCGGGGACCGTGAGGTGTTGCTGAACGGTGGGCACGGAACGGTGGGCAAGGTGCGCGCCGCACTGATCGCCTTGTCCTCCTGATGGAGGAGCGCCGCACCCTCTACGTGCTGGCGAAGGTAGAACCATCCGATATTGCCGGCGACCGCCAGCCCGGCCGCCACGAGGAGGAGCCCGACAAGCATGCCGACCTTGCGCCGGCGCCGCGCCCGCATCCGACGGCGCCGTTCGATCCGCGACAGCGGGCGCGCAGTGTCGTCCTCTGGCGCTCCTTGCTCTGTCGCGCCCACTCTGAATGAATCCCTACCCCTCGGACCCTGCCGACGGAGTCCGCACCCTGCAGACCGATCTCACACCTTATGCCCCCGGCGCACCGGGAGACAGGGGTCTCTCCCATCTCGACCCTGCCCCTTGCCCGCCCGCCGAGCGAGCGAGGGCGGGACCGGCGAACCACCGCAACGGCGCCTCGTCGGAGCGCTCCGGGCCGCTGGGCGAGGAGGCGACCGGGGCCACCGACCTGGTGGGCCGCCCGGGTCTCGATCCCGGCACCTTGGGATTAAAAGTCCCCTGCTCTTCCGGATGAGCTAGCGGCCCGGGACTGCAAGATATCTCACGAGAAAACGTACGAGAAAGCGCGCCACAAGGCCGGGGACCACCCCAGCGGAGAGATCGTCCGCTGTCGAGCTCGGGGCGCAACCAGGTCCAGGACCCGTGGGCGGAGCCGAGCCGGCGGGAGTCAGAGGAAGCTTGCAGAAGGTTCCCGGTGCAGGACGACATTCGCCGCTGGCTGCTCTTGTCCGGGCTCACCGCGGCATCACTGGCCGCGCTGGAACGCCATCTTCCCCGTTGGGAGCGTCGACTGCGCGCAATGGGTGTCACCGAGGTCGTCCCACCGACTGTCTCACGTGGACCGATGGACGACCGGGTCAGCAGCCTGCTGTGCTGCCTGTGGACGAAGCAGGCGATGGCGCCCGAGGTTCGCGACAAAGCGTCAGAGCACGAACTCCGAAACCTG
>JAJYVT010000038.1 GCA_021791845.1 Actinomycetes bacterium | reverse complement strand
AGCTGTTCGGACTCGACGCTTACGCCCCCACGCGTTGACCTGGGTAATACAGCAGCCCGTCCAAAACACCCCTGTTGACCTGGGCCTACATCCCATCACCACGAGATAGCCCGGAAACTCCCGCTAGCCATCTTGCTACCCCCATCCCCTTGGCGGTCCGAGGCGGCGGCACTTCACCGCCCACGTTCCCGCAGCCATACAGCGTATTCCAGGTTGGGCAGACGTGCCGACAAAGTCCGCAGCGGGGCCGAGTTCTCGTCGAGCGCAGCATAGATATAGATAGGGAGTGAGCTCCCGTCTCGGCTATGCGGCGCTCGCGTTTGGGCTCGGCCCGAAGTGCATGGCCCCTATCACCGCTCTCGAAATGACACTGCCCTCGCCCTGACCGCCGGTACTGAGCAGCATTCCGGCGCCTACGAGATCGCCGCGTCGCCTTCTGGTGGCCAGTAGACAAGAAGGGCGCTCGCAAATGGCGCCGGCCCGCGCTGGTCACCATTGCAGTCGAGGATCCAGCTCGGCTCGACCAGCGAGAGGAGGTCCTTCGGGCCGAGCCTTGTGGAGGTGGTGACCGCCTCGGATTCGGCGGTCTCTGTCACGCGCTGTACAGGGCGGGACGCAGGCCGGATGGCTGGGCGGAACTGGCCCCACCTGTAGGCACGACGTGATGCGGCGTCACACGGTGCGCCGGGTCCGCCAGACCGTGTACGTGCTCGACGTCGACCATCGCCGGGAGGCGTGTCGCAGCTGACGGCCAGTGCTGCTCCAGCTGACGATCTTCTGTGCTACCCAGGCGGTCGGCGTCCGTCCAGGGAGGCGGGGCGCCCCGTCAGCACCAACGGCAAGAGGTCGGGACCAGCACCGGGAATCCGGATGTCGTAGACCCCTTAGCCGCCGGCCTCGAGCGACCACTGTTCCCGTCCGTTCCGGTGGCGTTGGAGGGCGTCCTCATCGACGGCCGGCGTGCCGTGAGCTGTCTACCCCGCAGGGTCAGCGGGAACAGGCGGAGAACGAGTCTCCGCGTCGGCGAGGATTCCTGCCAGCATCCCTGGGAACACGAACCGGTGGAACGGCGCCACCGCGAGCCAGTACGCCCGACCCCAGAGACCCCGAGGTCGGAAGGTCGCGGACTGCGTGACCTGCGTGCCCTCGACGGCAGGCGCAATGTCCCACGTGAGCCACGCCCGACCCGGCAGCACCATCTCGGCGCGAAGCCGCACGCGCCGCCTCGGGGTCAGCTCTTCGACCCGCCAGAAGTCGATGGCGTCGCCGACGCCGATCGTTCGCCTTCGGCCCTTCCGGAGCCCTGGACCGCCGACGAGCTTGTCCAGCAACCCTCGGATCTTCCAGAGAACGTCGCCGCTGTACCACCCCCGTTCACCACCGATCGCCGCGATCGTGTCGTAGACGGCTTGCGGAGTCGCCCAGGTCGTTGCGTGTCGCACATCCGTCAGCGAGGTCCCTCCAGCCCATGCCGGGTCCGTCGCCAGCGGCGCGAAGTGGGTGAGGTCCGCCCCCGACCACGTCGTCGGCACGGTTGTCCGTTCGACGGCTGCGAGCGCCCGCCCGATGGCCTCGGCGAGACCCATTGGCTCCACCCCGAAGGTTTCGGCGGCCCGGTTGTCGTCGACGACCACCTCGTTCACGAGGCTCTCGACGAGCTCCCGGGCGAGAGGTACCGGAAGGGGAGTCACGAGTCCGATCCAACGGGAGGAGAGACTGGGCGTGAGCACGGGTACCGAGATGATCCAGCGCTTCGGCAGCCCCGCCGCACGTGCGTAGACGTCCATCATCTGGGCGTACGACACGACGTCGGCCCCGCCGATCTCGTACACCCCCGGCCGCGCGTCCGTTGTCACGACCGCGCGCGCGAGATAAGCGACGACGTCGGCGATCGCGATCGGCTGGCAGCGCGTCGTGACCCAACGCGGCGCCACCATGACCGGAAGTACCTCCACCAGGTAGCGCAGCATCTCGAAGCTCATCGAGCCGGACCCGATGATGACGCCTGCTCGCAGCTCGACGGTCGGGATCCCGCTCGCGGCGAGCGCCCGCCCGACCTCGTGCCGGCTCCGAAGGTGCATCGACAGGTTGTCGCGGTCTCGACCGAGGCCGCCGAGGTACACGATGCGGCGGACCCCCGCCGCCCGGGCGTGCTCGGCGACGTTACAGGCATCGGCCAACTCGTTCCGCACCCAGTCGCGCCCCTGACCGATCGAGTGGACGAGATAGACGACGGTGTCGACGCCCGTGATCGCAGCGCCAAGGTTGCCACCGACGGCGCCGCCGACGACCTCGACGCTGGAGCGCCACGGAACAGCATCGAGTTTGGCTGGCGTCCGGGCCAGGCATCGGACGCGCACCCCTTCGTTGCCCAGGAGCGCCGGGATGAGGCGGCCGCCCACATAACCGGTGGCCCCGGTCACCAGCACCAGCTGTCGTCGCGGTGCCGTCTCGGGCGGAGCATCCGCCGGCGAGCCCTTGGCCACGGCCCCCATTGTGCCCGAGCCGCCGCCCACGAAGCGGACGCACCGCTGACAGGGGACATCCGAGCATCTCCGTCGGCTCCGGGGAGCCGTGATGCGCCGTCCCGTGGCAGCAGCGCTCGGTGCTGATCACGTTGTCCGACTCCACGGGCTGGGCTCCACCCCAGGCGCGTGGTCCACCCGGGCCGCGTGGCCGGCCCGAAGCGCCTGGCCGGCCCGGGGCGCGTCGTCACAGGATACGGTCCTCCTCGAGGGTCGGGACCGCCTGGGGCGGCGGCGGCCCGACGTACCGGGCGATGGGGCGGATGATCTTGGGGTCCCGGGCCTGCTCGAGGACGTTGGCGCTCCAGCCGATCACCCGGCTCGACGCGAAGGTCGGCGTGAACATCTCGGGCGGGATGCCGCATGCAGCCATCACGACGCCGGCGTAGAACTCGACGTTCGCGTAGAGCTCCCGCCCGGGCTTGAGCTCGGCGAGCACCTCGACGACGGAGCGTTCGACTTCGACGGCCAGATCGGCGAGCGGCCCCCCAAGCTGCTGCGCGACGTGGCGCAGCATTCGAGAGCGAGGGTCCTCGGTGCGGTAGACGGCATGACCGAAGCCCATGATGCGCTCCCCCGATTCGACCTTGTGGGTGACGACCGATCGAGCACGGCTCGCGGTGCCGATCTCTTCCAGCAGCTCGAGGGCGCGGCTCGGCGCTCCGCCGTGCAGGGGGCCGCTCAGGGCGCCGATGGCGCCGGTGATGCAGGCTCCGAAGTCGGCGCCGGTGGAGGCGATGACGCGAGCGGTGAAGGTCGAAGCATTGAACCCGTGGTCAATGGTGGAGACGAGGTAGCGTTCCACGGCTTGGGCATGCTCCCGGGAGGGCTCGGTGCCCGTGAGCATCCACAGGTAGTTGGCCGCATAGCCGAGGTCGTCGCGGGGTGGGACGACCTCGCTTCCTCCCCGGAGGCGGTAGAGCGCGGTGAGGAGGGTGGGCGTGAGGGCGGCGACAAACAGCGCGTCGGCACGCCGCTCGGCTTGACCGAGGTCGTAGACGGGACGGCAGCCGCGCTCGGCGGCAGCCAGCGAGAGGGCGGTGCGGAGGCCGTCGAGGGGCTCGGAAGCCGAGGCGATGGCGGGAAGGGCGGCAGCGACGGTCGGCCCCATGGCTCGGAGCGGCCGCACCTCGTCGGTGAACGACGACCGCTCCGCGTGCGTCGCCGGGAGACTCCCGTCGACGAGGAGGCGCCAGACGTCTTCGAGTGGCCGGCTGGTCGCCAGCTCCACCGCCGAGTACTGACGGTAGTGGTAGAAGCCCTCCGTTCCGCGTACGTCGCCGACTTCGGTGTCGGCGACGGCAACTCCCTTGAGCCCGCGAGGAACCTCGGCCGGGCCGATGGTGGCCAGGCGGGCCAGATCTCGGAGCGAGACGACTCCCACGAGGTTGTCGTGATGGACGACCGGCATGTGACGGAAGCCGCGCTCGCGCATCACTTGGAGGGCAGCCGCCACGTCGAAGGACTCGTCGATCGTCTCGGGGGGCGTGGTCATCACGTCGCCCACCAGGAGCTCGTCGAGCCGTCCCGAATCGGCCACCCCGAGCACGTCCCGCTCCGTCACGATGCCCACGGGGGCCCGGTCCTTCACGACCACCACCGAACCGACGCGGTGCTCGTGCATTCGACGGATGGCTTGGACGAGCAGCTCGTCGGCCAGGCCGGTGACCACCGGCGCCGTCATCACGCTTCCGATCGTTGCCATGGGGCCAAGCTTGAGACGTCGTACGCCTGATAGTCAAGGTTGATTATCATCAAGTCCATGGAAGGGATGACCGCCGACCAGGTCGCCGCCCGACTCGCGGTCAAGGTCGACACCGTCTACGCCTACGTGAGCCGGGGAGCACTGCGCAGCTGGAGGGAGCCGCAGTCGCGGACGAGCAAGTTCGATCCCGGCGAGGTGGAGGCGCTCGCACGACGGGGTCGACCGCGCCGTGCCAGCCGCCCGCCGGCGCTCGACTTCACGATCCAGACGGCCCTGACCACCATCGGCGACCACGACGTCCACTACCGCAAGGAGAGCGCCCTCGCGCTCGCCCGCACGGCGACCTTCGAGGAGGTGGCCCACCTGCTCTGGACGGGTCAGCGGGACGTGCGCCCCGGCGCTTGGAGCGCCATGCCGGTCGTGCTCCCCGAGGTGCCGGCAGCTCGAGACCGGCTCCGGATGGCGGTCGTCATGGCCGCCGCCTCCGACCCGCTCCGGGCCGATCTGTCCGCCCCGGCCGTCGTCGAACGGGCCGCTTCGCTGATCGCCACCATGACCGAGGCGGTTCCCTCCACCGGCCGCTCGAGGTCCGCTCGCCTCTCCCTCGATGACGGCGCACCACCACGACGGGGCACCATCGCCGGACGTCTCTGGGGTCGCCTTGCCGCCGTGCACGCAACTCCCGAGCTGGTCGCGACCCTGAACGCAGCGCTCGTCCTTCTCGCCGATCACGAGCTCGCGGCTTCGACGCTCGCCGCCAGGGTCGCGGCCTCCGCCCGAGCGGACCCCTACGCCGTCGTGCTCGCCGGGCTCGGCCCGCTGTCGGGATCGCTCCACGGCGGAGCGCCGCTGCTTGCAGCTCAGTTGCTCCAAGCGGCGGCGGAGAGCGGCCCGGATGTGGCGCTGGCACGGGCGCTCGAAGTCCACGGTCGGGTGCCGGGCTTCGGCCACCCCCTGTACCCCGATGGTGACCCGAGAGCGCGAATGCTCCTCGAGCTGCTCCGGCGGGCGAGCCCCGGGCACGCGGCCTTGGGTGTCGCTGACCGGGTTGTCGCGATCGTCCGTCGTCGCAGCCGGCTCGAGCCGACCATCGACCTCGCACTGGCAGCGTTGGTGCTGGCCGCCCGCATGCCCGACGACGCGGGCGAAGTGATCTTCGCCATCGCTCGCACCGCTGGCTGGATCGCCCACGGCATCGAGGAGTACGGCGAGGAGCCGCTTCGGTTCCGGGCTCGGGCCGTCGCCCGGAGTTGACTGGGCCTGGCACCCAGGGGCGAACGGCGCGCCCGCGTCCGTGACCGAGAGAAGGGCTGCGCCCCGGGTCCCAGAGGTGCGAGGTGTGCCTCGCCGGAGCGGTGCGTCAGAAGAACCAACCCGAGGGGATCCACGGCCCGGGAATGGGCATGCCATCGACGAACAGCGCGCCGCCCACCCGCACCGAGAGCCGCGCTCGGTGGGCGACGGCAAACGCCCACTGCTGGGCTGCAGTGAGCCCGGAGATCCGGGTCTCCCCCTCGCACGCACCCAAGTGGCGCCACAGGAGGACAGCGGCCGTCTGCTCGTCGGTCGCTCCCAGCATGATCACGCGATCGGGCGCCGACAGCATCCAACCCCGGCCGGGACCGTGGTCCACGACGTCGAGGCGAAGGCGGTCGTCGCCGAGAGCAAAGGCCACGTCCTCGGCACGTGCACGGCCGACATGCGCGTCCACCGAGGCGACAAGGTCGAGATCGTCCTCCCCGCCTGCCCTGCCAGGCAGGGAGCGGGGGATGGCCCGCCGGTCCGCCGCACCCCAAACCTGGGCCGCGGGGTGCATGGCCAGTCCCACCAGGAAGTAGCGGCGCATGGCCCGGGGATCAGGCGAGGAATCGATCATGCGCTCCGACGCGCCGGCGGCGTACCCCATGGCTGCGCCGAGCAATTGGCGGCCGATCCCCCGACCTTGGACGTCCGGATGGACGAAGAGCATCGACAGGCCCCAGAAGCGACCGCGGCGGATCGACTCGGCGACACCGACCACGTGGCTGCCGGCCACCGCGACCCAGGCGCCGGGCCCGTCGCGCTCGACGAACCTGCGGTGGCCGAGTCGCATCGCTCGGAGCTGGTCGTTGCTCGGCTGCGGCCTTGCTGGGCGGAGCCCCGCCTCTACCTTCGCAGCGTTGGCCGCCTGGACCACGGCTATCGCCGCATCGACATCCTCGATGGCCATCGGTCGCAGCTCCCAGGACGCAGCACGCGCACCATCACAACCAGCACCGTCCGTTCCCCTGGCCGAGGTCTCCGGGTCCATGACGACATGCTGGCACGCCAGGTTCCCTCCCCAAATCGAGTTGGCGGACCGGGAACCGTGACGCCCGCCGGTCGCCACGAGGCAGCGATCGCCGGCCGGGTGCGTACGGTGCGAGAACGTGCAACAACGGCGAACGTGCTTGCGTCAACGAAGCGTCGGAGGGCGAGGGCCGGGAAGCCAGCGCACGGCGCGGGCCATGTCGCGTAGCTTGACGGCACGAGGCTCGGAGAGGACGGGAGGGGCGATGGATCCCGACATGGTGCAACAGGTCATCGACGCAGCAAGCAGGGTCGTGGCCTCCGGAGCGATCTCGGCCAACGGTCACGGCAATGTCAGTCTTCGGGTGCCGGGCGAGGACGAGATGTACTTCACGGGGGGCCCGTCGCTGCGGGGCCACCAACCCGAGGCGGTGGCCCGGGTCGGCCTGGATGGCACGCTGAGAGAGGGCCGGCTCCCTCCGATCCAAGCTGCCGTGGTCGCGATGCACACGGCGATGTACGCCGACCAACCGGCCGTCGGGTGCGTGATCCACACCCATTCGCCGTTCGCCACGTCGTTCGCCGTGGCCCGGAGGCCGATCGGCTGCTGGATCGAAGCCCTGGCCATGTTCGGGCTGCCCGACGGCGTGCCGGTCGCCGGCTACGGGCCACGAGGGTCGGACCAGGCTGTCGCCAACATCCGGGCGGCGGTCGTACCGGGCGTGCCGGCCGTCCTGCTGGCCAATCACGGCGTGCTCGTCTTCCACCGGACGCCGGAGCTCGCCGTTCTCGTGGGCGGCGTCGTCGAGGAAGCCGCCCAGGCAGCCGTCAACAGCATCGGGTTCGGCGGCCCAGTGGAGATCCCTCCGGAGATGAGAGCGGCGGCCCTTCAGCGGGCCATGGCCTTCGAGCAGGAGGGAACCGCCGAGGTCGGAAGGCGCTGAACGCGCCGAACGGCGCCGCCTTCGTACGCCCTGGTATCGACGGCGTCTTCTCCGGCCCGGAACCCGCCGAGGGGTCGTCGGACCGACGACGGCCGCCCACGCAGCGCTGGGCTGCGTGGGCGGCGTCACGACGTCGGGAGCTCGAAAGCGGGCCCCCACACTGGGCGGGGCCCAAGTGCGAGCCGTTGCGGGCTAGATCACCCGCACGTTCTGCGCCTCAGGTCCCTTGCGTCCCTGGGCGACGTCGAACTCGACCTGCTGGCCTTCTTCGAGGCTCTTGAACCCGTCGCCCACGACGTTCGAGTAGTGCACGAAGACGTCCTTCTCGCCGTTGCTCGGGGTGATGAAGCCGAAGCCCTTTTCGTTGTTGAAGAATTTCACGGTTCCAGTTGCCATTGCCTTATCGCTTTCATTGTTTTCTATTGGTGGGTTGATGGATGGAAGGGGGATCAGGACCGCTTGCCCGGGTCCAGCTTCTCGTAGGGATGGCCGCAGGCGGACGGCCTGCCGAGCTCACCGTAGGTCCGGCAGCGCCCGTCATCGCACCAGCCGACGAGACGCTCCCCCTGACGAACGTCGGCCGTGTGGGTGGCGCAGAGAGCGATGTCGGGCAGGATGACCGTCACCGAGTACGACGGGTCCCCCGGGTCCAATCCACGAGCCAGCGTCCGACGCGGTGGCTCGATGGCCCCCGTCGCCCGCTCGCCGCAGAGGATGCAGGAGCTGTCCGGTTCCGGAGACGTCACCGCCGGAGCGTCCCCCCTCGTGTCGTTGCCGTCACACGCATCGACGCTCGCACGAAATCTCAACAGCGGCCGACCGGAGAGTCCCTGCGGCGGGGGAGATGACTCCCCGGAAGGGGTCTTGTCCTGACAATGAAGCGGGCTCCGTTCGGATCAGGCCGACTCGGGGATCTCTCGAACGGGCCACGCCAGCTACTCCTGGCGACGAAGCCCACTCTACCATCCGGGCACGCCACCCCGCCGTCGCCCCAGGTGCCGGGGCGCGAATGGGCCGGCGAGCACCCGGCGCACATGGTCGGCGTGCACGCGTCTCGCGTCAGTGGCTCTCGCTGCTCAGCAGATCGTGGAGGTCCTCGAGCGCCGAGGGGTGGCGCAGCTTGGACATCGCCCGGGCTTCCAGCTGGCGGATCCGCTCGCGGGTGAGGCCGAACCGGAGGCCGACCTCCTCCAGGGTGTGTGGCTGGCCCCGGTCCAGCCCGAACCTGAGCCGGATGATCTCTCGTTCCCGATCGTCCAGGTCCACCAGCATCTTGGCCACGTCGCCCGGCAAGAGAGCGGCCGCGGCAGCATCGGGCGGTGAGAGCGCTCCGGGATCCTCTACCAAGTCCCCCAGCTCGGCGTCGCTGTCGTGGCCGAGCGGCTCGGAGAGCGAACCGGGGGTGACCGTGTGGCGGAGGATGTCGACGACGCGCTCGACGCTGACTTCGAGGTCGGCGGCCAGCTCGTCGATGCTCGGTCGCCGACCCAGCTGGGCCTCGAGGCGGGCCCGGCTCTTGAGGGCCTGGGTCAGCAGGTCGCTCGCATGCGCCGGCAGCCGTATGGTGCGTCCGCCGTTCGCGATGCCCCGGGTGATGGCCTGGCGGATCCACCAGGTGGCATAGGTGGAGAACTTGAAGCCCTTTCGCCAGTCGAACTTTTCGACGGCGTGCAGAAGGCCGAGGTTGCCCTCCTGGATCAAGTCGAGCAACGGCAGATCGGCCCCCTGGTACCGCTTGGCGATCGACACGACGAGGCGGAGGTTCCCGTTGATGAACGTCTCCACGGCGGTGTCTCCCACCTGGACGGCTCGTCGAAGCTCGCGGACCCGGGCAGGACTGCGGACCGCGTCTGCGGTCAGCTCGGCTCGAGCCTCCCGTCCCGCCTCGGCCTCCTGGGCAAGCCGGGTCTCGTCGTCCTTGGTGAGGAGCCGGTGGCGCCCGACGTCGCTCAGGTACAGGCGAACCAGGTCCTCCTCAGGCATCTGCGCACGCTTCTTGGGCATTCGCCCTCGTCTCTCGAAAGCCCGGGCGGATCGTGCGGCAGCCACTCTGCCTTCGAAGGTGGGACGCTGCCTTCCCGGACCGGGCGTCACCCACGTCGCGCAATGGCGTCACGCTAGCCGACGCCGGCCCCGTGGGCCCCTCCCGCGTTCAGCTCCGCTATGCTCGGTCTCGATGCCGCTGGGCCCTGCCCCGCGGCGGCTGGCAGAAATGGTGCCGGCCAGGCCCACGAGAAATCCATCGAGTCGGCCATCCTCCCCCTGGACCGACTGGAGTCTCATGAGCACGTCTACCTCTACCTTGGCGCCCGCCCGCTTCTCCGACCTCGGCGTCCCTCCGGCGCTGGCGGCGGCGCTGGAGCAACGAGGAATCCATGCTGCCTTTCCGATCCAAGCGGCGACCTTGCCCGACTGCATCGCGGGTCGTGACGTCTGCGGCAAGGCGCCCACCGGCGCCGGCAAGACGCTTGCATTCGGTCTGGCGGTCCTCTCCCGACTGACGGCCAAGCCTCGCGCCGGACAGGGTCGTCGCCATCCGACAGCGCTCATCCTCGTCCCCACGCGTGAGCTCGCCGCCCAGATCGAAGAGGTGATCGCCCCCCTGGCCAAGGTGATCGGTGCCAAGGTGGCCTCGATCTTTGGTGGGGTCGGCTACGGCAAGCAGGTGGCGGCCTTGCGAGCGGGCGTCGACGTGCTCGTCGCCTGCCCTGGGCGGCTCACCGACCTGGTCGAGCGAGGCACCGTCACCCTGTCGCACGTGGACATGGTGGTCATCGACGAGGCCGACCGGATGGCCGACATGGGCTTTCTCCCCGTGGTTCGTCGTCTCGTCGACAGGACCAGCGCCTCGCGCCAGACGCTCCTCTTCTCGGCCACGCTGGACGGTCCGGTCGACAAGCTCGTCCGTGACTACCAGCACGATCCGGCGCGTCACGACGTCGTGCTGGCGGATGCCGACCGAGGGGACGTGTCGCACCACTTCTGGCGAGTCGAGTCTCACGACCGGGTGGCCGTGACGACCGACGTGGTCGCGGCGAACGGTCCGGCCGTCGTCTTCTGCCGCACGAAGCGTGGAGCGGACCGACTCTCGGACAGGCTCACCCGCTCGGGCCTGGCATCGGCGGCGATCCACGGGGACCGCAGCCAGAGCCAGCGCGAGCGCGCGCTGGCCGCCTTTCGGGTTGGCCGGCTCGACGTGCTCGTCGCCACCGACGTCGCCGCGCGTGGGATCCATGTCGATGCGGTCCCGCTGGTGGTGCACTTCGACCCGGCTCCGGACTCGACCGACTACGTCCACCGGTCGGGCCGCACCGGCCGGGCCGGTGCCGACGGGACCGTCGTCTCCCTGATCGGGAGCGAGCACGTCGCCGCCACGAAGCTCATGCAGAAGAAGCTGGGACTCTCTGGCGGGGTCTCTGCACCCGACGTTTCTTCCCTTGCCGTGCTCGGTGACGGACGCCGCCCCCGATCGGGTCCGCGTCCGGCGAGGGACGCCACGGCGACCGTCGCCGGCGCGCCGCGCACACAGCGCACGCCCGGCACACAGCGCACGCCGGGCACACAGCGCACGTCCGGCGCGCGACGCACGTCCGCTACGCCGAACGCGCGACGCACGTCCGCTACGCCGAACGCGCGACGCACGTCCGCTACGCCGAACGCGCGACGCACGTCCGCTACGCCGAACGCGCGGCGCACGTCGAGCGCGCCGACCGGCCCGAACCCGGGACCGGCCCGGGCTTCTCGGCGTCGGGGGCGCCGGCCGAGCTGGCGCTGACCGGCCGGACCCGTCTCGGCCCGGTCCGGCAAAGGTTGGCGAACCGAGCGAGCGCGTCCCCTCTCGCCGCCCGGGCAACCGACGGGGAGCCGCTCGTTCCCGCGGCTCAGTCGCCGGTTTGGCGGCGGTGACCCTGCTGCCAGTCCTCCTCGGCGCCGACCTGGCCCGGGTCCACGCCGAGGGCCGGCAGCTGCGGGACCTCGCGGAGGCTGCGCTTGAGCTCGGCGAACCCCGGGAACCGGGAGAGGGCCACCACGTGGTCCCAAAGCGCCACGGCGCTCTCGGGGGACGGCAGCCTGCTGATCACGGGCCCGAAGAGGGCGGTGCCTGCCGGGGGATCGAAGTGCAGGATGGGCGTGCCGACGTCCCGGCCCGTGAGGCGGAGGGCCTCGTCCGTCTCGGCCGCGATCAGGGCATCGTGCGCGGCGGTGTCGACGGCGTCGGCGAAGTCTGCGCGCAGGCCGGCGAAGGCCAGTGCGGCGGCGGCGAAGACCCTCGGATCGGCGAGGGCGGCCGTCTGGCTGGTGCGACCCTCCTCAAAGATCCCGGCGCCCACGGCCGCGTACAGCCGGGCGACCCCGGCCGGGCCGTCGTGCCGGCGGACCTCAGCCGCCACTCGCAGAAGCGCCAGACCGGCGGAGTGGGACTGCTCGTAGCCGGGAGGGAAGTGGGTGGCGTAGTCCACCTCGGCGTTGACCATCCGAAGCGAGATGAAGCGCCACTCGACCTCGTAGGACCGCTGGCTGGCCACCTCGCGCACCCACTTGGAGGTCATCCAGGCGAACGGGCAGACCGGGTCGAAGTAGAAGTGCAGATCAGCCATCGTCACCGTCGCTCTCGTCGGTCGTCCCCATGGACGCTACCCGCCGTGCCCCAGCCCGCTCAGAGTGCGCGTAGGGCGGCGATCACGTCGTCGGGCTCGGCCCGCTTGGTGTAGTCGGCGTCGGCAAAGCGCCACGCCACCTTGCCGTCGGCCCCGATCACGAAGGTGGCCGGCAGGGGTAGCTCGAACGTCTCGTCGCCGTTCGCTGCCGGCAGGTCCAGGCCCCAGCCGGCGTAGACGGGGCGGAGCTCGTCCGCCAGGGTGAACACCAGGCCGTAGCGGCGGGCCACGGCGTTGCCGGCGTCGGACAGAACCGGAAAGGCCAGTTCGAGCTTTTCGGCCGTCGAGAGCGAGCTGTCCGGCGTCTGGGGGGACACCGCCACCAGCCGCCCGCCCGCCGCGGCGAGGTCGGTGAGGCGTGCCTGCAGGGTCCGGAGCTGGATGCTGCAGTAGGGGCACCATCCGCCCCGGTAGAAGGACAGCACGACCGGGCCTTCGGCCAAGAGCTCCGAGAGGGTCACCTTGCTACCGAGCGCGTCGGGGAGCGAGAAGTCGGGGGCGTCGGCGCCCACGGCGAGGCTCCGCTCCACCAGGCCCGAGCGCTCGAGCGCCTCCGTGGCGGCGTCCATGACCGCCAGCGTCTCCGCTGGGATGGCGCCCCGGGCCGCGTCGTTCTGCTGCTTCAATGCCTCCGCCAGTGTCGCCACGACGTTTTCTCCTCTCCGCCGGTCCGAATAGACAGACCTGTCTGTATGGGCACGGTCACGGTAGCAGATAACCTGAGCGCGTGGCGACGGCTGCACCGAGCCCCAAGGCGCGTCTGCTGGACGTGGCGTGCCGCCTCTTCTACGCGGAGGGCATCCACGCCGTGGGCGTCGACCGGGTGATCGCCGAGGCGTCGGTGGCCAAGGCCACGCTGTACGTCCACTTCCCGGGCAAGGCCGATCTCGTGTCCGCCTACCTGGCACGCCGGAGCCACGAGTGGGTCGCCGGCGCCGAGCGACAGCTCGCCGCCCACGGTCCCGGCACGGCGGAGGCGGTCGCCTCCCTCTTCGAGATGCTCTACGACGAGAGCCGTGGGACGGGGTTCCGCGGGTGCCCGTTCATCAATGCCGCCGCCGAGTTCCCCGGCCCGGGTCCGGTGGCCGACGAGATCTCGGCCCACCGGCATCGGGTGCGGTCCGTGTTCGCCTCCGCCGGAGGGGCGCTCGTCGCGCCGCCGGGTGTGCTCGACGCCGTCGTCGTCCTCTACGGCGGCGCCATGTCCGCCGCCCACCTGGACGGGGACCCCGAGGTCGTCCTGCACGCCGCCGCCGCGGCCCGGCGCCTGCTCGACGGCGAGCGGGCCGGCGCCCGCCCGCTTGCCCGCTGAGGACCGGACGCGCCAGACGCCATCCCGGCGCCGGCCAGGGCGACGCGCACAGCCGACCTGGGGAGGCTACGGCAGCGGCGGGACCGGCACCCAGTCGATCGCCAGGGCGACGCCGGCGTCGACCAGCAGGTTGCGCACCGGGCAGCGGCTCTCGGTCACCTCGACCACCGTCGCCAGCCGCTGGTGGCTCTCGGCGGTACGTACCCGGGCCTCCACGTCGACGGTCTGGAAGTGGGGCCGCACGGTCGCCTCGCCGAGCAGCCCGCGGCGGTCGAGCGTGAAGGCGGCGTCGAACTCGATCCCCTCGTACGAGAAGGCGAGCTCCTTGGCGGCCCGCTCGAACGTGACGGCGCTGCACCCGCACAACGCGCCGATCACCGTCTCGAGGGGGGTCGGCGCGGTGCCGGTACCACCGCGGGCGACGGGCTCGTCGGTCACCAGGCCGAGACCCTGGTTGGTCGTGACCACGGTCCGCACGCCCTGCTCGTTCCGCGCCTGCAGGAAATTGCGAAAGGGCCGTGGCGCAACGGCAACCGGTGGCCTGGCCGGTTCGGTGGTCGGTGGCGCGCTGGTCGGTGGCGCGCTGGTTGGTGTCGTCATGGTCGGTGTCGTCATGGTCGGTGTCGTCCTGTGATGGGAACCCGCGGTGGTCCCGCCCATTCCTCCACCGATCCGCCGGTGCTGAGGACGCAGGATGACGAGCCGCCGCTGTCGTGGCCCGCTGGTCGTGGCGACGGGCAGCGTACACCGTGCAACCAGCCCGTCGACGTGCGCGCGTTGTCTCATCAGAAACCTCCGCGTAGACGGCTTCGTTGCCTCACGAGAAACGCTCCGGTCGGGACGGGGTCCGCTACGCCGTCTGGATGGAGCTTTCGATGGGCGAGCGACGGGCGGTCACGACCAAGATGGCGGCCTCCTACCGCCGTGGCACGAGGGGCCAGAAGTCGGCGATCCTCGACCAGCTGGTGGAGCTGACCGGCTGGCACCGTGACCATGCAAGGGCCCGGCTGCGGGCCGCTGGCCAGATCCGGGTCGTCCAGGCCCGAGCGCCGCGTGCACCCACCTACGGACCCGAGGTGCTCTCGGCCCTCGAGCGCTGCTGGCTGGTGGCCCGCCAGCCCGCCGGCAAGCGCCTGGCGCCGATGCTGTCGGTCCTCGTCCCGCTGTTGGTGGCCGAAGGCGAGCTCGAGCTCTCCGAGCCCGAGGTGACCCTGTTGTGCCAGATGAGCCCGGCCACCATCGACCGGCGCCTCCGGGGGGCACGGGTGTTGGCCGAGCTGCGGGGCGTGAGCCATACCAAGCCCGGGTCGCTGCTCAAGACCCAGATCTCCATCCGAACCTGGTCGGAGTGGGACGGGGCGGTGCCGGGGTTCTGCGAGATCGACCTGGTCGGTCACGAGGGCGGGACCCCCAAGGGCGAGTTCTGCTGCACCCTCACGGTGACCGACGTGGCGACGGGCTGGACGGTCAACCGGGCGGTCAAGAACAAGGCCGCGGTCTGGGTCAAAGACGCCATAGACCACGTCCGACGGGTCCTCCCGTTCCCCCTGCTCGGCATCGACTCGGACAACGGATCCGAGTTCATCAGCCACCACCTTCTCGCCTACTGCGAGCAGCACAAGATCACCTTCACGAGAGGCCGCGAGGGCAACAAGAACGACGGCTGCCACGTCGAACAGAAGAACTGGACCCACGTGCGCGAGCTGGTCGGCTACCTGCGCTACGACACGGGCGCCGAGCTGAGCCTGTTGAACCGCATCTACGAGGTCGACCGGACCTACACCAACCTCGTCCTCACCCAGCAGAAGCTGGTCTTCAAAGAGCGCGTCGGGGCCAAGGTCACCCTGCGCCACGACGCCGCACAGAGCCCCTACGAGCGCCTCGTGGCCGCCGATGTCCTCTCCTCGGCTCGACGGGCCGCGCTCACCCGTCAGCGCAACAGCCTCAAGCCCGCTGCCCTCCAGCGCCAGATCCGGGCCTTGTGCCACGAGCTCCAGACCCTCTCCCTCACCAAGGCGCCGGCCCCCCCCGCAAGGTCAACCGGGCCTTCAACCAGCCCCGTCAGGCGGAGGGTTCTTCGTGAGGCAACGACTCGCCATTCCCGGAGGGTTTGACGTGAGGCAACAGGGCGCCGACGTCCCGGCCGCCGGCGGCAGCATGCGTCGTGACCTCGAGCGGCGCGAGTTGCTACCCTGACCCGGACTGCTGCAACGAGCGCTGGTGGCACGTTCCCGAGGAGCAGGACTGCGCATGGGAGACGAGCGGATCCGATCGATGGCCAGTTCGGCGCCTGCGCCCGAGCTCGGTCCGACCATGCCGGTCGACCCTCCGCCGCTCGCCGAAGCACGTGTGGCGATCGTCACCACCGCTGCCCTCTTTTCACCCGGCGGCGCACCTGTTCGTGGAGGCGATCCGGGGTTCACCGTGCTCGACGACGGCGCGGACCTGCGCCTCGGGCACGAGAGCATGAACTTCGACCGGAGCGGATGGACCATCGACCCCAACGTGGTCTTCCCCCGCGAACGCCTGCACGAGATGGCCAACGACGGCGTCATCGGTTCGGTGGCTCGGAGGCACCTGTCCTTCGCCGGCAACCAGCAGCCGTCCACCCTGAGCGCGATCGCAATCGACTCGGGTCCTGCCGCGGCTGCTCTCCTCCGTGAGGACGGCGTCAACGTGGTGGTGCTCACCCCGATCTGACCAGTGTGCACGCGCACCGGGTGTGCGCTGGCGCATGCACTCGAGCGGAACG
Source organism: Actinomycetes bacterium (assembly GCA_021791845.1). Classification (GTDB taxonomy): domain Bacteria; phylum Actinomycetota; class Acidimicrobiia; order Acidimicrobiales; family RAAP-2; genus JAJYVT01. The sequence continues at coordinate 13,283 of JAJYVT010000038.1, read as the reverse complement.
GCCTGGCGACGGTGCAGCTCGCATCGATCCGGAGCTACCCGGAGAGAATGCGGCCGCCCAGAGCCTTGTACTGCGAGTTCCCCCTGGGTCGACCGCTCGGCGTGCCCGGAGACGCAGCGTTCCAGCGCCGTGTGCTCGAGGCCGCGTTTGCGCTCCTCGAGCGCGAGGAGGAACCCGTCCTCGAAGACTTCCCGGTACGGATCCACGACGAGAGCTCGTCCCCGCTCTCATGCCCGGTGCCTCCGGCCGTCGATCCGACCGCGCACCCCGCGGTGGAGGAGGCGAGGGGCCTGCGCCCCGCCTACGACCGGCATGTCGCCCGCACGGGGCGTACGACCGTGGGTGAGACGGTCGACGCCGACGGCATCCCCGATGCCGTGGCCGCGTTCGTTCGCATGGCAGACGGAGCACCACCCGAGGCGGCCGGGCTCCCTGGCTCTCCCCGGGCCGTCGCCCGGGACTTGCGCGCCTACTACGAGGAGGCCGCGCTGGCGCTGGTCGACCATACGCCCGGCGCGCGCCAGACGGAGAGCTGGCTGTATCGTCGGACTCAGACGGGCGCGGTCCTGCGGCGAGTTCGCGAGTCTCTCGAGCGCTCCGGGGCGTCGGAGGCAGAGTGGCGGTACTTCATGCCGTCGACCCAGCCCGACGAGTAGCGCTCCTGCTCGCCCTTCGGGGTGCCGCTCTGGCGCCCGGAAGATCGCCCACGCCCTCGCTGCATCCGGCGGGCGGCGCTGGAACGGCGGTGCTCGTCACGGCCGCGCCGATGCCTCCGGGCCAGGCGTTCCGGTGCCGAGCTGGACGCTCCGGATCCCGAAGAGGTCGCGAAGTGCGGACATCGCCGCCAGCTCGCCGCAGCGACCGTGGACCCCAGGTCCGGGCGGCGTGGCGCTCGAGCAGAGGTACATCCCGGAAAGCGGCACTCGGTACGGGTTCCACTTCGGGGTGGGCCGCGCCACCATCTGGCGGACATCCTGGACCCCGCATCCGATGTCACCGCCGACGTAATTGGCGTTCTCCGTCTCCATACGCCGTGCCGTCCGCACCGACGTCGCCAGCACGAGATCGCGGAACCCCGGCGCGAACCGCTCGACCTGGGTGGCGACCGCCTCGCTCATGTCCCGGTCGGACCCGGCCGGAACATGGCAGTAGGTCCACAGGGTGTGCTTGCCCGACGGGGCTCGCGTGGGGTCGACGACACCCGGTTGCACGGCGAGCACGAACGGCCGCTCCGGATGGCGCCCGCCCGTCACGTCGGCTTCCGCGGCGCCGACCTCTTCCAGCGTGCCGCCCACGTGCACGGTCCCGGCACGCCGGCACGCACCTGCCGCCCACGGCACGGGTCCATCGAGCGCCCAGTCCACCTTGCACACGCCGGGCCCGTAGCGGAAGCGGCCGAGCCGGCGGGCGTAGCGACGTGGCAGCTCGTCGCCCGCGATGGCGAGCAAGCCCTTGGGGCTGACGTCGAGCAGCACGGCGCGCGCCGGGGGGAGCTGGCGCAACGACGTCACCGGCTCGCCCCTCACCACCTCGACGCCGTGCTCGGCGAGAAAGGCGGTCATGGCGGTGACGATGCCGGCGCTGCCACCCTCCACCACCGGCCAGCCCACGCCGTGAGCGAGGCTGGTGAGGAACAGGGCGACGCCTCCGGTGAGCGGCCGGTCGAGGGGTTGCATGGCATGGGCCCCCACGCCGGCGAGCAGCGCCCGGGGCGCACGCCCTTCGAAACGTCGCGCCACCGACGTCGTGGAGCGCAGGCCGACCGCCGCGAAGCGGGCGGCGGTGCGGACGCCGCTCGGCACCGCCCGGTACGAGGAGAGGAGGGTGGCGGCAAGCTCGTGGGATGCCCGCGCCAGTGGACCGACCAACTGGCGATAGACCCGTGCGTCGTCGTGGCCGAACGAAGCCGCCGTCTCCTCCACGCTGCGGTACGCGACGGCTGCTCGGTCGCCCTCGAGGGGGTGTGCGACGGGGATCTCGGGCTGGAGGAGCCGCACGCCCCGCGCCTCGAGCCCGAAGCGCTCGAAGAACGGCGACGCCGATGCCAGCGGGTGCGCGGCCGAGCAGACGTCGTGGCGGAAGCCGGGCAGGGTCAGCTCGTCGGTGCGGCAGCCGCCCCCGACCTCGTCGGCCGCCTCGTAGACCCGCACGGACAGCCCGGCGGCGGCGAGGACTGCGGCGGCGGCGAGGCCGTTCGGACCAGCGCCGACCACCAGCGCGTCGGTCCGCTCAGCGACCACCGGACGCGCCCGCCCCCGTCCCGGGATGGACCGGTCTGCTGCCCTTCACGCGGATGCCCCGCCCAGCCCGTAGACGCGGCGCGCCGTCCGATCGAAGACGGCGGCCTGCTCCGCCGCCGTCAGGTCGGCGGTCAGCTCCTGGTGCACGTCGCAGACCTCGCCGTAGGTGGCAGCGAGCGACGAGACGGGCCAGTCGGAGCCGAACATGAGCCGATCGGGCCCGAACGCCTCGAGCACGATGGCGTAGTAGGGGCGCAGCGTGCCGGCGCGCACGGACGGGCCGTGCATGCCGGACAGCTTGCACGTCACGTTCGAGAGCTCGCCCAGGCTGCGGATCGTGCTCGCCCAGGCGTTGTCTCCCGGCTGCTCGCCCGTTCCGACAGGGGGGCCGCCCAGATGGTTCAGGACGAAGCGCACCTCCGGCACCGACCGCGCCGCGACGACCACCGACTCGAAGTGGTGGGGGAGCGCGATGACGTCGAAGCAGAGATCCGTGTTGCCGAGACCGCGGAGCCCGCGCAGCACCTCCGGCCGGGTCAGCCACGCCGGGTCGGGCTCGCCCAGCAAGGGGTGGCGTATGCCGCGAAGAAACGAGCCGCCGGGTTGAGCACGAAGCCGGGCGACCGCGTTCTCCACGTCCGGGCTCGTGAGGTCCACCCACCCGACCACTCCGGCCAGCAGGCGGCTGCCGCGCGAGCTGCGGACCGCGTTGCCGTCGAGGTCGATCCCGGCAGCGAGCGCCAGGAGATCGCGCGTCTCCCACTCGTCGTCCACCGTCTGGACGACCACGGTGCTGGTGACGCCCGCGTCCGTCGCGAGAGGCCCCAGTTCAGTGAGCGTGAACGGATGGCGCAGCTTGGCGAGGTCCTCGTCACTGGCCCATGGCTGGCCTCCACCGAGCCAGTCGTACTCCCGGGCGCGTGGGTCCCACAGGTGATGGTGTGCGTCGATCACGGACTCGATACTGCCAGCACTCGCCGGCGCCCGCCCGAGCGGGCGGCGCTTGACAGGCGGCGGCGCCGCCAACTAGAAGATATCAAATATACGAGGCGGCAACGTCAGTTCCGGCGGTTGCGCGTCCGTAGGCGCGCCGCCGAGTCGCGGAAGGGGATGCGATCGTGCACGGTTGGAAGCACGCACGAGGTGTGGTCGTTGCGAGCGCCGTCGGCGTCCTCGTGGCAATGGGGTCGGTGACGGTCGCGGTACCCGGAGCGGCAGCGTCGCCCAACAAGACAGTCATCACCTGGGCCGAGAAACCGGGCCAGGCTCCGAACTACATCTTCCCGTTCATGACAGTGGCGTACAACACGGTCCCGAACGGCGACGAGTTCAACAATTTCATGTACCGCCCGCTCTACTGGTACGGGAAGAACGGCAAGCCGGTCCTGGACACGGCACTCTCGCTCGCAAACCTGCCCGTGACCTCGAACGGCGGGAAGACCGTCAAGATCACGCTCAAGACATACTCGTGGTCCAACGGGACGAAGGTCACCTCGACAGACGTCCTGTTCTGGTTGAACATCTGGCATCAGAAGCCGACACGCTATGCGGGGTGGTTCCCGGGCGGCTTGTCCATGCCGACAAGCGTGACGAACTTCACGGTCACAAGCCCGACGACCTTCACGATCGACTTCAACCGGTCCTTCAACACTCAGTGGCTCCTCAGCGACGAGCTGTCCACGATCGTCCCGTTGCCGCTCGCGTGGACACGGACGTCAACGAGCGCGCCCGCCGGATCGGCGCACTGCGCCACCGCGCCGTACGGCACCGCGGATGCCGCGTGCAAGGCCGTGTACACCTTCCTTTCCGAGCAGTCGGGGCTGAACCCGACAAATCCGAGCGCATCGACCAATGCGTTGTCGACGTACGCGTCCAACCCGCTGTGGCAGGTGGTCGACGGCCCCTGGAAGCTGAAGTCGTTCGGGGTGACAGCGCCGATCGTGATGATCCCGAACCCGGCATACTCGGGCCCGAACAAGCCCACCTACAAGGAGTTCATCGAGGAACCGTTCACGACAGCGTCTGCCGAGTACCGGGCCCTCGTCTCGGGGACAGTCGACGTCAGCTACTACATCCCCAGGACAGAGATCACGTCGCCCGCCAAGGCGCCGTCGCGTCCCACACAGACACTGAAGCCCGGCGCCAACAACCCCCGGTTGGCCAGCACATACACGCTCGAGCCGGTGTACGAGTGGGGGTTCAACGCGATCGTGGAGAACCAGCGCTCCACCGCCAACCACGGGACCGCCGGCGCCCTGCTTCGCCAGCTCTACGTCCGCCAGGCGCTCCAATCGCTCATCACACAGAAGCTCTACATCGACCGCTTGGAGAAGGGCTACGGCGTCCCGGACTACGGGGCCGTCCCGGTCTGGCCCCGGAACCCCTACTCCTCGGCGTACGAAGCGTCCAACCCGTACCCGTACAGCCCCGGTCACGCCAGGCAGCTGCTCGAGTCGCACGGGTGGAAGGTCGTGCCCAACGGGGTGAGCACCTGCACGAAGCCGGGCAGGGGCGCCGGCCACTGTGGCGCCGGGATCAGGGCAGGCGCCAAGTTCGAGTTCACAATGCGCTACGCATCGGGCACAACCGCGATCAAGAACGTCACGGTTGCGGAGCGGTCGAGCTGGGAGCAGGCAGGGATCCGGATGAACCTGATCGCCCAGTCGTTCGACACCATCGTCGGTGCCTCGACCCCCTGCCCCCACGGGTGCTCGTGGCAGTTCGCGGCGGTGGGCCTCGGGTGGGACTACGGAGGCACGACCTATCCGAGCGGCCAGGAGCTCTTCGCCAAGGACGCCCAGTCGAACTACCCGAGCTTCACAACACCGACCGTGAACAAGCTGATCCAGGACACGATCACGGTCACAAGCCAGAAGAACTTCACGAAGTACGAGAACCGGATCGCCAAGGAGCTGCCCGACATCTGGCAGCCCCAGCAGGTCACAGTGGCCGAGATCCACAAGGGCATCGTGCATCCGCCGCTGAGCCCGTCGGACAACACCACACCCGCGACATTCCACTGGAAGTAGGCCGACGGGGTTCCTCCATCGTCTCCGGGGGGGAGCGCACGTCACGACCCGGTACGATCCGGGCGTGGCGTGCCCCGACCCCGACACTCGCAACGACGACACTCGCAACGACGCTCGCACTGGCGGTCCTCGTCTCCAAGAAGCGAGCGGGCTGACCGGTGAAGAGCTCGAGGCGATCGCCGGCCTGGAGCGCCGGGTGGTCGACCACGACGGCGGTCGCCTGAAGCTGGAGTGGGGCGTGCTCCACCAGCGTCCGCGCACCGACGTGAACGATCTCCTCGTGTGGGACGGGAGCGTCCTCGCCGGCTTCTGCGGGATCTACGACTTCGGGAGCCAGCCGGAGCTCGCCGGCGCCGTCGACCCGGCCTACCGGCGCCGCGGCATCGGCACTTCACTTCTGGGCCGCGCCCTGGCCCTCGTCGCCGGGCGCGGCCGCAGGACCGTCCTCCTCGTCGCGCCCCGGGCGACCGATGCCGGACGGCGTTTCGCCGAGGCCAAGGGTGCCACGTTCGACCACGCCGAGCACCACATGGAGCTCGATGGTGGACGGGGCGAGCCGCGCCGGCAGCGCACGTCGCCGACGGAGATCTCGATTCGCCCGGCCACCGACGCCGATCGGGCGGCGGTGGCCGCCATCTTGGCGGACGGCTTCGGTGAGGGAGCATTCGCTGACGACCCGGACCTCGGCGACCTGACCTTCGTCGTGGAGCACGGCACCGCCGTCGTGGGCACGCTGCGCCTGAGCATCGAGGCGCAAACGGCGGGGATCTACGGGTTCGCCGTCCGTTCGGACATGCGGGGGCGGGGCATCGGGCGCGCCGCGCTCTACGAGGCTTGCCTCGAGGCACGCCGCCGGGGCGTGGGCACCGTCACGCTCGAGGTCGACGTCGACAACGACCACGCGCTGGGCCTCTACACGTCTGTCGGGTTCGAGCGGCGGACGACCGAGGACTACTTCCGGCTCACCGTCTGAGCTCGGGGACCCGAATCAGCCAGGGCGGAGGGTGCCGGTGATCCGTGCGACGGTGTTGGCGGCGACCGTCCTCGACGCGGACGGCGGGAACGGCCAGACGGCGCTGACGTTGATCTCGCAGAGCACGTAGGTGTCCTCGCCGCCTTCGTCCCTCGGCCCGTGGAGGAAGTCGGCGTCCCAGATGACCGGGAGCTCCCCCGCGGCCAGTCCGAGGACGCGTGCCATCTCGGGCACCCACTCCTTCTCTGCGAGCCGGCGGAGCCGCTGGTACGCAGGGACGTCGGCGCCTCGCATCACCGGGGTGCCCCGATCGGGGAGCGAGGCTACGACCTCGGGATCGAGCAGGGCCGACGGCCACTGGTGGCAGAAGCCGACGACCTCGTCGTGGGAGAAGTAGCAGCGGACCAGACCGTCGGCCAGGCGACCCTGGTACTCCTGGTCCACGAGGACGCCGGACCAGGAAAGGCACCGTTCGCACCGTCGCACGAACTCGCCGAGGCTCATGGTCTCGCCCGATCCGTCCCGGGCCCGCGCCTCCCGGACGTGCACCGGTGATCGCAGCGTCGTCCGCGCACCGGGTTCGGCGAGCTCGACCCTCCAGACGCCGTTTCCGCCGTTCCCGCGGCCCTGCTTCACGACCAGCCGGCCGTGGTGCTCCAGCCGCGCCGGCAGGCGCTCGGCGAGCGCGTCGACGGAGCGGTAGAGGCTGGTGTCGGATCCCCAGCCGAGGTGGCGCGTCTCGAAGAGCACCTCCTTCGTGCCCATCTTGGCGATCACCCCGGGATGTGCCGAGACGAAGCGGCCGTCCGCCGCGACCTCCCACAGCAGCTCGTCGACGTGCTGGCGGGTGGCGCCGTCCTGGATCGGGTTCACCCAGGCGAGCACGCCGTCGACGGTGCGGAGCTGCCCGCGCACCTCGTCCACGCGGTCGTCGCCGTAGGGGACGGGAACGACGTCGAGCGGGAAGGGGGCGAAGGCATCGAACAGGTGCCCGAGGCCCCGGTCCACGGCGGGACGGGCAGCGCCGCGCTCGCCGCGCCAGAGCACCGCCACTCGCAGCTCTTGGGCTCCAGGCCGGCCCCGGGCTTCCACCTGGCGTTCTGGCTCGCTCACCGCCCCATCATCGCCGATCCGGTGCGCCGATCCGGTGCGCCGATCCGGTGCGCCGGTCCGGTGCGCCGATCCGAGCGCCCTGCAGCTACGAACCGCTCGCAACGTGCACGGACCGGCACGACGGGCGGAGACTGGCGGTGGAGCGGTCGAGGAGGATCGTCGTGCACCTGCTTGCCCACAGCGACATGGAATGGGATCCGTTCCCGCCGGTCCCGTCCGACGACCAGCCGCAGCGGGCGGCCGCCAACCGCGCCATCGCCGTCTCGGCGATCGGCCTGGGCCTCACCGGCATGCTCGAGCTGGCGATCGCGGTCCTGGGGGGATCGGTCGCGCTCTTGAGCGATGCGCTCCACAACCTCTCGGACGTCTCGACCTCGGCCGCGATGTTCGTCGGCTTCCGGTTCTCCAAGCGCCGTGCGACCAGCTCCCACCCCTACGGCTACGAGCGCGCCGAGGACCTTGCCGGTGTTGTGGTGGCCATCGCCGTGTGGGCGAGCGCCGTCGCCGCCGCGGTGGTGAGCGTCCGCAAGCTCACGGGCCACGGGCAGACGACGCATCTCGACCTGGGCATGGCCGCCGCCGCCGTGGGGATCGTCGGCAATCAGGTCGTCGCTCGGTACAAGCGCCGGGTGGGCCGTCAGATCAACTCGCGCACCCTGCTCGCCGACGCCAAGCACTCCTGGCTCGACGCCCTGTCCTCGGCCGGAGCGCTGGCGGGGCTCGTCGGGGTGGCTCTGGGGCTGCGATGGGCGGACGGCGTGGCGGGCCTCGTCGTGACCCTCTTCATCGCGCACGCCGGCTACGAGATCACCTCCGACGTGGTCGCCCACCTCATGGACGGCGTCGAGCCGGAGGTCCTCGCCCGGGCCGAGACCGCCTCGCTCACCGTCCCTGGCGTGGACCACGTCCACGTCCGGGGGCGATGGTCGGGACGCTCGCTCGTGCTCGAGGTGGAGGGCTTCGTCACAGGCGGCTTGCGCGTGACGGAGGCGCAGGCCCTCGGCCGGCAGGTCCAGGCTGCGGTCGCCGCCGTGACCGGCTGTCGTGCGGTGCTCTGGTCGTCCCGCGCCGTCCCGAGCGGCGGTCCCCGAGGTCCCGAGCGGCGGTCCCCGAGGTCCCGAGCGGCGGTCCCCGAGGTCCCGAGCGGCGGTCCCTGAGGTCCCGAGCGAAGGCGTCGTCCGGCGCGGTCGGGGCCGCGCCGGACGGCCCCCTACTCGACGGTCACGCTCTTGGCGAGATTGCGGGGCCTGTCGATGTCGCGCCCGAGCGCGGCGGCGAGGTGGTAGGCGAACAACTGGAGGGGAAGGCCGAGGAGCACGGGGTCGAGCTCGGGCTCGTTCTTGGGGACGGTCCAGACGCACGTGGCGCCCGGAAGCTCCCGGCGGTGGCCGACGGCGATGACCGGCCCTCCCCGCGCCGTGATCTCGGCGATGGTCGAGAGGTTCTTGTCCAGGAGGTGGTCGTCGGGGACGACGGCCACCGTGGGCACCTCCGGCCCGACCAGGGCCAGGGGACCGTGCTTCAGCTCGGAGGCCGGGTAGGCCTCGGCGTGGACGTAGGAGATCTCCTTGAGCTTCTGCGCCCCCTCGAGGGCGACGGGATACCCGCGCACCCTGCCGACGAACAGGATGCTCTGGCGCTCCGCGTACGTCGTGGCAACGGCGGCAACGTCACGGTCGACGCCCAGCGCCTCGTCGATCTGGCCGGGCAGCGCCCGGAGGCCGTCCACGATCCGCTTGCCGTCCGCCGGACCGAGGTCGCGGATGCGTGCCAAGAACAGCGCGAGGAGGCCGAAGGCGACCGCGGTCGCGGTGAACGTCTTGGTGGAGGCGACGGAGACCTCCGGCCCCGCGTGGAGATAGATCCCCCCGTCGCACTCACGGGCGACCGTCGACCCGACGACGTTGACCACCCCGAGGACTCGCGCACCCTTGCGCTTGAGCTCGCGCACCGCGGCGATGGTGTCGAACGTCTCCCCGGACTGGCTCACGGCCACGTACAGGGTGTCGGCCTCCACGACCGGGTTGCGGTAGCGGTACTCCGACGCCGGCTCCGCATCGGCAGGGATGCGAGCGAGCGATTCGATCATCCCGGCACCGAGCATCCCGGCGTAGTAGGCCGAGCCGCATCCGAGGATCTTCACCCGGCGCAGGGCGGCGACGTCGCGAGCCTCGAGGCCGAGCCCGCCCAGGTGGGCGGTGTGGAAGCGTTCGTCCAGGCGGCCGGAGAGGGTGCGGGAGACGACCGCGGGCTGCTCGAGGATCTCCTTGTGGAGGTAGTGGGGGTGGCCGTCCTTCGCATACGCCTCCGCCCTCTCTTCCACCAGCATCGGACGCTTGCTCGTCGGACGTCGGTCGAGGGTCGACGTCCGGTAGCCGTCGGCGGTGAGCACCGCCATCTCGCCGTCGTCGAGGTGGACGACCTGCCGGGTGTGGCGGACGAGGGCGGCAACGTCGGAGGCCGCCAGCATCTCGTGCTCGCCGACGCCGAGGACGAGGGGGCTCCCGTTGCAGGCCACCAGCACCCTGTCGGGCTGGCGCTGGTCGAGCACGGCGACGCCGTAGGTGCCCTCGACGTGCGCCAGGGCGACGGCTACCGACTCCTCCAGGTCGGCACCGTCGGCCAGGGCGACGAGGTGGGCGAGGACCTCGCTGTCGGTCTCCGAGACGAGCTGCACGCCCTGGCGCTCGAGGCGGCTCCGCAGCACGGCGGCGTTCTCGATGATGCCGTTGTGCACGACGGCCACCTGCCCGGAGCCGTCGAGGTGCGGGTGGGCGTTGACGTCGCTCGGCGCCCCGTGGGTGGCCCAACGGGTGTGCCCGATGCCGGGGCTGCCCTTGAACCGCCGGGGGAGCCCCTCGGCCAGGTCCCGCACGCGCCCCTTGGCCTTGCGCACCTTGAGACCGCCCGTTCCCACGACGGCCATCCCGGCGGAGTCGTACCCGCGGTACTCGAGTCGGGCCAGGCCCTCCATCAGGACGGGCGTGGCGTCCTTCGGGCCGACGTAGGCGATGATCCCGCACATGAGCGGTCCTCCTAGCCGTAGACGATGCGCCGCAGCTGGCGCTCGGTCAGTGGGGGAGCGGCGAACCGCCACGTCGACAGCTCGTCCGTGAGCTGGCGGAAGATCTCCGCGTTGGTGAGGCCGGCGCCCTGCAGCTCCCGGTGCCGCCGGCGCACGAACACCTCGACCGGCTCGGAGAAGTAGTGGACGACCTCGGCCACCAGCCGCGCCGCCGTGGGCGCAGGCAGGGCGCACACGCGAACGAGGTGCTCGACCAGATCGTGGCCGGCCGCTCGTTGCTCCATGGAGCACGATTCTCCGTCAACCTAGGGGGAGAAGGCAAGAAATCTGCCCGAAGTCGGGCACGAATGTGACCAAAGTACCGATCCGATGGTCGTCCCAGGAGCGGCGCGGCGCGGCCGACCCAGGTCGGTCAGCCGGTGCGGCGTCGCGCCCGGAGGACGACGTCCTCGACGTGGTGCGAGGCAGAAGCGGCCCCGGGCGGCCGTGGCCGCTTCTCGTGGACCTCGACGTGCCATGTGGGCGAGCGCTCGAGCGCCCCGGCGACGTCGCCGACGCGCACGTAGGCATCCGGGTCGAACGGCCGGGCCTCGGCCAGTGTGCCGACCGGTGCCCGCATCGGCTCGATGTCGTGGCTGACCACGAGCAGCGTGCCACCGGGACGCACCGCCTCCAACAGGTTGCGGACGGCGCGGTCGTCCGGGGTGCGCGGGATCGACGCGTACTGGGCCGAGACGAGGTCGAACGCCGAGCGCTCGAACGCATCGAGCGCGTTGGCGTCGACGTGGTGGCACTCGACGTGCACGCCCCGTCGCTCGGCCTCGGCGGACACCCGGTCCAGGGCGCGTCGTGAGATGTCGCTCGCGGTCACCCGCCAGCCCTGCTCGGCGAGCCAGAGCGCGTCGCCGCCCTCGCCGGCGCCGACGTCGAGGGCGCGGCCGGGTTCGAGGGCGCCGACCTCGTGCACCAGCGTGCCGTTCGGGTTGCCGCTCCACATCTGCTCGCCTCCGTAGCGGTGGTCCCAGTCGGCCTGGTTGGCCGACGGCCGGGCCGAGGCGCGGAGGTCGTCCTGGGCGAGGCTGACGCTGACCATGGCGCCGACCCGGCTCCCGTCGGCAGCCGCCTGGAGCACCTGCTGGCTGGGGTCGGTGACGTTGCCGGCGGCATAGAGGCCGGCGACCGCCGTCTGGCCGGTCGCGTCCACCTCCAGGACGTCGCCGAGCCCGCCGGGATGCGCCGCCGGTCGGAGGCCGAGGGGCAGGAACGGCTCGGCCCGCGCCGCGAACCGGGGGCCGACGACGACGGCGTCGGCGGCGATCGACTCGCCGTCCGCCAGCTCGACCGCCGAGACGTGCCCGTCGGGCCCGGTGACGATCCGCCGCACCGCCGCCTGACGGATGGCGACGCCGCCCGCACGGAGCGCGTCGAGCTCGGCCTGGTCCGCGGTCACGGCGTCGTCGACGACGACGGTGAGCCGGGCGGTCAGCTGCCGGAACAGCACGGCCGGGTGGATCCCCATGGGATGGGTGACGATCATGACGGTCCGCCGGTCCCGGACCTCGAAGCCGTGGCAGAACGGACAGTGGACGACGTCGCGGCCCCAGTGCGCTGCGATGCCTTCGATCTCGGGGAGCTCGTCCACCAGCCCGGTGGCGGCCACGACTCGACGTGCGATGACGGCGTGGCCGCCGAGCAGCTCGACCCGGAAGCGGTCGTCGCTCGCGCCGGTCACCCGTTGCACGAGGCCGGCGAGGACCTCGCCGCCGTAGCTGCGCACCTCCCGGCGTCCGGCGGCGACGAGCTCCGAGGGGGGAGTCCCGTCGCGGCCGAGATAGCCGTGCATGTGGACGGCGGGGCCGTTGCGCGGCTCCCCGGCGTCGACGACGATGACGGACCGGCGCTGGCGTCCGAGCTGGAGCGCGGCGGCGAGCCCAGCGGCGGATCCGCCGACGACGCAGACGTCGCAGTGCCGTTCGACGGTCCGGGTGGCGTGGTCGCTCATGCCCGAGTGGTGGCTCATGCCCACGAGGATACGGGTACCCTCAGAAAGTGCAAGCGAGCTTGCGGTATTCGCAAGAAAGGGAGGACCGTGGCCCGTACGGGAGAGATCGAGCAGGTGGTCCGGGACCGGCTGCGCAGCCTGCGGAACACGCTGGGACTGTCGCTCGACGAGCTGGCGGCGCGTACCGACCTCAGTCCCTCCACCATCAGCCGGATCGAGACCGGCAAGCGCACGATCAGCCTCGACGTCCTGTTGCCCTTGGCCGGGGCGCTCCAGGTCGACGTCGACGAGCTGCTCAGCCTGCGCAGCGACAACGACGTGGTCATCCGCCCGACGGCGAGCAGTTCGGGCAAGCGGACCGTCTGGATGCTGAGCCGGCCGACCGGCGCCACGACGGCCGTCAAGATGCGCCTCGAGCCGACGCGCCGGTTGCCCGAGCCGCGGGTCCACCCCGGGCACGACTGGATGTTCGTCGTGAGCGGGCGGGTGCGGCTGGTGCTCGGTGCACGCGAGGTCACCGTCGAGACCGGCGAGGCCGCCGAGTTCGCCACCATGACGCCCCACGCCTTCGGCGCCATCGGAGGCCCGGCCGAGATCATCGTGATCTTCGACCGCGAAGGCCTCCATGCCCACGTCCATCGAGAAGCGTGAGCCGCCCCAGGGGTCGTCGCCGGGTCGGGCCGATGCCAAGCTGTGCCGGTGACCGAGGGGGTGTGGCTGATCACCGGAGCGCAGGCGTCGGGCAAGTCGACCGTCGCCGACCTGCTCGCCCGACGGTTCGAGCGCGGTGTCCACGTGCGCGGGGGCCAGTTCTACCGGTGGGCGGTGTCGGGCTGGGTCCCATTCGACGACCGGGAACGGGCGGCAGAGGCCCGGCGCCTGCTCGATCTCCGGTACCGGC